>NZ_JYNP01000039.1 GCF_000934755.1 Desulfonatronovibrio magnus
TACTATAAAAAAGATTGATACTGCATTGGTTCCTGGTAGAGATTTGTTTTAATGGAAAAATTTACACAGCGAGGGACAGTCCCCCTCCGGGCTGTAAGCTTCCGGGCAGAAAGCTGTGCCAGGCGCAAAGTTCCCATCTTTGACGGAACTTTTCTGGTAATTGAGAATCAATCATATGTAAAAATCTTAAAAACTTGAAACAGCCTTAACACGAGATTGCTTCGCTTCGCTCGCAACAAGGATTGCCGCGCTCGCCCCAGTTGAATGGCTGCGCCTCACTGCGTGTATTCAACGGGGTCAAAAGACTCGCTCGCAATGACACCTGAGCTGTCAGGGATGTGGTTGCTGTAAATCTGTCAACCACGAGGGTGCCTAAGCGACCGAAGCAATCTTTATGGTAATTCCGTAGTACTCTGAATTAATTACATATTCGATTTTAGTTACTTGTAAGCAAAAATAGTAAAAATATGAAAATTGTAACTGTCTGATTTTATTAGCAAAACGATTGTAGTTACTTGAAAATTTGTAGACTTAGCCTTTAATGCCCTACATATTCGGATCTTGCCTGAGTGGCAATCTCATTGAGATCCTTGATAAGCTCTGGAGTGAGTTCTCCACGAGCTACCATTAGTCGTTCAATGATGGGATCAATGATGGAACAGATTTTTTCCTGACCCAGAACATCTCGAATCTGGCTGTGCTGCAGGTTATGAATGAGCTCATCAAGGTATTGCAGCCTGATAAGCTGATATTCAAAAAGTTCCTCAATTTCCGGGGTTACAGGCAGATTCATGGACAGCGAGGTGGCAACGTATAAACCTTGAATAATAGCTCCATAATATGCAAAAACAAGCACCTGCATAACTTCCAGGTCGTTTTCGGCAATCTCGGCATTGCTTCTAATCTGAGAGGCCACATGCTCGTTCACCAGTCTTCTGGCTTCTTCATCCTGGGGATCGCGAGTGAGTCTTTCAAGTAGATCCTGTCTGACAGGGTTAAGGTCAAGCCTGCTGCCCTGATCCAGGCGGGGTAATAAATCAGTGCGGACAAACATTCTGTTGTCAATGGAATTTCCCATGCGGCCAAAAACCATGGCGTAATTGGCATCAAACATAATCATACCCAGCAGAACCGCGAGTTCTTCATTGTCTTTGTTTCTGACTGATTTAGGGACAGTCAGCCCGGGTTGAAAAGAAAGGCCTGCTTCCTTGTACAAATCAAATTGCTGAAGAATTTCAGTGATATCTCCGTCGTCAACTCTTGAGATGATCTGATTGGAAATGTAGCTTAGCTCTGACTGGTATTCAGCCGAGTGCACGACCGGGGATGCTAAAAGTATAAAGATAAAGGCAGACACAACGAATGGTTTCATATTAGCTCCTTAATTTAATGTTGAGGTAGTAACAAATTACTAATGCGGGCTGTGCCCACAACCCAGTTATCTGTTATCTGTTATTTGTTATCTGTTATCAGTGTAAGGCAGTTAATTCAGGCTTTTGTTCTTCAACAATTAACAATTAACTATTAACTGATAACAATTTCTTGTTTTTTCTACAGGTTGAAACGGTAAGTTACTCAAACAACAGTTTTCAGAAACGCGTAATGATCTCTTAGCCAGAAAGGCGAAGTGAAACAACTCTGGCAAAAATCTTATAATAAAGTGCCATAAACAGTGCAAGCCCCATAATCCATAGAACAGCAATATTAAATACATAGCTTGAGATTTCTATTGGTCCCAGGCGTTTCCATCCAGAATAAAAATGAGCTTTCCCCAGACTGGAATCCGGCATTTTGGCTATGGGAGCAGCCACTTGTACAAGGCGTTCTCCTGAGAGCCGAACTTGCTCAAAGGATTTGACGTTTTTAACAAGATCGGCAATTTCCCGGTTAAAATTCTGTGTTTTGAGCAGATCAAGGCCTTTTTCTCCAAGTTCCTGCCTCAGTTCTTCTTCAACGGCCATTCTCTTATCCCAGATCAGGGATAAATCTCTGCGAAGGATTTGGGATACCTCCTGCAGCCAGGTTCTGACTTTATTTGCTGTTTCAGCATTATACACTTCAGGTTCAAGATCTTTAATCTCTACTTGAGAAGCCAGGTTAGCCTTCTGTTCCAGAACTTTAATTTCACTGCCCAAGACTGTCAGACGCTGCCTGATTTCATCAGGGTTGTCCTGATTCACTTCGAGCAGGGGATAGTCTATAAGACCGCGCATTTCCGGGATGTGATAGTCAATGATATAGCGCAACTGCCTTTCCTGCAGCCTCCAGGGCATGAATCGTGAAATATAGTCATTATTCAAGTATTGTCGTACAATAAGGGCTTCATAGCCCCAGCGAGAAGGCATCATATCGGCTACGAGAGGGGTATTGCGGTGCCCGGCATTACGATGCAGCAGATCGTCAAGAGGAATGACCGCTCCGCCAAGCATCATCTGGGGCACCAGCAGCAAGGGTATAAGAATATAAATGGTAACCACTGATTTAAAAGCTGAAGATATATTTAAACCAAGAATACAGGCTGGCACAGCACAGCTGAATAGCACCAGCCATGTAGAAAGGTGCATGTCTGGAATTTTGAGCAGAGTATTGCCTGTCAAAACGAATAAAGCCATCTGCAGAGCAGCTACAGCGAGGAGATAAACGCTTTTAGCCGATATATAGGCAGACCAATTGAGATGCAGAAACTCTTCGCGCTTTAGAATTTTACGGTCGCGATTAATTTCCTGGGCACTGACGCTCATGCCAAGAAAAAGGGCTACGATTATGCTGATGAAAAAATAAGTTGAAATGTTTTGATTATCCATGAATGAATAATCAGCTCCCCAGGCTCCATAAGATATGAGACCAGCAAGAAGGGCCAGCACAGGGGGTTCCAGAACATTCACCAGAAGATATTGTCTGTTGGCCAGACGTCCTTTAAGGGTGCGTATGAAAAATATTTTAGCCTGTCCCAGCCATCCGGGACGCCAGAGACGCGGTTCCACTGTATTGCACTCAGGTTTATGATCAGGGGGCAAATTACTGGCTTTTGACCTTTGATGCTGAAGGTAGCGTTCATGCCATTGCTCAGGTTTTACGAGGCGGTCCTCGGTATACAGACCATCCATGCCTACCTTTCTGGCTTCAATTATCTCAAATATCTGTTCGGGGTTAACATTGCCGCATGATGGACACGAATATTCATCCATTCCAGCCTGAAAAATCTGAGAACGGAAATGGACTATGGCTTCCAGAGGGTTACCATCGAAGATGGGCCTGCCGCCTTTGTCCAGCAGCCATAGTCTGTCCAGCAGCCTGAATATTCTTGAAGAAGGCTGATGGATAACAACAATGACCAGCTTGCCTTTGGCTGCTTGAGCCTTGAGCAAAGCCATGACATTTTCTGAATCTGATGAGGAAAGACCTGAAGTAGGTTCATCTACAAGAAGAACTGAGGGTTCGCGAATAAGTTCCAGAGCAATGTTCAGCCTTTTGCGCTGACCGCCGCTTATAGATTTTTCCAGAGGAGATCCAACCTTGAGGTCACGAATTTCACTCTGTTGCATTTCTTCAAGTAAATTGTCCACTGTGGCTTTCCGCTCATTATCAGACAAGTTGGCCATACATAATGAAGCGCTGTAGTATAAATTATCAAACACACTCAGTTCTTCAAACAACAGATCATCCTGAGGCACAAAACCCATAACGCCTTCTATTTTCCGGGATGACAGGGACATATTAATTCCGTTGACTGTCAACTGTCCTGAATCCGGCTTAAGCTGTCCGTTGAGGATACTTAACAGAGTTGATTTACCCGCACCACTGACCCCCATGACCCCCACAAGCATTCCATCAGTAAGATCAAAGCTGAAATTATGCAGACCGTTCTGGCTTCCTGGGTAGCGAAAATTAATTTGACGTCCCTGAAAGCAGAGCTTGTGCAGCTGATTATTTTGATCCCTGTTTTTGACAAGGGCCAGCAACTCACCGGAGTAAATGCGATTGCCTCTGGAATCACTCAATATAGCGCCCGAGCTTAGCACTTGAGGTCTGTCAGGGTGAAGGGGCCGGGAATCAAGAGTTATGGAAGGTCCTGGTCGGGCCGAAACAAATATTGTGTCCACATCTTGAAGGTAAAGGCAGGTAAAAGAGCCCAGAAAATCGGGGCGTGTGATCTTAAGAGATGATGCACCATCCATCAGATCATCACTGTCATCTTTGATTATCAGGCAGGATGGAAGAAATGTAACAGGCGGCCCAAAAGAATACAGCAGGCTTATAAAATCTGCGTGCTGCCTGTTGACACTCAAACTGTCCGCCACCGCTTTGTTCACGGACTGAGCCTCAAGATCATCCAAGTCAGGGCTGGTTGGATGCAGAAAGCAGGTAAGAAAGATATACTGTTCTAAAAGAGGCATTTTTGAGGCAATGCCAGAGGATATACTTTGAGCCAGCTTAATTTTTTGGGAATGATCACTTAATTCCTGTAGAGCAAGTGCTTCCTGGAACAGAGATGCGTAATCATCAATATTCCATATTTTCAGGTGTGTGCGAAGGTAGAGTTCAAGGCTTTTTTTAACTGTTTCACGCCTGTCTTCAGGCAGACAGGATGCCTGAACAGCAAACAGATTCAGAACCGCATTGAGAAGAATTTCCGTCATGGCATTGATTTTTCCTGCTTATGATCTGGTGTGGATTTGAACAAAAAACATCTTACAGCGTGGTGAGATGATATTCTGGTCCAACCCGGATCATGTTGAGAGCAGATGTCAATGCGCTTTGGGCATCGGGGATGAAAGGGACAGCCACTCGGGGGCTTAAGAGGGTTGGGTGGATCAGCCTGGATCATCATGCTTTTGATTTTTTTGCCGGGCACAGGCACGGGCACTGCACCAAGCAGGGCCTGGGTATAGGGATGACAAGGATTTTTATAGAGATCATCCTTGTCAGCTTCCTCCATCAACTGGCCAAAATACATGACCAGGATTCTGGTGCACAAATATTTGACCACAGAAAGATCATGGGAAATGAATAGATAAGACAGGTTGAGTTCATGCTGCAGGGTTTGCAAAAGGTTGAGTATCTGGGCTTGAACAGATACATCTAAGGCGGAAACAGGTTCATCACAGATGACCATGTCTGGATCAAGGCTGATGGCCCTGGCAATGGCGATTCTCTGTCTTTGCCCGCCGCTGAATTCATGAGGATAGCGGTTCATAAAGCTTGCGGAAAGGCCCACTGTGTCCATAATGTGCCGGGTTTTATCCATTATCTCTTTATATGTGCCGACCTTGTGAATTTTTAGAGGCTCAGAAATGATATTTTTGATTTTTTGTCTGGGATTCAGGGAAGAAAAGGGATCCTGGAAAATCATCTGAATTTTCTTACTTTTCAAAAGATCACTGGATGTACTGATTCGCTGACCGTCTAAAAATACTTCTCCGGATGTGGGTACCTCCAATCCGCACGCAATCTTGCCCAGAGTTGACTTGCCACAACCTGACTCACCCACAAGACCAAGGGTTTCTCCTTTTTGCACTGACATGGAAACATTATGCACAGCTTTAATCAGGTTTGTTGTCTTAAACCAGCTTCCGGTTTTGACAGCATAAGATTTAGTGATATTTTCCAGGGAAAGATAAGCTCTACTCATGATACAACCAGCATCTGATTAAAGACTTTCTTTGAATAGCCGGTGGCTCCTGCTGAGAGCAGATATCCATCTTCCTGGGGCATCTTGGATGAAAAGAACATCCTGAAGGCAGAGCTGATATTTCCGGTACGGTTCCTGGTATGGGCATGAGTTTTTCGTCGGAATCCAAGCGCGGAAGTGAGTTGAGCAGTCCTTTTGTGTAAGGGTGTCCAGGATCATCCAGGACTCGTTCAACGCTGCCCTGTTCAACTATTTGTCCAGCATACATAACTGCCATTTCGTTGCAGAGTTGCGCTACTACACCCAAATCATGAGTAATAACAATGGTTGAGGTTTTACCTTGTTCCTGCAGTCCGCGCAAAAGTTCAAGTATCTGGGCCTGGATGGTTACATCTAAGGCTGTGGTAGGTTCATCAGCCAGGATAATGTCTGGAGAGCAGGCCAGGGCCATGGCAATGATAATTCTTTGACGCATTCCTCCGCTTAGCTGGTGCGGAAAGTCATTGCAGCGCTCTGATGGAGCCGGAATACCAACCAGCTTCATCATTTCAATCCCTTTCTGCCAGGCCTCTTTGCTGGACATATTTTTATGAAAAACCAGGGACTCACTTATCTGGGCACCTACCCGAAATACCGGATTCAAGGCAGACATGGGCTCCTGAAAAATCATGGAGATTTTGTTGCCTCTAATGGTCCGGAGCTGACTTTCGGACATCTGAGTCAGATCTTGTCCCTGAAATATCACACTGCCATGAGTGATTTTACCGGGTGGTGAAGGAACAAGCCCCAGAATGGACAATGCCAGCATGGTTTTTCCGCATCCTGATTCTCCCACAAGGGCCAGACTCTGGCCCTGATTAAGAGTCAGGGATACATTGTTTACCGCCTGGACAGGTCCTGCCTTAAGGTAGAAAGTGGTGGTGAGATTATTGATTTCCAGCAGTGGCTGCATTCATTTCCCCCTGTGATATGATTATGCCCTGAGAAGATATGTTTTGGCAAGGGGAGATGACATGCGGTGGTTTTGAGGTTCCAAACTTTAAAGCAGGCTATGGCGGCGAACCAGGGTTCGGATAGCAAATGAAAGTTACCCAATGGCATTAATTGCTGAAGATAAGCACCAGCACCACGATAATGGCTACGATAGGAAGAGCCATTATTTTAAGAAAAAGCAGTAAGCCGTCTTTCATATTAAACTCCTTGTTACTAAAAAATTGGACAGTCAAGAATTATCGAGCATCAATTATTTGTTATTTGTTATTTGTTATTTGTTATCTGTTATCAGGTTAAGGCTGTGAATTCAGGCTTTTGTTCTTTTACAGTTAACTATTAACTATTAATTGATAACTTTTAAGTAACTACAAACGTATATGCAATAAATTCAGAGCATTACGGTTTTACGATACAGATTGCTTCGGTCGCTTAGGCTTCCTCGTGGGTGACAGGTTTTCAGCTACCACATCCCTGACAACTCAGGTGTCATTGCGAGCGAGTCTTTTGACCCCGTTGAATACACGCAGTGTAGGCGCAGCCATTCAACTGGGGCGAGCGCGGCAATCTCTAACTCGTTAAGGCTGATTTTTATTTACTCACAGGTTCGGTCCCGGGCCAGCCCGGGTGAGGAGCTCACAAGTAAAAATGTGAATTGGCGGAGAGGGTGGGATTCGAACCCACGTGGCGGGGTTAACCGCCAAGGCGATTTCGAGTCGCCCCCGTTACGACCTGACTTCGGTACCTCTCCATAAGGTTAAATGTATTTTGCTAAAACCGTTTTTCCATAAAAAATGAGGACAGCAATTCAGAACACTCATGGGCAAGAATTCCATCCATGTACCATATTCTATGATTTATCCAATGCAGATCATTTATGTCAAGACGGGAGATGACAGCGCCGGCCTTGTGGTCTCTTGCTCCAAAAATCAATCCTGAAATTCTGGCGTGAAAGATCGCTCCAAGGCACATAATGCATGGTTCAAGTGTAACAATAAGAACAGTATCTTTCAATCTATAATTACGGCGGTGCTGCGCAGCCTTACGCAAAGCAACAATTTCGGCGTGGGCGGTGGGATCATGTTTGCTCACACATTCGTTGTGTGCCTGGGAAATAACCTCTTTAGAAGAATGGTCAACAAGTACAGCACCCACTGGTGTTTCGCCTTCCCGGGCAGCGAGTTTCGCTTCATCAATGGCGACTTGCATAAGCTGGTGCCAGTTTTTGAAGGCACTGTGCTGATCATGACTCACGTAGATAGCGAATGCCACCGGCAATAAGTTCAGTTCCAGAAGTGACTTGTACCCCTCTGGTCCAGGCGGGATGGTTGGTGGGATGGTTAAATGCTTCCGGGTGGGGCATTAGTCCCAGCACTCTTCCTGTGGGATCAGTCAGACCAGCTATGGCCAGAGGTGAACCGTTGGGATTGTATGGGTACTGGTCTGTGGGTTGACCGGTTTCTGGATGAATGTATTGAAAAGCAATGAGATTGTCGTCTTGCAGGGTTTTGAGTAAATCATCATTTATGGCAACAAGTTTGCCTTCGCCATGCCTGACAGGCAGCTGAATGGTATCTAACCCTCTTGTAAAGACGCAGGGAGACAGGGCATTAACTTTGAGGTGTACCCAGCGGTCTTCAAATCTGGCTGAATCATTATGGGTGAGACTGACCTGGCGCTCAAACACCCTGTTGTTGGCTGCAGGTAAAAGACCAAGCTTGACCAGAAGCTGAAAACCATTACAAATCCCAAGGATAAGTTTGCCGGAATCATAAAAGCTGCTCAACTGATCCAGGAGTCGGGCTCCGTCTTTTGTTGTAGAGTACTTCCAGCGCAAAGCAGCAGCCTGTGCAGCCCCCAGGTCATCTCCATCAAGAAATCCGCCAGGAAATATAATTAAGTTATAGGGGGCAAGGCTGGTTTTGCCAGCGGTCAAATCGGAGAAAAAACAGATATCAACCTGATTTGATCCTGCCATGGATGCTGCATGGGCGGTTTCATTATGGCAGTTTGTACCGTATCCAGTTATTACTAATGTCTTGATCATAGTCATGATATAATATTTATTTTAATTCCTGTATGTATGGATTTTTCAAAATAAAATCAGTGGCTTCATTAGCGGGCATGGGTCTGGCAAAGTAGTAGCCCTGGGCAAAGTTGCAGTTGAGGGCCCTTAAGCTGTGCATTTGCTGGGCTGTTTCAATGCCTTCAGCCACAGCCTTTATCCCCAGGCTGTGGGTCATGGCCAGGATAGCTTTCACTAAGGCCATTCCGCTCTCAGTGGACAGCATGTTGATGAAGGACCGGTCGATTTTGAGAGCATCAATAGGCAGTTGCTGCAGATAGTTAAGGGATGAGTATCCGGTGCCGAAGTCATCCACGGAAAGCTTGGCGCCAAGTTTCTTGATTTTATTCATGGCGGCAATGGAACTTTGTGCGTTATCCATTACCACGCTTTCTGTAAGCTCAAGATTGATGTCCTGAACACTAACCTTTGCCTTGGCAAAATTTTTCTCTAAGGTATTGAGCAGGTTTTTGTCCCTGAACTGAACTCCTGAAAGATTGATATTAATGGTCAGGTCCATGCCTTGACTGTTCCAGGTGTGCAGCTGCTTGCAGGCAGTCAGGATAACCCATTCACCAATGGGGATAATAAGTTCGGTTTCTTCAGCTACTGGAATGAAAACATTAGGAGGTATCATGCCTTTATCAGGATGGATCCAGCGGATCAGGGCCTCTACCCCGGTGATGCGCCCGTCAAGCAGATTAATAATTGGCTGGTAATAAAGCACAAACTCTTCGTGGGCTATGGCTTTGCGCATTTCTGTTTCAATGGTCAACAGCTCTGTAACCTGGGCATGCATTATGGGGTCAAAAACAATATAGCTTCCGGGTGCTGTAGATTTGGCCTTGTGCAGGGCAGTATCTGCATCGCGGAAAAGTTGCTCCGGTTCGGTGTAGTTGCTGGAACCTACAACAATACCCATGGAACAGGTGGTAAAAATTTCATTATCATCAATGATGAATGGCTCGATAAATTGATCCTTGATTTTTTCGGCCCTCAAAGCAGCTTCAGGCAGATCGTCCACTTCAATGAGCAGGGCAAAGTCATCACCGCCGAAATGTGCCACAGTGTCTTTTTTTCTAATACTTTGCTCAAGTCTTTGGGATACCATTTTAATAAGCTGGTCACCTTTGCGCAAACCAAGTGAATCATTGATTATCTTGAAGCGGTCAAGATCAATGAAGATGACCGCAAAAAAGTATTTTGAATCTTCCTGCAGAGTTTGAATGGCTTTTTCGAGACGATTGTTGAAAAGTTCGCTGTTGGGCAGACCGGTCAATTTGCTGTAAAAAGTCCTTTGTCTCAGTTCTTCTTCTACTCGACGCTTGTCTGTCAGATCAAACAGGGATACTACAAAAGAGTCCCATTCAGGAATAGGAGCAAGTTTGGCAAAGATAATGATTTTTTCATTGTTTTTGGTGACACCCGTCAGTTCATACTCATTGGGTGTATTTTCCATGGCCTGTGTGTTGTCATCAAAATATGAGAGAATTGCTGACTGATCATCACTGTGCAGAAAGTCAGAAAAAAACATTTTGTTTTCAATTTCATCCCGGTCATATCCGCTGAGATCACAAAATTCCTTGTTAACCATGCCAATTTTGCCATTAATGGAATTGACAATAACCATGGCGCTTTTACTGGCTTCAAAGATGGTTCTGTAACGTTTTTCAGAATCTTTAAGTTCCCTGGTTCTCTCTTCAACAGTTTTTTCAAGCTCTTGAGTGTAATGCCTTATTTTAAGGGCCTGCAGGCGCATGGTAAGGTGGGTATTTATTCTTGAAAGAAGTTCTGCGCGATCAAATGGCTTGCTGACAAAATCCACTCCACCGGCTTCAAGTCCACGGGCCTTGACCTTGGGATCATCGATGGCTGAAATGAATATGACTGGAATTTCTGCAGTTTCAGGATTGTCTTTCAGTCGCTTGCAAACTTCTATTCCGTCAATGCCTTCCATCATCAGATCCAGCAGTACCAGATCGGTTTCAGTCGATATTCTTTCCAAAGCCTGATAACCGTCCTCGGCTTCAGTAAGCTCAGCTGTGGACTTAAGAAACCGCTTTAGCATGGAGCGGTTGATGAGTTCGTCGTCTACAATCAGGATGTTGGGTTTATTGTCTTCCATTTGGATTGCTTTAGTTTAAGGTGCTGTAAAATTAAGTTGTGAGTGTCTCACCCGGGTGAGGCCGGGACCGGACCTGCGAGGAACTAAACACAGCCCTGGCACGAGATTGCTTCGCTCTGCTCGCAACTAAGGATTGCCGCGCTCGCCCCAGTTGAACGGCTGCGCCTGCACTGCGTCTATTCATCGGGGTCAAAAGACTCGCTCGCAATGACACATGAGCTGTCAGGGATGTAGTTGCTCAAAATCTGTCACCCACGAGGGAGCCTAAGCGACCGATAACTGTAAGGGACAGCCCCCCTCCGGGCTGTAAGCCTCCGGGCAGGAAGCCGAGCCAAGCTGTCACAATCGGGTTTTAACCCCAAAATAGTTATGACATAAAACTCAGATTTAAAGTTTTCAAAAACGCGTAATGGTCCCGTTCAGGCAATCAAGCTCACAAAAACAATCTATGAGTGTCTTTCTACCTTACTTTGAATTTCTTGACAAGAGTTTCAAGTTCCTTGGCAAGGGAGGTCAAACTCTCCGAGCTGGTCTTGATAAGTTCGCTGCTCTGGTTAATGGAACTGGACGAATCAGTAAGTTTGACTATGTCCTGTGTCATATCAGCTGTGACAGTTGATGCCTGAGCCACATTTTCGTTAACCTCCTGAATGCCTGATGAAGCCTGAGATACATTTTCCGCAATATCCCGGGTGGTAACGCTTTGTTCTTCCATGGCCGCAGCAATAGTGCCTACGAACTCATTGACTTCATTAATGACCTTCATAACAAGGGTAATTTCTTCAATGGTGCTGTTGGTGGACTGCTGAATATCCTCAACTTTCTGCTTAATTTCTTCAGTTGACTGGGAAGTCTGATTAGCCAGTTCTTTGATTTCATTGGCAACAACCGCAAAACCTTTTCCTGCTTCTCCAGCCCTTGCCGCTTCTATTGTTGCATTCAAGGCCAGCAGGTTGGTCTGGGTGGAAATATCAGTAATTGTCTCAGAAACTTTTCCGATTTCTTGAGCAGCTTTGCCCAGCATGTTAACTCTATCAGAAGCATTTTTAGCCTGTACAACTGCCTTATCTGTAATTTTTCTGGCCTGATCTGCGCTGCCTGAGATCTCTCCTATGGTGGAGCTCATCTCTTCTGCGGCTGTAGCTACAGTAGATACATTAATTGATGCCTGTTCCATGGCTGCAGCTACAGAATTCATGTTGGAGCTCATTTCTTCTGAAGATGCCGCAACTGTACTGGTTCTGCTGGACATATCCCGGGATTCGGAATTCAAGCTGCCTGAAACTTCATCCAGATTTCTGGCAGATGAAAGCAGATCCTGTGATTTATCTGAAATGTTCACAAGCATCCGGCGCAGATTGGAGCTCATATCTCCAAGGTCCTGGATCATTATGCCCAGTTCATCTTTCTGGGTTGCTTTGATTTCCTGGCTCAAGTCTCCACCAGTCATCTTCTTGAGAAAATCACCTGCCATTTTTATTGGTGCTACCAGACTTCTGTTTACAGAAATAAGCACGATGGAGCTGATAAGGACAAGGATTCCCATGGTAAGAAAGCCTAATTGCAGTTGTGCGCTTTGAATGGATGCGTTTGTTTCATCAAGAGAGGTAATAATCTGAAAGGCTCCATGTACTTCACCGACTTTCCAGCCTTCCTTGATTCCTCCTACAGGGTCAGGCTCGCCTCGCGGATCGCCGTGGCAATACATGCAGTCCTGGGTCAGCTGTATGGGTCTGAAGTATCTGATTTCGTCCTGAGTTACGATTATCTTTTCATCCTGATACTGGCGCTGGAACCCTCTAAGAATTTCTCTTTCCAGTTCATCCGGTTCATTATCCGGGTTTCGAGGGCTGATTTTGGGAACTCGAAAAGTATAACCGGCCTCTTCAGCGTTTTCCTGGGCAACGCGCATGGCAGTTACTATTGGTACAGCTTCCAGAATTTGTGCTCTGGTTTCAAGCTCTTCAAAAGGACGCATTACGCCAACTGATAATTTGTTGGCCATGTTTTCTCTCGTTGCTTCAGCCATGACTACGATGGCTCTACTGGTGTCTATGATTGACTGGTGAGCGTTATCCCTGACCTGGCTCAGCTGCAGAAAGGCAAATATCAAAGCTACTATAATCGGACCTGCCAGGGCGATGATTAAAATTTTAAATTTTACGCTTATTGTGCTCCAGCTCATTTGCTCACTCCAAAGCTTAAAGGTTCTAAAGGTAATTCAAGTATAACTATTCAGCAAGATCTAATAAAAAAAGACCTGGCCCAAGGCTCCGTCATCCCGGACCCGATCCGGGATCAAAGTGACGGTTAAAGCAGATAGCTACCTTTTTCCATCAATCAGGCGAAAGTCGGAATCCAGGATAAATGAATAATCATATGGCGAATTTGGTGAACAATTTCATTCAAGTGTCTGATTGCAACAGGAGTCTGGATTACGAATCTAACTGCTTAGAAAAAGATGAATAAAAGCTTGCTGACAGTACCAGGCTAAGTTGAACTAAAGTTGAACTAAAAAAGTTGTTTTCACGCTATAAGATATGGCAAGCTTTGCCAAGTTAAAATTATTCGTTTTTTTGGTGCATGCGAGAGTTTATGGTATTTGGCGCGGGGCTGAACGTCTTTGAGACTGTCTGACTGGATTGCCGCAGTCATTTTATGAGAGCACCGTTTAAAATTATTGTTGATGAAGTTAAAGAAAACAGATATAAGGACGATTAACTAAAGCATGGTATTTTAAGTTTTCTTGAATATAGCTGTAAAGATTTGCTAAGCGCTGCAACCGAGCCGGTGTGGCCTGCTGGTTCAGGGTATTTTATTTTATTGCTGGACAGTCATAATTTCTCGTGCAAAGCCTTGAATTTACTGCTATTTTATAAACTTGAACTATTACATTTATCATTTTTTTGAGATAATTTTTCAGGAGGTCTATAAACATGGGTGGAAATGACTCCAATGTCCTTTTGACTCTTGACATTGACATAGTTGCCGCAAATGCCGGGGATATAAAATCCAAACTCAAGGATGCCATCACTGATGACATGGATTCTCTTGTTCTGGACTTTAACAAGGTTGATCAGGTTGACTCTGTTGGGATGGGTGTTCTAATTGCGACATTCAATTCCTTGAAGAAAAAAGGCAAGGGCTTTAAAATTACAGGTGTTGATGAAAAAATTTATGATCTCTTTCAGGTTATGAGGCTTAACAAGCATTTTGAAATTGAAGTAAAAGAAGCTTAAATTATTCTAATGCGAGCTTTGCCCAGAACCCAGTTGTCTGTTATTTGTTAATTGTTATCAGGGTAAGGCAGTGAATTCAGGCTTTTGTTCTTCAACTATTAACTGATAACAATTTATTACAAGTAACTAAAACAAAATTGCCAACAAAATCAGATGGTTACAATTTTCATGTTTTTTCGATTTTTGCTTATGATTGATGCACATTTGCCTGAAAATTCCGTCAAAGATGGGAACTTTGCGCTTGGCACAGGGACTGTCCCTCGCTGTGAAAATTTTATCATTAAAGCAAGTTTCTTCCAGGAACCAATGCAGTATCAATCTTTTTTATAGTACCTCGCGGGGACTGTCCCAATTTTCAAATATGGGACTGTTCTTCAATGTGGAGGCGGCTTCCAGCCGCCTGGAATTAAATAGCCTGCAGGATGCAGGCTCCACTTTTAAGACAGTTACTCACAAGTTCGGTCCCGGGCCGCCCGGGTGAGGAGCTTTTAAGGGTTGATCGTGGGAACTGTCCCATTACCTTTGAAAAGGGCTGATTTTGGATGAGAATTTATTTAAGTATAGCAAAAGGATAAGGGTATGGATGACGAAACCTTGCAAATGTATGTGGAGGAGTCCAGAGAGCATCTCGAAGATATTGAAAATGATCTGCTGACCATTGAGGCTGATGGAGATGATATAAATATTGACCTGGTCAACAAGGTTTTTCGTGCGGCTCATTCCATGAAGGGTGGTGCGGGCTTTCT
Source organism: Desulfonatronovibrio magnus (assembly GCF_000934755.1). Classification (NCBI taxonomy): domain Bacteria; kingdom Pseudomonadati; phylum Thermodesulfobacteriota; class Desulfovibrionia; order Desulfovibrionales; family Desulfonatronovibrionaceae; genus Desulfonatronovibrio; species Desulfonatronovibrio magnus. Next base: position 14,798 of record NZ_JYNP01000039.1, read on the forward strand.
TGGTCTGAATAATGTCAAGGAACTTGCTCACAAGATTGAAAATGTTCTGGATATGATCAGGAACAATGAAATCGTACCCAACCCTGAAATAGTCAACATTATTTTGCTGGCCTTTGATCGCCTTAGTGAGCTGATTGAAAACATTGCACAAAGCGATGATATGGATATTACAGAGCATGTTGTAGCTCTGACAGGCGTGGCAACGGATACCATGCCTGATTCTGAAAAGGATTCCATAGTTAATGAACTGGAAATCAAGGACTCAAGAGGTCGCAAGATTTTTGATGTTTCTGAGTTTGATCTGAATCAGGCCCGCAAGGGTGGAAAAATTGTCTACCTGCTTGAGTTTGATTTAATCAGAGATGTTCATCGAAAAGACAAAAAGCCTTTGGATTTGATCAAGGACATGCAGTCTACTGGATCTATTCTTGATTTGAAGGTGGATATTGAAGGAGTGGGTACGCTGGATGATGATGAATTTTCCAATCGTATCCCATTGTTTATTCTTTTTTCATCAATAATTGAGCCTGATATTGTTAATACACTGTTTGATCTTGAGCCGGACATGGTCATTGTAGTGGACGAACAGACTACCTCGCCTCAGGCTTCTGCTGAAGAAAATCACGTGGAGACTGAAGATGATACTTTGGATGAGCCTGAATCAATAGATGAGTTTGAGCAGGTCAGGTCCAGAGTAGAAAATATGGATGAACATGACCTTGAAGATCAAGACGAAGAAACCGAAGAATCCATTATAACCGCAGAGGATATTCAGTCCTTTGCTCAAGATGATGATGAAATTGCCATAAAAGAAAGTGAAAAAGTTCAAGCGGCAGACCAAAAGCCTCAGCCTCCCAAAGCAGAGGAAAAGCCCCCCAAAGCTCCCCCAAAAGACCAAAAAACTGCTCCCATATCAGCCAAATCCGTAAAACCCAGGGCCGCAAAGCCGGCCAAGCCCGCTGCAGCTCGGGCACAGGCTGCAGCCATGCCTGAATCTTTACGGGTGCATGTAAGTCTTCTGGAAAATCTAATGAATCTTGCTGGAGAGCTGGTGTTAAGTCGCAATCAGCTCATGCAGGCTATTTCCACTAAAGATGATCATTCCATGGGCCTTGCCGGGCAACGCATAGATCTGGTTACTTCAGAGCTGCAGGAAGCCATCATGCTTACCAGAATGCAGCCGGTGGCCAACATTTTTAATAAATTTCCCAGAGTGGTACGAGATCTGTCCCAGGACCTGGGAAAAGATATTGATCTTATTCTTGAAGGCAAGGATGTTGAGCTGGATAAGACTATTATCGAGGGACTGTCTGATCCTTTGACTCACTTGGTCAGAAACTCCGCTGACCATGGTGTGGAGATGCCCGACGCAAGAGTAGCAGCAGGTAAAAAACCACAGGGAAAAATTATTCTCAAAGCCTTCCATGCTGCCGGCCAGGTCAATATAGAAATTATTGATGATGGTAAAGGAATACCTGTAGATAAAATTATCAGCAAAGCCCTGAGCAAGGGACTCATCACTGAAGAGCAGGTCAAGTCCATGTCTGATAAGGACAAGACCAATCTGATATTTTTGCCTGGACTTTCCACTGCAGATCAGGTGTCCGACGTTTCAGGACGGGGCGTGGGCATGGATGTTGTCAAGAGCAATCTTGATCGTCTCGGTGGTCAGGTGGATATTGAAACAGAAGAGGGTAAGGGAACATCCATCAGGATCAAGTTGCCTCTAACCCTGGCCATTATTCCCAGTCTTCTGATTTCCGTGGGCGATGACAGATTTGCCATCCCCCAGGTTAATGTTGATGAGCTGATCCAGATTCCGGCTAATCTTGTTGGTGAAAGGATTGAAAAGGTTGGCGATGCTCAGGTTCTCATTCTGCGCGGCGAACTTATACCTTTGATGACCTTATCTGATGTTCTGCATTTAAAAAATGGTCAGGACATTGTAGGGTCTTCATCCAAAGTGACTCATATCAGTAAAGGCAAATCCAAGGGCAAGCCGGAAAAGCAATCAGACGTCACAGAGCCACAGGTGGAAGGATCTTCCCAACCAACTAAGAATCATGAAATTAAACAGATAACAGGTGATGTTGACATAGTAGTGGTTTCGGCCGGTTCTTTCAAATATGGTCTGGTCGTGGACGAGCTCCACGATTCCGTGGAAATTGTGGTTAAGCCCCTTGGCAGACATTTAAAAGGCTGTGATGGTTATGCTGGAGCTACTATAATGGGTGATGGCCGGGTAGCTCTTATTCTTGATGTGATTGGTCTGGCCAGACTGGCTGAGCTTTCCACCATGGCTGGAACTGAAAAGGCCAAGGAACTTGCCAGGCAGAAAGAGGAGGAAAAAGAAGTAGAAGATCGTCAGTCGCTGTTTTTATTCAACAATGGACCTAAAGAATACTGCGCAGTTCCCTTGGATCTGGTGGCCAGAGTTGAGCTTATTAAAGCTGATCAGATTGAGATTGCTGGAGGCAAAAAGGTTATCCAGTACCGTGGGGGAAATCTGCCCATATTTGCTCTTGAAGAGGTTGCCAATGTCAACCATCTCGAGCTTGAAGGCGAGCTTGTAGTTATTGTCTTTTTCATGGCAGGCCATGAGATAGGTCTGCTGGCAGCTCCTCCTGTGGACGCCATCGAAACCAAATTCAAGATTGATGATTTTACCCTTAAACAGCCAGGTATTTCAGGTTCCATGGTTCTTAATGGCAAAACAACTCTTATTGTGGATATTTTTGAGTTTATGGAAACTCTTAATCCTCACTGGTTTGCCAAGCGTGAGGTGCATCAGCCTGCTGGTGAGGATAATCATGAACCGAGTAATAAAATTCTTCTTGTAGAAGATTCAGATTTTTTTCGAGCCCAGGTCAAAAAATTTATTGAGGATGAAGGTTATGAAGTAGTCAAAGCAGCTGAAGATGGACAAGTTGCCTGGGACTATCTTAATGAGAATCTCGGGGACATCAGCTTGGTGGTTACTGACCTGGAAATGCCGGTAATGGATGGATTCGAACTGACAGAACTTATAAAAAATGATGACCGGTTCAGACATTTACCTGTTCTGGCCTTGACTTCCCTTGCAGGTGAGGAAGATGTAAACAGAGGTAAACAGGTGGGTATAGATGACTATCAGATTAAGTTAGATAAAGAAAAGCTCATGCAGAGTATTTTCAATTTCTTGAATAAGAAGGCAGCTTGATGGGTCAGAGGTCAGAAGTCAGAGGGCAGAGATTACCCTTCGTTCCCAGGTTTGGGTCCGGGAACAAGATAAAACCTGGATTCCGGCTTTCGCCGGAATGACGGTAAAGAGTAAAAACCTGGTTTAACCGTCACCCCGGATCAAGGCCCGGGACAGGTTTTGATCCGGGGTCCAGTTTGTTTGAAGTTACTTGTAAGCTCCTCACTTGGGCGGACCGGGACCGAACTTACAAGTAACTACAATCGTTTTGATAATAAAATCAGATGGTTATAATTTTCATGTTTTGACGATTTTTGCTTATGATTGATGCACATTTGCCTGAAAAATTCCGTCAAAGATGGGAACTTTGCGCCTGGCACAGCTTCCTGCCCGGAGGCTTACAGCCCGGAGGGGGACTGTCCCTCGCTGTGTAAATTTTTCCATTAAAACAAATCTCTACCAGGAACCAATGCAGTATCAATCTTTTTTATAGTATCTCGCGGGGACTGTCCCAATTTCCAAATATGGGACTGTTCTTCAAGGTGGAGGCGGCTTCCAGCCGCCTGGAATTAAATAGCCTGCAGGATGCAGGCTCCACTTTAAAGACAGTTACTCACAGGTTCGGTCCCGGGCCGCCCGGGTGAGGAGCTTCTGAGTAACTAAAAAATCAGCCTTAACACGAGATTGCTTCGCTTCGCTCGCAACAAGGATTGCCGCGCACGCCCCAGTTGAATGGCTGCGCCTACACTGCGTGTATTCAACGAGGTAAAAAGACTCGCTCGCAATGACACCTGAGCTGTCAGGGATGTGGTTGCTGAAAACCTGTCACCCACGAGGGAGCCTAAGTGACCGAAGCAATCTGTATGGTAAAACCATCATGCTTTGAATTTATTACTAATTTGGCTTTAGTTACTTGTAAGTTCTTGTTTTACCGTCTAGTTGTGAACCTAATACAGATCTAAATAGATAATTTATATATATTTTTTAAACATAGTGTTCAATATTTCCGGAGGAAGGGATGAAAAACATCAAGCTTAGTGTAAAGTTGATCGGCGGGTTTCTTGCCGTAGCAATCATAACCATGATTGTAGGAGTAGTTGGGTGGCGGGGTGCCATTAATCTTGATCAGCAGATTAATGAAGTAGGACTTGTTCGATTGCCCAGCGTGGAGTCATTGCTCAGAATTCAGGAAGAAACTCAAGACATTCAGGTTAGTATCAGAACACTTCTCTCTCCAAACCTCACAACAGAAGATAGAAGACGACAATACTCAGTGATTGAGGAAGCAAGGAGTGGATTACAGGAAGCATGGGATATATACGAACCACTTCCCCAGACCCGTCAGGAAGAAGCATTGTGGAACGAATTTGTGCCTGTGTTTAACCGCCTGAGAGACGCTAATAATCAGGTCGTCAGTATGTCCAGGGATGTTGAAAATTCGGGCATACTTAATCCTATGCTATACATGAATAATATCAATCAATTTACAGCTGATCATTATGGTCTTTTAAACAGAGTACGTAATCTCATTGATTTTGGACAGACTTTTGAGGGCGGAGACGACCCCACAGCCTGTAATTTTGGCAGGTGGCTGGACGGATTTGAAACCGAAAATGCAGATCTAAGGGATTTGATAAGGCGTATGGTTGCTCCTCATAATGATTTTCATGGTTTTGTGCCCAGGATCAGGCAATTGGTGGCTGATGGAGCACAGGATCAGGCCAGAGAAATTCTTCGCACGGAAATGGCTCCGAGAGCAGATGAGGTTTTTTCATACTTTGATCAGATGCTGGAAATAGCTGAAGCATCCGAAGTGCTGTTTCAGGACATGAGCAGATTTGCCCTGCAGAATGCTTATCAGGCGTCTCAGGAAGCAACGGAGCTGCTGGACCAGATTGTCGAGCTAAATTCAAGCCTGGCTTCAGAAGCTGTAGTTGAAGCAGAGCGCAGCGCTGACAGCATTCAGCTTATGGTTATTATCGGCATGGTGGTCGGAACATTAATCGCCATTTTTATCGGCATATTTTTAACTTTGGGAATCACCAGACCAATATTCCAGGGTGTTGAGTTTGCCAAGGCCATGGCTGATGGTGATTTGTCCAAAAAGCTGGATATTAATCAGAAGGATGAAGTCGGCCAGCTTGCTGCAGCACTAAATGAAATGGTGGAAAGTTTAAGCAGCAGGTTTAAGGACATTAACAGTGGAGTAGGCACACTGGCTTCATCATCTACTGAACTTAACTCCATTGCCGATGATATGGCCACCAGATCTGATCAGACAGCTGGCAAATCCAGTACAGTTGCTACGGCTGCTGAGGAAATGAGCTCCAATATGAGTTCTGTGGCTGCGGCCATGGAGCAGGCAGCTACAAACGTTAATACTGTTGCCACTGCTTCTGAGGAAATGAGCGCGACTATTTCAGAAATTGCACAAAATTCTGAAAAGGCTAAAGAAATAACCAGTAATGCTGTTACCAAGGCAAAAGAAAGCTCTGAAAGAGTGGATGATCTCGGCAGGGCAGCAAGTGAAATCAGTAAAGTCACTGAAACCATTATGGCCATTTCATCTCAGACCAATCTCTTAGCACTTAATGCCACCATTGAGGCGGCAAGAGCAGGTGAGGCGGGCAAAGGATTTGCTGTTGTTGCCAATGAGATTAAAGAGCTTGCCCAGCAGACTGCCAAAGCAACTGACGAGATTAAGGAAAAGATTGATGGCATTCAGGAAGCTACTGGTATGACCGTTACTGAAATTCAGGAAATCAGTCAGATCATTAATGATATTGACTCAATAATTGCCACTATAGCCGCGGCAGTGGAAGAACAAAGTGTAACCACAAGGGATATTGCTGAAAATGTTGGTCAGGCAGCCACAGGAATCCAGGAAGTTAATGAAAATGTGGCTCAAAGCTCCACAGTGGCCCAGGAAGTTGCCCAGGATATAACAGAGGTAAGCTCCAATGCCACAGAGATGAGTAATTCCAGCGCTCAGGTAAGGCAAAGCTCTGATGAACTTTCACGCCTTGCTGAAAAGCTCAAGGAGCTCATGGCTAAGTTCAGACTGTAAAGTATTTGATTTTCGATAATAAAGATTAAATTAAGTTTATATAATGGTCGTCGGGGAAGGGCTCTTTGGCCGCTGAGATTGTCAGGCTCTTGCAAATTTTTGCACGGCAAGAGTTCCTTTCCCAGGCTTTTCACAAACAGTGATAGACACTTACCATAGACTTTATTTCTTCCAACCCGGAACAAAAAATCAGCAACTTTGAACTCTCAAGCTATACTGATATAAGGCGCTCTATATTTGAGCGCCTTTTTTTTCAATTGGGTACCCGGACCTGTTTCATGCAGGCCCGGTTTGAATTCAAGGAGAAGATTATGCCCATAGCAGGCAAGGATAACCGCAGGCACAAACGTCGCTCTCTTTATTATTATTTGCAGGTATTAGATCAAAGCTCCAAAGCGGAAATCGGACGTCTGGTCGATATTCATGTGGCAGGGCTTTTACTCATCAGCAAAACAAAATATGAGCAGGACATTGCTTTTGATTTGCATATTCCCATAGAAGAAGATGCTGTCAGCAGCACTCCACGTGACCTGAAACTCAAGGCTACAGTATGCTGGTCCAATCAGGATATCAATCCTGCCTACTATGTTACAGGCATGCAGTTTGTTGATGTGACTACGGAACAGGAAGATATCATTGAAGAGCTGATCAGAACTATTGGGTTTAAACGTTAGCACTGCAGCGACATTTATGCATTGTGCCCTGGGACTGACTCTTATACTGCTGAGAATCTCAATCTGCTAATCTTTCAAGGCCAGGAGTGCACTTAAATGATAGAAGAACAGGAAACAACCGGCATTGCCATTGAGATTTTGGTAATTATCCTGCTCGTTGCCATTAATGGCGTTCTGGCCATGTCTGAGATCGCTCTGGTCAAATCTCGGAAAATTCGTCTTAAAGAATTGCTCAAGAAAGGTAAGAGAGGGGCAAAGTATGCCTTGCATCTTGTGAGAAATCCTAATAGGTTTCTTTCCACAATTCAGATTGGCATTTCGCTGATGGGAATTTTGAGCGGAGTTTATGGGGGTGCGGTTATTGCCTCCCAGCTTGAACACCTCATCAAAGACATCCCATATATTTCAGACTACTCCTCAACAGTCAGTTATGTGCTGGTGGTGGCAACTATCACTTACCTGCTTCTTGTGCTTGGAGAATTGATCCCAAAGCGAATTGCCATGCTTAATCCTGAGAAAATTTCATCTGTTATAGCCATTCCCATGGTATACCTGTCCAAACTGGCAGCACCTGCAGTCTTTATTTTAAGCATTTCTACTAATGGTCTTTTGCGCATATTCAGGATTAAACGCCATGAAGAAGAGCCTCCTTCTGAAGATGAGATTAAACATATGTTTCGTCAAGGTGCCAGGAGCGGCACTTTTGAACCTGATGAAGTCAATATGGTGGAAAGGGTTCTCAAGCTGGATGATCAGACAGTGGGCAGCCTCATGACAAGGCTTGAGGACATGGTCAAGCTCATGGATGGAGAGTCTTTTGATGATATTATGAACAAGGTCAGAGTTACAGGGCATACCTGTTATCCTGTTTTGAAAAAGGGAGATGAGGAAATCCTTGGAACTATTCATGCCAAGGATCTTTTATCTGCCGGTTGTGGAGATCGCCCCAGCATTAAAGATTTTGTAAAGCCTGCAGTTTATGTTCAGCGTGGCATGAATGTATTAGATATGATGGACCAATTCAAAAAATCCAGGGAGCATATGATCCTGGTTAATGATAAGGATGGTCATGTTGTTGGGCTGGTAACTATCAATGATGTTTTGCAGGCAATAACCGGACAGTTGCCGTCACCAAAATGGCCCCAGGAACCCTGGATTATTCACAGGAAAGATGGATCCATGCTGCTTGATGGACGACTTGGCCTTGATGAACTGAAAGAGGTGCTGGATATGTCTGAAAATGCACAGGAAGACCCTTTTAATGTTAGAGAAGACTATGACACACTGGCTGGCCTGGTTATGAGTATGATGAGCAAAGTCCCCATCAGTGGCGATAAGTTTGAACTTGGGGGTTACAGCTTTGAAGTCGTTGATATGGATGGCTTGCAGGTTGACAAGGTTCTGGTCAAGGTGCTGCCCGATGTTGAGGATTCCGGGCAGGACCGTGACGTAGAATAATGAGATTTTCAGCCTGGCTTAAGAAACGCGTAATGCACCCCGCTTAATGCTCCCTCAGAGAAGAGACCAAAGACGGTTTTGCCGACTTGATATTTGTGCTAAGAGTGCAAGGCATCCAGAGCTGGCAGAACTTTTTTGGGAAATTCAAAACGCACTGTTTTGAGCGGATCCACTACCTGACAGAAACGCAGGTCACCGGCCATACTCATAAGCATGGCTGCATGATTTTCACTGATTTGCAGGAACCTGGTTAAAAACATGACCATATTATTGACAGCCCCGGTAACGGCTTCATCAGCTGTTTTGGCTGAATACACAGTGGCCACCATGTCCTGTGTTTCCAGAAAAGGGGTGGGCAGACCTTTTAATCTGGGATATACGGATGTTTTGAGCAGTACTTCTCCAGATGTTTCAGCTCCGGACACGCCAATTTCACCATCACCTTGTGCGGCATGCAGATCTCCGCATCCCATTAAAGCGCCCTCCACCTCAACTTCAAAATAGACCCTGCAACCTTTGGTTATTACCTTGCAGTCCATATTGCCGCCGTGTTTTTCAGGTGTTCCGTTGGGGATTTCCCTTTCCCTCGGTGCTACACCAATGACTCCTACCATGGGGTTGACCGGAATTTCCGCCATTCCTCTGAAGTCCAGCACATTGTCTTTATGCTGCAGGATCACAGTCTCCATGGATGAGATGAGACTGCCAGGCACTCCCTCACCTGGGGCAACAACAACCCTGGAGTCTTTCCCTATGGTTATGTTCAATATATCTATGCCGAGAATATCTCCTGGCTTTGCTCCATTGATATAAACCGGTCCTGTGGCAGGATTTACATTATCCCAGTCTAATCGGTCCAGAAGGTCATCCTGGTTTTTGATCTGACCTGAAAAGCAATCAAGGGTTTCCAGAGTGAATTCCTGCCCCTGATCCACCCGCATAGCTGGTTCAAGTTTGGCAGAGAATGCATAAAAAAGGTGTTGGGAACTGAGTTTCTGGGTCATGGTAAAACTCCTTACGAGTAACTGGAATCGTATTGCAAATAAAATCAAATACTTACGAAATTCAGTATATTTGCTCTTGTTCCCAGGCTCCAGCCTGGGAACACCTATTTTTTTGTGGCTCCAGCCACATTTTGAAGAAGCGGCTGGAGCCGCAAGAGTAAGACGTCCCCAGGCTGGAGCCTGGGCACGAGGTGTATGAGTTACTCACACGTTCGGTCCCGGGCCGCCCTGGTGAGGCGCTTACAAGTAACTACAATCGTTTTGATAATAAAATCAGACGGTTATAATTTTCATATTTTGATGATTTTCGCTTTGATTAATGCACATTTGCCAGAAAAGTTCCGTCAAAGATGAGAACTTTGCGCTTGGCACAGGGACTGTCCCTCGCTGTGTAAATTTTATCATTAAAGCAAATTTCCTCCAGGAACAAATGCAGCATCAATCTTTTTTATAGTACCTCGCGGGGACTGTCCCAATTTCCAGATATGGGACTGTTCTTCAAGGTGGAGGCGGCTTCCAGCCGCCTGGAATTAAATTGCCTGCAGGATGCAGGCTCCACTTTAAAGACAGTTACTCACACGTTCGGTCCCGGGCCGCCTGGGTGAGACGTTTACAGGGCCTTTTCAATTCTTTCCATAGCTTTTTCAACATTTTCCAGAGAATTGAAAGCACTGATGCGTATGTATCCCTTGCCGCAAAGTCCAAAGCCATCACCTGGAGTGCACACTATTCCAGCCTTATTGAGAAGATCATCAAAAAAGCTCCAGGAATCTTTTTTACCGTCAATCCAGATGTAAGGAGAATTTTCACCGCCTGTGCACTCAAAGCCGAGTTTTTGCATTTTTTCCTTAATGATTCCTGCATTGGTTAAATAGTAATCAATACTGGAACGTACCTGTTTCTGGCCCTCATCACTATAAACTGCCTCGGCAGCCTTTTGAACAGGATAGGAAACACCGTTAAATTTTGTTGATTGCCTGCGGTTCCACAGGGCATGCAATTCAACCTCCTGCCCCTGAGCATTGTAGCCTCTGCATTTTTTGGGAACAACAGTAAAAGCGCACCTTGTGCCGGTGAAGCCTGCTGTTTTGGAAAAGCTGCGAAATTCTATGGCTACTTCATCTGCACCATCTATTTCGTAAATTGATTTTGGCAGCTCAGGATCACGGATAAAAGCTTCATACGCTGCGTCAAAGAGAATAAGAGCCTTATTGTCTTTGGCGAATGCAACCCACTTTGCCAGTTCGTCCTTAGTGATTGTGGCTCCAGTGGGATTATTGGGGTAGCAGAGGTAAATCAGGTCAACAGGAGATTGAGGCAGATCAGGGATGAAATTGTTATCTCTGGTGGACTCAAGATAAACAAGTTTCTGATAACGTCCATTAGAGAAAGTACCGGTCCTGCCGGCCATGACATTGGTATCTACATATACCGGATAAACCGGGTCAGGCACTGCCACCACAACATTTGTATCAAAGATCTCCTGGATATTGCCTGTGTCACATTTTGCGCCGTCACTGATGAATAACTCGTCAGAGTCAATCCTGGCTCCTCTTGACTGGTAGTCATTTTGGGCAATGATCTCACGCAAAAATCCATAACCCTGCTCCGGACCATATCCCTTAAAACTTTCAGATACGCCCATTTCATCAACAGCCTTGTGCATGGCTTTGAGGCAGGCCAGGGGCAGGGGAAGGGTCACATCGCCAATCCCCAGTTTGATGATCTCCTTGTCCGGGTTGTCTTTTTGAAATCTGTCAATGCGTTTGGCTATATCTGCGAAAAGATATGATGATTTCAGCTTGAGGTAATGCTCGTTAATTTTGATCATAAAGTAATACTCCTGAAGATGTTATCGATTAAGTAGTTTTCATTCTGAAACGGCTCTTTTCCCTTCTATCGGCGTCAACCTGCACAATTATTCGTCCACGTATTAAGATACGCCTCCTCATAATTGATTGATTTCTTTGCCAAAAAAAAATCCTCGTTTCCGCAAAGAAAACCAATAGTTTCAACATCCGGAAACAAAGACTTTGCGGATGGAAACTAAGTATCAGTAAATTTGAAAGTTCAAAGTCTATTGGTAAACATTTATTGAAAAAAGGCCTGAACTGTTACCAGCCATTAAAACCTTAAGTAGATAAAATATTCGGACTAAGCTGTCAAATCGGTGTTGCTATATTTTTGCATGAGGTGTATTTGGCTCAGCTTTTGGATTGATGGCTTCTGAGTAGCTTCAATCGCATATTTAATAAATTGGGAGCATTACGGTTTTACCATACAGATTGCTTCGGTCGCTCAGGCTCCCTCGTGGGTGACAGGTTTTCAGCAACCACATCCCTGACAGCTCAGGTGTCATTGCGAGCGAGTCTTCGAGCGCGGCAATCCTTGTTGCGAGCGAAGCGAAGCAATCTCGCGCTAAGGCTGATTTTTTAGTTACTTCAAGGTTCAGTCCCGGTCCCCCCGGGTGAGGCGCTTACAAGTATCTATAATAGTAGAGGTGAGTCAGTGAAGAAAAACTATATGCCTGGTACTCTTAAAGCAGACATGCTCCTGCTTTTAACCGCCTTGATCTGGGGGGTGGCCTTTGTAGCACAAAGGGCAGGCATGGAACATATGGGACCGTTTATCTTCAATGCCGTTCGTTTCGGCCTGGGCGCCCTGACTCTGCTGCCTGTTATCTACTTCAGGAAAAAAAAAGGAATCATTGATCATGCCTTACAAGATCAGGGTAACGGTTTTCTAATAAAAGCTGGTATAGTTACCGGTCTTTTGCTTTTTGCAGGCAGCAGTCTTCAACAGGTTGGCATAGTTTATACTACTGCAGGTAAAGCAGGTTTTATTACAGGGCTTTATGTTGTGCTGGTTCCCATTCTGGGTCTGTTTTGGGGGCAGCGCCCGGGCTTGGGGGTTTGGGCAGGTGCGGCAATGGCTGTAACTGGATTGTATCTGTTAAGTGTAACAGACACTTTGAGGATAGAGCAGGGAGATTTTCTGGTTCTGCTTTGTGCTGTAGCTTTTGCCTTTCATGTGCTGGCCATTGGTCTGTTTGTAAGCAGGGTGGACTGTGTAAAGCTGGCCGCCCTTCAGTTTCTGATAACTGCAGTTCTCAGTCTCATGACTGCCCTGGTTTTTGAAGAAATTGTTCTCAGATCACTATGGGAAGGTATCATACCGATTCTATATGGTGGAGTTATGTCTGCCGGCGTTGCATATACATTGCAGATTGTCGCGCAGCGCCAGGCACCACCTGGACATGCAGCCATTCTTCTCAGTCTGGAATCGGTTTTCGCTGTTGTCGCAGGCTGGCTCATATTGAGTGAGGTGCTTGGTTCTCGAGAGATTGCCGGATGCATGTTGATGCTTGGCGGTATGCTTGCAGCCCAGTTGTATTCGTTTAAAAGCGTTGAATAAGTTTTTCAAGACATGACCAACAAGGTTGACAAAAGGGTAAAGCATATTTATGTTGTTTTTTTCAAATAAGGAGGATATATATTAATGTTTGATTTAACTGATTCTGCAAAAGGCCAATTGGATAAGTATTTTGAAACCCAGGATAAGTCGCCCATAAGGGTGTATATGGCGGCTGGCTGAGGCGGACCGCGCCTGGCACTTGCTCTGGATGAGCAAAAAGATAATGATAATGCCTTTGATGTAAAAGGTTTTCAGTTCCTGGTGGACAAAAATCTTATGGATACAGTTGCACCTATTCAGGTGGATCTGACTGAAGCTGGTTTTGTTATTAATTCCAGCCTGAAAATAGATCCCAGCGGATGTTCTTCCTGTACTTCCTGCTAAATAGTTGTTTGACTCATCTGTCAGTCCATTTACTTTCAGCATGGGAGCAGCTTTTAAGACAACTGCTGGTATCCCAGGTTTATATTGAATGGCACAAACATTTGTTTGAGAGCTGTTAACAGTATAGCCTTCTGTCACTGGCTTATTTTAGAGCCAACTCACTGTAAGCTTTGACTGTTCAGCCGGCAAACTCACATCTTGAAACGGTCATGTTTAGAACGTGGCCGTTTTTCTTGGTTTAAATACCTTCAGTTGTTACAGAATTTTTTTGAAATTAATTTTACGAGGTTACTAAGATGAAATGTATTACCATCAAAAAAGGCGTTGATTGTGCCTTCATGTCTTCTAATGGATGTTCCTATGATGGCGGAGAATGCTATCCCATAGTAGAAAAGTGTGAAGGATGCCAGAGGGTTAGAGAATTTGAAGGCAAAATTTACTGCAACAGTTATCCTGATCCGGCAGCCAAATGGGATCACGGGGCCTGTAATTTTGCCACTCATATTCAAGCTACTGTGGACAAGTCAGGACAGGTCAAGATTAACCCCCTCAAAGCATCCAAGAGAGCAGCAAGAGGACGTTAGTTCCAAGTTTCAAGTGACGGTGCCCCGTAGTTATTTTTTTCGAATTTTTATCAGCCTGTCTGTTTTTCAAAAATAATAACTGCGGGGTGATCCTGCCCCATGTTCGGCTGATTTGATGTTTGAATTTGGCAAAAGTGCCTGTGCCCGGTGGCCGAAACAATAATTTACACAAAATGTCGCTGAATTGCTAATGCGGGCTGTAGCCGCAACCCAAAAAAAAGAGATTTTAACCGCCCGTTCGCCCCTGTTGAATGGCTGCGCCTACACTTCGTGTATTCAACTGGGTAAAAAGACTCACTCAAGACGCCCAGTTAAACCCTGCTGCGCAGGAACGCTTTCAGCGTTGTTTAACCGGGCAGGCAAAGGGCGCAAAGGAAGAAAGAATTTTTTTCATTTGCCGAGGAACCCAGTTAAACCCGTCTGCGACGGAGACTACGTCTGTTTAACAAGGCAGGCGGCAAATGAAAAGCCAGCCTTTTTGAAAACCTATGTTCGGTTTTCAAAAAAACATCTTCTTTATTGTCTTTAACTTTGAGTCCTTCGCGTCTTTGCGGTTCAAAGTTTCTTGTTTTTTATGACAGGGTTTCAGGAATAAGTTACTAATATTTTAAAAAAGTCATAGAGCTGAAAATGAGCCGTATATCCGAATACCTTAAAGACCAGGAAAATGTTGTTATTGATTTGCAGAAAGCTCTTGTTGCAATACCTGCCTTAGGCCCTGACAACAATGGGGATGGTGAGAAGCAGAAAGCTGACTTTTTGATTGATTATTTTAAAAAAATGGGAATTAACGATATTATTGAGGTCAACTCTCCTGACTCCAGGGTGTCTGGAGGATATCGCCCTAACGTTGTAGTTAAGATTCCTGGCAAGAACACCAGCAGAACCCTGTGGATTATATCCCACACTGATATTGTACCGCCTGGAGACTTGAGTCTTTGGGAGAGTGATCCTTATGAACTCAAGGTTGACGGGCAATTAATTTATGGTCGTGGGGTAGAGGACAATCACCAGGGCCTGGTTTCTTCTATATTAACTGTCAGAGCCTTTATTGAGCTGGACATCACACCTGAAATCAATCTTGGTCTTATTATGGTTGCAGATGAAGAGACTGGGAATAAACATGGTTTGCCACATGTTCTGGAGCAGAGGCAGGATCTTTTTTCCCAACAGGATTTGTATCTTGTTCCTGATTTTGGCACATCTGATTCCAAGATGATAGAAGTGGCTGAAAAAAGTATGCTCTGGGTCAAAATTTCGGTTTCCGGCAGACAATGTCATGCTTCGAGACCTGATAAGGGCATTAACACCCTGGTGGCCAGTTCTGCCTTTATTGTTGCCCTTGATGAACTGCATAATTATTTTAGTGATTACAGTGAGCTTTTCAGTCCGCCTGCCTCAACTTTCTGTCCCACTAAGAAAGAATCCAATGTCCCCAATATTAACACTATTCCAGGTTATGATGTATTTTACATTGACTGCAGGATACTGCCCAATTATCAAATTGATGAAGTTTTGAATAAAATCAAAGAGATAGGTGCAAGAATTGAGTCTGATTACAAGGTTGGCATCACCTATGAGACTGTCTTGAAAGAACAGTCTGCTCCTTTTACCGATCCTTCCAGTGAGATCGTAACGGAACTGACCAGGGCCATTAAGAACGAGCTGGGAGTTGAAGCAGTGCCGCAGGGAGTAGGTGGTGGAACTGTGGCTGCTTTTCTCCGGCACAGAGGCTATAATGCTGTAGTCTGGTCCACCCTGCACGGAACCGCCCATCAGCCCAATGAATGTTCAAGCATTGTCAATACCATTAATGACGCCAGGGTGATGGCCCACCTGATTGCTCCCCGGTAATTTGTTCATGATCAAGTCATCTCCGCCCCAGGTCTTTGGCGTCATTGTAGTTGGTGCGGGCCATGCCGGCTGTGAAGCTGCTCATGCTGCTGCAGTCATGGGGCATAAAACCCTTCTTTTAACCATCAATATTGATCGCATAGGTCATCTTTCCTGTAATCCCGCCATTGGCGGCCTGGCCAAAGGGCATATGGTTCGTGAAATTGATGCTTTCGGCGGGGCCATGGGGATATGGGCTGATGCTGCAGGTATCCAGTTTCGTCGTCTTAATACCAGAAAGGGGCCTGCGGTCAGATCCACTCGAGCCCAGATAGATCGACAGAGATATCTTGGGGTTGTCCAAAAGACTCTGTTCGGTCTTGATAATCTATATATTCGTGAAGCCTCTGTAGAGACTGTTTTGACTCAGGGCGGCAGGGTGACAGGTATAAAGACCAGGATCGGGGAAACAATTTTTTGCAGAAAGCTTATCCTTACAACTGGAACATTTATTCGCGGACTTATCCATATCGGCATGGATAATTATGGTGGAGGGCGGCTTGGAGATCCACCCAGTATTGGACTGTCCGACTCTCTTGTTCAGATGGGAATTGATCTTGGTCGACTTAAAACCGGAACTGTTCCCAGACTTTTGAAGCAAAGCATAGATTACTCAGTCATGGAGACACAGCATGGAGATGATCCACCCCCCAGGTTCAGTTTTCAAGTTGAATCTCAGCTTCTTCCTCAACTGCCATGTCACATAACATACACCAATGAAAAAACTCATGAAGTAATAAGAGAGGGGTTTGAGCGTTCTCCCATGTTTCAGGGGGTAATTACTGGAACAGGAGCCAGGTACTGTCCTTCCATAGAGGACAAGGTGGCCAGGTTTCCAGAAAAGGATCGCCACCAGCTGTTTGTGGAGCCTGAAGGTCTGGACAGTTTTGAGGTATACCCCAACGGAATTCCCACCAGTTTGCCCCTTGATATTCAGAAAAGAATGCTTGCCACCATACCTGGTCTGGAAAAGGCAATTATTGTCAGACCGGGATATGCCATTGAATATGATTATATCTACCCCACACAGCTTAAGCCGACCCTTGAAACCAAGATGGTGGAAGGGCTTTACTCAGCAGGTCAGATTAATGGTACATCAGGGTATGAAGAGGCTGCAGCACAGGGGCTGTGGGCGGCAGTAAATGCTGTATTGAGTATAAGAGGTGAAGAAAATCTGATTCTGAGCAGAAGTGATGCATACATGGGCGTGCTGGTGGATGATCTGGTGACCAAGGGCACTATGGAGCCTTACAGAATGTTTACATCAAGGGCAGAGTACAGACTTTTGCTGCGTGAGGATAACGCAGACCAGAGACTGACCCCCATCGGTCGAAGAGTCGGCCTGGTTGGTGATGAGCAATGGGCTGTTTTTTCTGAAAAGCAGGACAAAAAAAGAGTGGTTCGTGATATACTGGATTCCACTGTCATCCGTCCTGACCAGCAGACCAGAAAGGTGCTGGAAAGCATCAATGCCTCCATTCCCGGTAAAGCGGTCAGACTGTCAGAAATATTAAGGCAGCCTCAGCTTGACATTAAGTCTCTCGGAGCCTTTAACTCGCAATTGCTTGATTATGCAGACGAAATCCTGGATCAGGTTCAGATCGAGGTTAAGTTTGACGGATACCTGCGCAGACAGGAAGAACTGGTCCGCAAATCAAGATATCTTGAGAATTACAAACTGGATTTTGATCTGGATTACAGTTCTATCCCGGGACTTTCCACTGAAGTTGTGGAAAAATTACATAAGATCAGGCCCCTGACTCTTGGACAGGCTGGAAGAATCTCCGGTGTAACTCCGGCTGCGCTGTCTTGTTTAGAAGTTTATATCAAGGCCAGAAATTATTGATTTTAGATTAAACCCCTTAAAGTTTAATGGTGCAGGCCGGTTATCAGGTATACCTGTCTGCCACCTGCTAAGATAAATATCTGTTGAAAGTTGCAGAAAAATTGTCCATTATTTCAGCGACTCGTTACTGTAATGTCAGAAGATTTTTTTTTCATAATTTCTACCAGCATATAGCAAAAGTTAATGAATCAGCAATTCTGGCCACAAATCAGCTCCAGCTTCTCCCAAACTGTATTTTCACCACAGGGAATTATTTTTCTGTTTATTGTTCTGGGACTGATTGCAGGGTTGATTGTCTACTATATCATTAATCAGCGCATCCAGAGACAAAGGGAAAAAAATGCACCAAGGGTGACTGATGTCGGAGCCAGAAAAGACATTAACGAAATATTGCAGTCAGCACTGACCTTAAACAGTAGATTCGACATCAGACTGGAAGGCACCAACCGGGAACTATTCTGTGTGTTCAGAGATATTGATAAAAATTTTTTGATTCTGGAGTTGCCTGCCAAAGTCAAGGCTTCCCGAAACTGGATTGGCCGCAAGGTGGAAGGGTTCTTTAAATTCAGACCCCCCGGCCAGAAACTTCAGTTTTATAAGTTTGAGTCATCAGTTCAAGATATCATCCCTGCTTCCGTCTCACAACTGATTGCCCTGCAAATTCCTGCCAGTCTGCGTATGGAGCAGAAAAGGCAACATCTCAGGCTGGAAGTTCCGCTAAGTTATATTAAAAAATTTGAAGTACGTCCCTTTTCATTTGATGAGAAAGGGCATTTATACAGGAATGTTCAGAAATTTGGAGATGTTATCTGGCGACACGACCCTGAAGCTGTCAAACAGGTATTCAACCTTATGGACATATCCGGGGGAGGCCTGAGGGTCAGGGTGGATGCCAGGGAGCTGGAAGGTGGCGCGGATTTTATCAAAAGTAATCCATCCCTGGTTATTACCATGGAGTTTATAAAGGATCCAGACCAAAGTGATGACCTGGAACTGTTTCATGTGGTTTGCAGGGTCCGTAAGCATTATTATGACGGCATGGGTAATCACGTTCTCGGCATGCAGTTTACACATAAAGCAAGGCTTGATCCTGAGACACAGGCTATCGCGAACTGGGAGCAGGTCTCGCTGGAAGAGGGAGTTGAGGATATCACAACCTGGGTTGTCAAAACTCATATCAGACTTTACCGGGAAAAAGGTCTGACTTGATAAATGCCTTGAAACGATTTTTAATGTCCGAATAATCAACTTGTAACACTAAACAGGAGGCAACGGTTTTGGAAGATGGTTCGGAAAGCAAATTATGGTCGGTTTTGCGTAAGGTTTTCGGATCACGCTGCGAATCTCCTTTGGAAGAAATAATTATGGAAGCCAAAGAAGATGGAGAGTTAAAGAGTGAAGAAGTACTCATGCTTTTGAACGTATTGAGGCTCAGTCAGAAGCAGGCCATTGAAATCATGGTTCCCAGAACTGACCTTGTTTGTTGTGAGGTTGATGAGTCTATGAAGGAAGTGGCCCGGATGATAATAGAAAGCGGCCATTCCAGAATTCCTGTTTATCATGAAAATCGTGACCATATGGTAGGCCTTGTCCACGCCAAAGATCTTTTAAAGTACTTTCTTGACGAGGACAATGATGCTTCTCTGACCAATATAATGCGTCCTCCGTATTTTATACCGGAAACCAAAAATATTAAAGATGTACTGCTGGAGTTTCAGACTAAAAAAATTCATATGGCCATTATTCTCGATGAATATGGAGGAACTTCAGGAGTTGTCACCCTTGAGGATGTGCTTGAGGAAATTGTCGGCGAGATAGAAGATGAATATGACCCTCCAAAGCCACAGGAAATACAGGTGCAGCAGGATGGTTCTTACTATGTTTCCGGAAGAACATCCCTTGATGAGTTGCAGGATGAACTGGGTATTGAGATTCATTCGGAGCAGGTTGAAACCATCGGCGGTTATGTATGTCATATTGCCGGGAAAGTGCCACAAAAAGAGGAAGAGTTTTCTGATGGAAGGTTCAGATTTACAGTCAGGGAAGCTGATGCCAAACACATTCAATGGCTGGTTATAACTCCTGTCCACATGATAAGCATTGATGAAGCTGACAGATAGTTTTTAGTTACTGATTTAGCCCGCTGCATGCTGGCAGGGTTAAGGATTTATTTTAGGCGCTTATTGGAAATTTCAAACCAAAATGTTGTTTCATTTTCAAAGAAAGCCAGGAGTTTTTGCCCACGGAACATACGGAAGGGCACGGAAGTGTTTTTCAAGCGTTGCGAAGCAACGCATATTCCGTGAAATTCAGTGTATTCCGTGGGCAGTCTCTCTTGTCCCGAAGGGGCCTCTTTTCCCGCGCAGGGTCGCGGAAAAAGCCTAGTAACTTAGCGTTTCAATCCTGTAAAAAAAACAAGAAATTTATTTAACCTTGAAAGAGCAATGATGCCCAAAATCCTTATTCTTCGGCCTTCAGCCTGAGAAGTAAGGTTATCGCCCAAACTTAACTATTCTTGTTTAAATTGGGTTGCGGGCACAGCCCGCATTAGAAATATTTGGCGTGCTGTTTCGCAGCAGCAGTATTTATTTGATGGCCCTTATGATCCATAAAGTTAAGACTGATTTTCAGGATGTGGTTTTGGCAGCTTTTTTGTGCATTCCTGGCCTTTTTTTGAGTTTTGCCAATCCTGTCATTCATTTTCCTCCGTTCTTTTTTCTGTTTCTAACTGGACTGAATCACCTGGGTTTCAGGTCATCTTCCGGTTTATCAGCCTTTACAAAAGCCCTGATTCTATCAGGACTGGCTTATTCTCTCTGCCTTTACTGGATAGTGGTTCCGGTTAATGTGTATGGCGGCGTGCCCCTGGTGCTGGCCATTTTCTGTCCACTGCTTCTTGGGTTTTGTGTCGGCCTTTTTGTTGCCTGTTATGCTTTTGTTCTGCATGTTACAAAGAACAATTTCAACCCGGCATTGCTGGGGATACTTTGTGGATGTGCCTGGGGTGGGCTTGAATTTATCAGGGAGTATGCTTTTACTGGTTTTCCCTGGCTTGTCAGCGCCCAGAGTTTTGCCATATGGCCCGAGAGCATAGCTGTTATCCGTCATATTGGCAGCACTGGTCTGGCTATGATCATGGCTTCATGTACACTCTGGATGTGCATTGAAAAAAAAATCTGGAGAATTGCAGGGGCAGGGATTCTGGCAGTTGTAATGGGATATGGCTATACTTTTCCACAGCACAATGAAGCACACATGGAAAAAACCTTTGTTATAGTGCAGGGCAACATGAGCCAGACCATCAAGTGGGAGCAGGATGTTCAGCATATGACAGTTGAAAAGTATATGGACCTGACCAGCAGGGGTTTGGAGGTTGCCAGACCAGATCTTGTTATCTGGCCCGAGACAGCCATGCCTTTTTATTTTCAGGAGCCTACAGAACTGTCGTTCATGGTTAGAAACTTTGCCATTGAAAATGAGATTAAACTGCTAACTGGTGCACCTGCTTACATAATGAGTGAAGATGAAATGAGTTACTCCCTTTATAACAGGGCGTATTTCATTTCTGAGGATGGACTGGTTCTGGATTACTATGACAAACAGCGTTTAGTACCTTTTGGTGAGTATATACCCTTGGGCAGGTATATTCCTTTTCTTGACAAACTGGTACATGGTGAGTTCGAATTTTCCAAGGGAGAACCCGGTGAACCATTGAAAAATGGTGAACTTGCCCTGGGTATGCTCATATGCTATGAAATAATATTCCCGGGACTGGCCCGGCAAAGGGCGGCTTCAGGGGCCAATATTCTTGTTAACATTTCCAATGACGCCTGGTTCGGCAATACTTCAGCTCCTGAACAGCACCTGCATTTGAGTGTGTTGCGGGCAATTGAGCAGAACCGATTCGTTTTGAGGTCGACCAACACAGGTATTTCAGCGTTTATTGACAATCAGGGCAATATATATGCTGCAACGAATATTTTTGAGGATGCTGTTATTAACGAACAGGCCGGGTTAGTCGAGGGGCGAACGGTTTTTAACTATATGTACTGGTATATAAATTTTACAATGGTTTTTATCGTTTTGTCAGCATTAATCTATACATTCAACAGGAAATATATCAACCGGACACGTCCGGGTAAAACGTTTTTAACTTATTTACTATGATACAATATTCAGATCTAAAAACACAGTCAGTCAAAGTTCTCGAGCGTTTTGAATCACTCTGGGGGCGTCTTTGACCTGGAAGGCCAACAGACAAGACTGCAGGAAATTGAATACCAGCTTTCCAGGCCAGGAGTTTGGGACAACCCTGAAAGTCTGACTCCGGTTCTAAAAGAAAAAAGTGTTCTGGAAGAGCGGGTCGCCAAGTTTTCAGAGCTTAAAAAACTCCATGAAGATGTACTTGAGTGGCTTGATTTTGCTGAACACGATCCTGCCCAGGATATTCTTGAAGCATTAAAGGATAACCTTTCGGCTTTTTCCAGGATGCAGGAACAGATAGAACTGGAGGCCTTCATGAGCGGGCCTGATGATAAAAATGCGGCTATCCTTGAAATTCATCCTGGTGCTGGTGGAACTGAAGCTCAGGACTGGGCGGAAATGCTTTTGCGCATGTATTTAAGATGGGCGGAAAATAACAGCTACAAAACCCGGTACCTTGACTACATTCAGGGAGATGGTGCAGGCATTAAGAGTGTGACCTTGCAGATTACCGGCGATTATGCCTTTGGGCAGCTCAAAGGAGAAAGAGGCATACATCGCCTGATTCGGATTTCTCCCTTTGATACTTCTGGGCGTCGGCACACATCTTTTGCTTCAGTAGATGTTTATCCCCAGGTTTCTGATGATATAAATATTGAAATCAATGAAGAAGACTTGCGCATTGACGTTTTCAAGGCCAGTGGTCCTGGAGGCCAACATGTCAACAAGACCAGTTCAGCCATCAGGATTACGCATGCTCCTTCAGGACTTGTTGTTCAGTGTCAGACAGAAAGATCTCAACGTCGCAACAAGGAATCAGCCATGAAAATCCTCAAAGCCAAACTATATGATATAGAGATGGAAAAAATTGAGGAGGAAAGACAGGAGCAATATGCTGCCAAAGATGCCATTGCATGGGGCAGTCAAATCAGAACCTACACACTGCAACCTTACCGGCTGGTTAAGGACCATCGAACCAATGCTGAAGTTGGAGATGTTGACTCTGTGCTGGATGGTAATCTCAATTCCCTGATCCATAGCTATCTGTTGAGCAATCATGAGTAAGCAAGCTACAATCAACAAGGAAAGTATCGCCATTATCCTTCAGGAGCTTAAAAGCTTAGAAAGGGAAGCCTCAAAGCAAACTGAGCACAATGGTTTAGAGACTGCAGAAGACAGCATGGCTCTTGTAAAGGTTTTTCCGGGAATCTCTGAGAAAGAGTGGCAAAAAATAAGTGAAAAGCTGAGTATTGATTCTTCCTGGATACCACTGTCACTCAATGGAAAAGAATTTCCCTCTCTGCTGCATCTTTTAAAAAAGATAGAAAGTCTTTCATTTGCCAGGGATTTAGATCCATTGACGGGTTTAAAGAACAGGGGATTTTACCAGAGGATTCTGCATCGTGAAATTGAAAAGTCCTACCGTTACAAGATCCCATTAACCCTGGCCATAATGGACATAGATGACTTTAAACAGGTGAATGATACATTTGGTCATGTCTGTGGTGATGAAGTGATCAAAAGCCTGGCAGGTATTGTTACGTCAGAGCTGCGCAGCGGAGATTACGCGGCCAGGATAGGTGGCGAGGAATTTGCATTGATATTGCCTGGTACCGGCAAGGTGCAGTCAAAGCCTTTGCTTGAAAGAGTTCTTGACCGGGTCAGGACAAGGTCCCTGTCCTGCAAGCTGGAAGAGCGCAGAATCGCCTATACTGTCTCTGTGGGAGCGATTACTTACAGAGGTCGATCTCCCATTGATCCCGAAGAAATGATGACTCTGGCAGACAGGCAGCTTTACACTGTGAAGTCTTCTGGAAAGGATGGTTTAAGTATGTCATCTGTTATGGATGTGGCTGACGATACTGCCATGGTCAGACATGATGAAAAGAATTTCTTATTAAAAGGATAAGTATGGACAATCAAACCAAAACCTTGAGCATTTCCATAATGAGTGGAAAGGGTGGAGTTGGAAAAACCAATATTGCACTGAATCTGGCTTTTGCCCTGCATGATGAGGGTGCAAATACCCTGCTTATTGATTGTGATCTGGGGTTGGCTAATCTTGATGTCATGCTGGGTATTGCACCAGAAGGCAGTCTGCATGATCTGCTTAGCCGGGATGCGGAAATTGAGGATATTTTGTTCAACCTTGGAGAAAAAGGTCTTGATCTTATTCCAGCCGCTTCCGGAGTGACTGATCTTCTTGAACTTGATGAGGACCAGCAGGATCATGTTATTAATAAACTTGATAAAATACTCAAAAGGTATAAATGTCTCGTTCTTGATATTGGGGCAGGAATAAGCCCCACTGTGCAGGCATTCGCGAGCATGACGCACCATCAGATTGTGGTCATAACTCCAGAACCGACATCTCTGACAGATGGTTACGCCCTTATTAAGGTTTTATATACTCAGAAAAAAGCCAGAAATTTTCATGTTCTGGTAAATATGGTTGGCTCTGAACAAGAGGCCAAAACTGGATTTGAAAGGCTGAGAGCTGCCTGTGATAAATTTTTGAATCTTAGAGTCAATTACCTTGGATTTGTAAGACAGGACAAGTCAGTTCCTGATGCGGTAAGAAGCCAGAAGCCTTTTATCCGCTTTGCCCCCAAGTCCTTGCCGTCCAAAGATATAGCAACTATCGCCCGTCGTGTTGTTGACCTCAGAAAGTTTTCTTTAGATTACATTTCCTCATCTCCAGTGCTCAAAATGGATAGTTTTGATAAATAAGCGCTGTTAGTTACAGCTATTTTTATGCTAATGCGGGCTGTGCCCACAACCCAATTTAAACAAGAATCTGTAAATTGGGGCGATAACCGTACTTTTCAGGCTGTGTAGGCTGAAGGCTGAAGGCTGAAGGCTGAAGGCTGAAGGCTGTGTAGGCTGAAGGCTGAAGGCTATAGGCTGAAGGCTGAAGAGTAAGAGATTCGGTTCCTGGACCGGGTGAAGAGTTTTAACTTTCTTGTTATAATTATCACGTTCTAAAAAGACCTTGATTTTATTCTGAAATTGAGGATATAAATATATGTATCTGTTTAAACACAAGTAAGCATGCCAGGTCCAGGTAAAAACTGAAGGAGGGCTCAGATGAATAAAAGCGAACTCATTAAAGTTCTGGCTGATGAATTAAATATTCACCCCAGCGAGGCAAAAGACATAGTCTCGGTTTTTTTTGATTCTATAAAAGAGGCCATGCTCAAAGGAGAACGCATAGAGATAAGAGGTTTTGGCAGCTTTCAGATGAAGCATTATGAAGGTTATGAAGGCAGAAACCCGAGGACTGGTGAGAAGGTTCAGGTTGCTCCCAAGAGGTTGCCTTTTTTCCGTCCTGGAAAGGACTTGAAGGAACATGTCAACTCCTGATAGCTACTATTCAGATATGGAAGTGTTAGTTCGTTTACAGTCAAGCCCCTGGTGAAGCGCTTATAAGTAACTAAAATCAAATTATCAACAAAATCAGACGGTTATAGTTTTCACAATTTTAAGATTTTTACATATGATTGATTCTCAATTACCAGAAAAGTTCCGTCAAAGATGAGAGCTTTACGCCTGGCACAGCTTCCTGCCCGGAGGCTTACAGCCCGGAGGGGGACTGTCCCTCGCTGTGTAAATTTTTTCATTTAAGCAAATTTTTCCAGGAACCAGTGCAGCATCAATCTTTTTTATAGTACCTCGCGGGGACTGTCCCAATTTCCAGAAAAGTGACAGACTCGTAAAGTTACTCGCAAGATCGGTCCCGGACCGCCCTGGTGAAGAGCTTACAAGTAACTACAATCGTTTTGTTAATAAATTCCGAGTATTATGGTTTTACCACACATATTGTTTCGGTCGCTTAGGCTCCTTCGTCGGTGACAAATTTTGAGCAACTACATCTGTAACACCTCATGTGTCATTGCGAGCGAGTCTTTTTACCTCGTTGAATACACGCAGTGTAGGCGCAGCCATTCAACTGGGGCGAGCGCGGCAATCTCTAACGCGTTAAGGCTATTACCTCTTTTTTTGTGGCTTAAGCCACATTTCAAAGAAGCGGCTGGAGCCGCAAGAGTAAGACGTCCCCAGGCTGGAGCCAGGGAACGAGTGGTATAAGTTACTCACAAGTGCGGTCTCGGTCCGCCCGGGTGAAGCGCTTCTAAATAGTTAAAAAAACTTTAACTCAGGTATTCATCTCAAGTTATATTATGCCATCTATCAATGTTTCAGAAATAAATTTTTTCAAGATGCAGGGTAGCGGCAATGACTTTATTGTTATCGACAATAACAAATTGCGTTTATCGCCTCAAGAAATGCCCAACCTTGCACAGAAACTTTGTCCCAGAGGCTTTGCTGTTGGTGCGGATGGGATGATTTTTCTTGAAGATTCTCCTGATGCCGACCTGGATTTCGTCTGGCATTTTTTTAACTCAGATGGTTCCAGAGCTGAAATGTGCGGTAATGGATCTCGTTGTGCTTCGCTTCTCGCTTTCAAAATCGGTCTGGCAGGAAAAAACCATGTCTTTGGCACGGATGCAGGGCCGGTAAAAGCAGGTATTCTCGATTCAGGCCTGGTCAAAGTGCAACTGACTCCAGCCAGGGATATGAGGCAGCATATTGTTGTGGACTATCAAGGGCAGTCTTACAATGTATTTTTTGTAAATACCGGAGTACCTCATGCAGTAATTATTTTTGATGATGTGAGTCAGGTTGATGTTCCGGCTTTTGGCAGGTTCATTCGAATGCATGAAGAGTTTGCCCCTGCTGGAACCAATGTCAATTTTATCGAGATAACAAGCAATAATTCCATAAAGTTAAGAACATATGAACGCGGGGTTGAAGCCGAAACTCATGCCTGCGGCACTGGTGCTGCTGCAGCAGCAGCCATTGCCAACGTTCAAAAACTGGTGGAGTCTTCAGTTGAGGTAACTACCACTGGCGGTGAAACACTTATTATTGATCTGGAAGGTGAGGATATTTTTCTTTCCGGCAAGGCGCAAATTGTCTACAAAGGACAGGTAGATACCGATTTTCTCAGAATATGAACTAACGTATACCCTGACGGATAGTAAGAACATATCCAAGTGAGGTCTTACGAAAAAACAGCTTCCAAGGAGGAAGAATATATGCAATTCAGCGGCGCTTTTACAGCCTTAGTTACTCCATTTAAAAATAATCAAATTGATGAAGAAGCTTACAGAAAGCTGATAGAATGGCAGCTGGAGCAGGGCATTGATGGAGTTGTGCCTTGTGGAACAACAGGAGAGTCAGCAACACTTTCTCATGAAGAGCATAAACAAGTCATCAGCAT
Organism: Desulfonatronovibrio magnus; assembly: GCF_000934755.1. Lineage (NCBI taxonomy): Bacteria > Pseudomonadati > Thermodesulfobacteriota > Desulfovibrionia > Desulfovibrionales > Desulfonatronovibrionaceae > Desulfonatronovibrio > Desulfonatronovibrio magnus. The sequence continues at coordinate 41,784 of NZ_JYNP01000039.1, forward strand.
TTGTGTTGATCAGGTCAAGGGAAGAGTGCCGGTTGTGGCTGGAGCAGGTTCCAATTGCACCAAGGAAGCCATCGAACTGACCAGATATGCCAGGGATGCGGGTGCAAACGCGGCACTGCTCATTACTCCTTATTATAACAAACCTACACCTGATGGAGTAGTTGAACATTTCAAGGCCATTGCAGCAGAAGTTTCAATCCCATTTTTTATTTACAATGTTCCAGGCCGCACTTCATTAAATGTTATGCCGGACACTATAGCCAGGATTGTCAAAGAGGTGCCTGAGGCAATAGGAATCAAAGAGGCAACTGGTAATTTGAAGCAGGTTTCTGATGTGGTAGAAGAATGCGGACCTGATTTTGTTGTTCTTTCTGGAGATGATTTCACTGTTCTGCCGCTTTTGTCAGTGGGAGGTCATGGTGTAATATCTGTTGTCTCCAATATTGTTCCCAATATGATGCATTCTTTATGCAAGGCCTATGCTGAAAAAGATCTTGATAATGCTAAACGTATTCATTTTGAAATGGCTGCTCTCTGCAGGGCCATGTTCTTTGAGACCAATCCAATACCAGTAAAAACATCATTGGTTTTGATGGGTAAAATTCAGCCTGAATTCAGACTGCCTCTTGTCCCCATGCGTCCTGAAAATCAGGAGAAGCTCAAGGTTGTTCTGAAAGATAAAGGGCTTATATAAGATTGCACTGATTCTGCGCTATGTTATTGATTGATGGAAAAGTATATGGTTGGCGCTTGCAGGTAGCTTGACCGTGTAATCAATAAATTCAAAATATTATGGTTTTACCATACAGATTGCTTCGGTCGCTTAGGCTCCCTCGCAATGACAGGTTTTCAGCAACCACATCCCTTACAGTTCAGGTGTCATTGCGAGCGAGTCTTCGAGTGCGGCAATCCTTGTTGCGAGCGAAGCGAAGCAATCTCGCATTAAGGCTATTTCGAGTTACTCGCAGGTTCGGTCCGGGCCGCCCGGGTGAGGAGTTTCAAAAAAACTGGACCCCGGATTCGTCATCCCGGACTCGATCCGGGACCGGGGTGACTGTTAAAGCAAGTTTTTACTCTTTGTCGTCATTCCGGCGAAAGCCGGAATCCAGGTTTTTTCTTGTTCCCAGGCTCCAGCCACATTTTGAAGAAGCGGCTGGAGCCGCAAGAGCAAAATGTCCCCAGGCTGGAGCCTGGGAACGAGGGGTATAAGTTACTCACAGGTTTGGTCCAGATACCCCCGGGTGAAGAATGCTTCCTCGCAGGTACCTTCCCAATTTACGTAGATGAAAATCACTTTTCTGGGCAAGTAGGTTCAGCAAGAATCAGCCCACGTGCCATTTGCAAACGTCTTAACAGATACAAGGAAAGATAATTATGAGTCTTGATTTTGATACCATAAACGCCAAGGCAAGAGAACGTCTCAAGGGTTTTTGCAGGGTGTGCCCTGTATGCGACGGTCGACACTGCTCTGGACAGGTGCCAGGTATGGGCGGCGTGGGAAGCGGAACTGCCTTCAGAGAGAATTTACATGCCTTAGCCCGTTACAGACTCAGAATGAAAACTATTCATGACGTGCGCGAACCTGATACAAAGCTTGATTTATGGGGCCAGATTCTGAGCATGCCCATTATGGCCGCACCCATGACCGGAGTATCCTATAACATGGGTGGGGATATGTCTGAGGAAAGCTTTATTGACGGAATCGTTGAAGGCTGCATGGATGCAGGCACCATTGGCTGGTCAGGTGATGGTGCGGATCCGGCCATGTTTGAAAGCGGTTTGAAAGCCATAGAAAAAAATAATGGCTCAGGCATTCCCATTATCAAGCCCAGAGCTCAGGACGAAATTATCAAGCGGATTCGCTCTGCTGAAAAAGCAGGAGCCATAGCTGTAGGTATGGACATTGACGGTGCGGGATTGGTGACCATGGCTTTGAAAGGCCAGGCAGTGGGCCCCAAAAGTACTGCTGAGCTGAAAGAGCTGGTACAGGAATGCTCTCTGCCATTTATCCTCAAAGGGGTCATGACTCCGGAAGATGCTCTGAGTGCCTTGGAAGCCGGTGTCAGTGCCATTGTTGTTTCCAACCATGGTGGTCGGGTGCTTGATTATACTCCAGGCAGCGCCGATGTATTGTCGGAAATCAGCTCTCTGGTTCGAGGCAGGATGATTGTCATGGCAGATGGTGGAGTTCGTTTTGGAGCTGACGTATTAAAACTGCTTGCTCTCGGAGCTGACGCTGTCATGGTGGGCAGACCTCTGATTGCCGGTCTTTTCGGGGGTGGAACAGAAGGAGTTGGCATGGTGCTGAACAAAATGAAAAATGAACTTATTCAGTCCATGCTGCTTACCGGCACCCAAAGCACAACTAAGGTATGTCCTAAGATTATACATAAATAGCTATCAGGATTACTGCTTCAATCCTGTAGCAAAAAACAAGAAATTTTTTCGACACTGACAAAGGCAATAATGTCCATGGACCTGAATCTTCAGCCTTCAGTCTTTAGCCTTTAGTCTTCAGCCTGCTTGTAGGCATTATTCATCTTCTGCTTCAAGCAGAAGAACTTCATCAATACTATCTCTTTCCTGAGTCAGAACGTCCACCTTTTCAGAAAGAGACGTATTGACTTTTTTTCCCACAAAGTCGGCATGAATGGGCAGCTCCCTGTGCCCCCGATCAATAAGAACCAGGAGCTTGATATTTTTCGGCCTGCCAAAATCCAGCAGGGCCTCCAAGGCGCTTCTGATGGTTCTGCCGGTGAACAGAACGTCATCAACAAGAATCAGAGTCTTTCCTGTGATAGAAAAGGTAATCTCAGTGCTGTTTATAGTGGGAGTGGAAGAAAGGTTGGTCCAGTCATCCCGGTAAAGGTTGATATCCAGTTTACCCAGTCTTGTATCGTACCCGGTTCTCCTTTTAATTATGTCCTTTATCCTTGCAGCAAGGTCCACTCCTCTTCTCTGGATCCCTATCAGGGCAAGATCATTGCAATTATCAACCTTTTCGAGTATTTCAAAAGTCATACGTTCCAAGGTTTTTTTTATTTCATCTGTGTTGAGAATAATTCGCTCTTTCATAATCTTTTCTCCAGTGATATCTTTTCTGTAAAAACTTAATGAGGCCTGAGCCCGCAGGATAGTTATCTGTTATCATGGAAAACAAGACAACCAGTGATGTGCAGGAACCAAATTATTAAACATAGATAGTAAAAGGGATTGTCCTTACTTGCAACAATATTTTTTAAAGGTGGCTTATGAACAATCAGACATACAAGTTCAAAATTAAAGGCATGACTTGTTCAGCTTGTGCCGCAAGAGTAGAAAGGGCGGCTGCCTGGGTTGATGGTGTAGAAAAAGCATCAATTAATCAGGCTACGGAAGTTTTACATGTTGAGGCCGGTCAGGAATTGAATACTGAAGAAATTCTTGGTGCTGTTCAGAAAGCTGGCTATGAAGCCACGCTTCAGGAAGATGATGTCCGGACTGTTCGTTTAAAAGTTAAAGGCATGACCTGCGCTGCCTGCGTGGCAAGAGTTGAAAATCTTCTGAAAAAACAGCCCGGTGTGCGTGAGGCTTTTGTAAATCTTGCAGGTGAAACAGCTACGGTGAAGATCACCTCCCGGGCAAATATGAAATCGATAGCCCAGGCCTCTGAGAAGGCCGGTTATCCAATAGATGTTATGAAAGATGAATCGCCTGACTATCAGGAGGATCAATCTGTTCGGCTTAATGAAATGCGCTCCAAGGCTATTCTTGCCATGGCTTTTGCCATACCCCTGATGGTGGTTTCCATGGGAGAAATGGTGGGCATACCATTACCTGGAATAATAAGTCACCATGCCAATCCGCTTAACTTTGCCCTGGCACAACTCTTTCTTACTCTGCCCATTGTCTGGTCTGGAAGGCATTTCTACAGGTATGGATTCAGAAATCTCATACACGGTGCTCCCAATATGGACTCATTGATAGCCATAGGCACTGGAGCAGCTCTGGTCTACAGTACATGGAATCTTGTGGAAATATTTCTGGGTCACATGCCGCACCAAAGAGCCATGGATCTGTATTATGAATCCGCTGCTGTCATTATTGCCATGGTTTCCCTTGGTAAATACCTTGAACAAAAGGCCAAAACCAAAACATCCGATGCTATAAGACAACTCATCAAACTACGGCCTGATAAAGCTGTGGTGCTGGAAAACGGTGAGCAGATAACTATCAATGTAGAAGATATACAGAAAGGGCAGGTTTTGGTGGTTCGCCCCGGGGAAAGAATACCTGTAGACGGTATTGTGGTACGGGGCAGTTCGGCTGTGGATGAGTCCATGCTCACAGGAGAAAGTATACCCAAGACCAAGGAAGAGGGAGACCGGGTATACGGTGGCACCTTGAATACTAACGGCAATATCAGGTTTAAAGCGGAGAATGTAGGTTCTGAAACCGCCCTGGCCAGAATAATTAAGATGATTGAAGATGCTCAAGGATCTAAGGCTCCCATCGCCTCCATGGTGGATCGTGTCAGCCTGTACTTTGTTCCGGTGGTCATCATCCTGGCATTTGTTTCAGGACTTGCATGGCTGTTTATCGGTCAGGCAGAGTTTACTTTTGCTCTCAGGATTTTTATTGCTGTTCTTGTTATCGCTTGTCCTTGTGCACTGGGACTGGCCACTCCAACAGCAATAATGGTGGGTACAGGAAGAGGCGCACAACTTGGAGTTCTGATTAAAGGCGGTGAAGTGCTTGAAGCAGCTAAAAGTGTGCAAGTGGTAATATTTGATAAAACCGGGACCTTGACTAAGGGCAAGCCTTCTTTAACTGATACCATTTTGGTAGATGAAAAAGAAAACCGGGATGAACTGCTCAGATACCTGTTCGCTGTGGAGGATCAGTCTGAGCATCCATTGGCTAAAGCTGTAGTGGAAAGCCTGAAGGATGAGATTCAAGGAGAAGGTATTGAACCGGACAATTTTCAATCCATTCCAGGGAAAGGGGTCAGTGCCAGGATTAATAATCGTAAAATAATTGTGGGCAGCTTTGGTTTATTTGAAGAGCTGATGCCTGAGGTTCTCAGGTTGTCTTTCCTTGAGGAAACCAGAAAGACCCTGAGTGCCCAGGGTAAAACACCATTGCTGGTTTCTCTTGATGAGAAAATAGTCATGGCTCTCGGTGTGGCGGATGAAATAAGGCCAGAGGCCCCCGAGGTTATTCAAAAGTTAAAGTCAGCTGGAATCAAGGTGGTCATGCTCACCGGAGACAATGCTGTCACTGCTGAAGCCATTGCCAAAAAAGCCGGTATTGATGATGTCAGGGCCCAGGTTCTGCCTGAAAACAAGGCCAGTGAGGTCCAGGCTTACCAGCAGCAGGGATATAAGGTAGCAATGGTTGGTGATGGCATAAATGATGCCCCGGCTCTAACTGTGGCTGACGTAGGCATTTCCATGGGTACCGGCATTGACGTGGCCATAGAGTCCGGCGATGTGGTGCTTATGCGCGGTGATCTTACAGGCGTTTTAACCGCGCTGGATTTGAGCAGGGCAACTGTAAGAAATATCAGGCAGAACCTGTTTTGGGCATTTATCTATAATGTTTGCGGCTTGCCGGTGGCAGCTGGTTTACTGAAACTTTTTGGAGGGCCAACCTTAAGCCCCATGTTTGCAGGTGCAGCCATGGCCATGAGTTCAGTTTCAGTTGTAACCAATGCTTTACGGCTGAGGTTCTACAAACCCAAATAATTACTATCAAAAAGTCTCCACTGCTTGGAAAATTCCTGATTTTCCCTGAAATTAAACCTCTGCCAGTGCATGAAGGGATATACTGCCTGGCAGTAAATGTAATGCTGCTTGCAGGAGTAAGTCTTGTTACCAGGCCGGATGATCCTGAAAGGGTTAAAAAATATGTGATATCCCCAACTTCAGTTAGATAACGGTGTTTATGTTCATGATTATCATTGACTGATCCATGGTTGTTTATGTTTCCAGGTTGATTAAGTTGAGTCTTTAGGCAAAAGAGTTTGCCAAAGGAACATCGAGTGAAACAAATTATAATTTTGGTAAAAAAATATCTTGCTTTTTATCTTGTGATAGAATATTTTCTTTGAATCACAACTCATCAACTTGAGTGACGGGCTGGAACGTAGCAGCCTGGGTTGGTGGTTTTCTACTTTTTTTCAGGAGTTTTTTTCTTATGACCAATCTGTATGTTGGCAATCTGCCGTGGAGCACAACTGAGACCCAGCTTAAAGACCTTTTTGCTCAGTATGGTGAAGTTACTTCAGCCAAGATTATTGAAGATCGTGAAACCGGTCGTTCCCGCGGTTTTGGGTTCGTTGAAATGGAGAATGGCTCAGAAGAGGCTATTGAAGCATTAAACGGATCTGACTTGGATGGACGCAGTATCAAGGTGAATGTTGCCAAGCCAAAAAGAGATTCCAGATTCTAATTTTTAGTTAAGAATCGAAAATCTAAAGCCCACTTTGTTTATACGAAGCTGGGCTTTTTTATTTTTGACACTAAAGTGATCCATGTCAGGCATACAAAATACAAAAAATCAGCAGGTCTAACGCGGGCTGTACCCGCAACCTAAAAAAGAGATTTTAACCGCCCGTTCGAAGATTTACCCAGTTTAATACGGCTTTGCCTTAGACCGAAGGTCTATTCAACCGGATGAGCTCAAGACGCCCAGTTAAACCCTGCTGCGCAGGAACGTTTGCAGCGTTGTTTAACCGGGCAGGCTGAGGGCGCAATGGAAGAAAGAAGTTTTCTCATTTGCAGGGTAACCCAGTTAAACCCGTCTGCGACGGAAACTACGTTTGTTTAACAAGGCAGGCGGCAAATGAAAGGATAATCTGTTACAAAATGGAGAAAGTATGAAAAAATTATCAGTTTTTGTCCTGTTCTGCGTGCTTGCAATGCCTTGCCTGTCATGGGCAGGGCTAAATCAGGACGCATTGATGGACAATGTCTTGAAACGCTTTCAATCTCTAATGGCAGCGCAGGGAGGCAACGCGGACTCACTATCTGCAGAGAGTATTGAGATTGAAAAAAAGGTTCCTTTTGAGGTGACCTTGAGCGGACATAATATTGAACTGTATGCCATCAAAGTTGCTCTGCAGGATGAAGCATCCGGCATGAAACAAAATGTTACTCTGATTGTAGACAGTACCGGTGCCATTCAGTTAGATGGTGCTCTTGTAGACCTGGCAACTGGTTCATCAGTCCATCAGGAAGCCATGGATGAGCTTAACAGGCTGGACAGGGAGATGGAAGTAGGGGATGTCCTTTTCCAGGGTCAGGGTGAGATAGATGTGCTTTTTTTGAGCGATCCTTTCTGCCCATACTGCAGGCATGCGTATGATTACCTTATTGAGCAGAAAGGCAGGATTAATAAGTTTAAAATAGCTCATTTTCCCATCAGCCCTACTTCAGGAGCAGTCGCCCTGACATTGCTGATGATGGAGCACAAGGGTGAGGATAATTTTCAGGATGTTGTGGAATTCGCCTACACAATAGACAGGGGTCAGCTTTCAGGCAATGCTGACCATTCCGTTATTGATATTTTTAATGAACAATTCCAGGTTTTTGATGATTCTCCTGAAGATGTTTTTGAATATCTGCAAAGCAAACACCAAAACAAGCTTGCCGAGGAAATGAGTGTAATGCGGGACATGGGACTTACTGGAACACCCCTGATTATTGTTGACAGGGTTATGGTAAGTGGATTTAACCGGGACAGGATTGATAAGCTTCTGGATAAAAAATAAGGTTGCAAATTTATCAGCAGGGGGCAATTGTGACTGCTCCCTGCTGTTCATCTTAGAAGCGCTTCACCTGGGCGGACCGGGACCGAACTTGTGAGTAACTGTCTTTAAAGTGGAGCCTGCATCCTGCAGGCTATTTAATTCCAGGCGGCTGGAAGCCGCCTCCACATTGAAGAACAGTCCCGTATTTGGAAATTGGGACAGTCCCCGCGAGGTACTATAAAAAAGATTGATACTGCATTGGTTCCTGGAAGAAATTTGCTTTAATGATAAAATTTACACAGCGAGGGACAGTCCCCCTCCGGGCTGTAAGCCTCCGGGCAGGAAGCTGTGCCAGGCGTAAAGCTCTCATCTTTGACGGAACTTTTCTGGCAAATGTGCATCAATCATGAGCAAAATCGTCAAAATGTGGCAGGTTGCAGGAAAAGCCCGCATTAATACTCCAGTTTCTGGTGATGAATAACTTCTAATATTTCCTGGTAGTCATCAAACCAATAGGCCTTGGAGTTTCGTTTGCAGATAAAGATCTTTCCACTGTCATACGGGTCTGCTGCCCTGTGAATGCGAAATATTATATTATCATCGGTCATGGCAACGACTTCAATTTTTCCATCCGCGTGAGACATGGTCAGTTTGGCTCTTTTGCCCAGGCCTGAGCACATGCCGCGAGCAGTCTGAAAAATATGGAAAGCTTCCTCAACCGGGACAGCAAATGTAAGATTGCCCACAGTTGGTCTGCACAGGAAAACATAATACGGGGCAATACCCATGTATGATATTTGGTTGAACAACTCACCCATTACTTTGGGGTCATCATTAACACCTCTTAGAATCGGCGTCTGATTGCACAAAACAGCTCCAGCCTTAATCAGCCTGTCACAGGCGTCTAAGCTGACCTCAGTGATTTCATTGGGGTGGGAAAAGTGGAGCATGAAATAAATTCTTCTGTCGGGCCTGCTGTACTTCCTGACCAGATCAAGCAGTCCAGGATCATTGATGACCCGATATGGGTTGTATGAAAGTAGTTTAGTGCCAATGCGAATGATTTTGACATGCTCTATAGTTCTAAGGTTGCTGATCAGGTTTTCCAGTTTGCCTGAAGAAAGCATGAGACCATCTCCGCCTGTAATCAGTACATTGTTGATTTCTTTATGCTCACGGACATAATTAAAGGCAGCTTCAAAATCTGTCAGGGTTTCTCTTTGTTCCGGGTAGATGAACAGCCTTTTTCTGAAACAATACCTGCAATAGCCACCACAAGCGTCACTGGCCAGAAAAACTGCTGTACTTCTGTATTTATGCTGAAGACCGGGCAAAACTGAATATTTTTTTTCGTTGGAAGGGTCCAGCTTACCCCACTGATCCATTTCTTCCTGACATGGGATTATGATTCTTCTGATGGGATCAGATGGATCATTCCAGTCGATGAGTGAGAGGTAGTAATCATTGGACCTGAATTCAAATTTATCCATAACTGGTTTGAGATTTTCAAGTTCCTGGGGTGACATTCCACTTACTTTTTTGATATCATTAATATAATCTGGTGCTCGCATTATTCCTCCTTGATAAAAATATATTTGCAACAAAGTGTAAGCAGCCTGGGATTTGCTTAGATCAGGCAATGGCTGAAGAGGGGGACACGGGAGTTAAAGGATGAACACCCCTTAACTGTATGATGGTATTTGCTGATAAAATGGATGAAAACTAACTCATAGGTAATACTATAACTGATTATTAGATATTGTCAAATTACAGGAAAGGCATGCATGGTTTGGAGATATTGCTGATACGATATGTGCACACAACCCAAATTTAACAAGGATCGCTAATTTGTGGCAAGAACTGTACTTTTCAGGCTGAAGGCTGAAGGCTGAAGGCAGAAGAGTTATGAGCCTGGCTATTACCCCCATGTGTCAGGGTTAATAAAACTGATATAAACTTTTTTGTTTTTTGTTACAGGATTGGAGCGGTGAGTTACAAATATTCGCTGAGCTTTTATTTCGCAGTGCAGGCAGAGATAATGAGCTGGAAAAAAAGCCACGCCAAGGCTACCTGGAGTGCAACCACTCACAGTTATTTCATTGACTTTCCTGTGTACCTGTAGAAAATTAATTTATCAGTTCTTTTGTCAGTTGTTCAAGGTGGAGTAAAGCTGAGCAGAAAACACTGGAAACACCGAAGAACAGTATTTTTGACAAACCAAAACTTAAGGCTTGAACGTTAATGCTGCATGAAGGCTTTGACTCTGATATTTTAATTCCGGGGGTAAGTGATGTTTTCCGATGAAGATGATGTATTGTTTTCTGATGTAAAGCTTGAAGATGGCACTGATTATTTTCTTTATATTGGAGAACTCAAGACTGATGGACTCAATGAGTTCGTCAAGGAGAATCTTTCAAAAATACACAATAAAAAATTTGATTACATTTCCATTCTTCCAGATGTAATGGAATCCTACCCGCATCGCAATATATTAATCATCAATCCTCTGGCCCGCAATCTTTACCACCAGACAAGCCGTAAGTTCAGCTGCCGTATGTCCCCGGGCGATTTTGCCGGTGTGGTTTCCTATTCCATGACAGTTTTGCAATTGGTACGCATGCTTATCAAAAGGCAGGGCAATCTGTATGTTCATGTTTTTGAATCATTGCCGGAATTGACATTTACCAGAATGCCCGGGGTTACCTTGCTGGGCCCCAATGGCCAGGTGGCCGGCATGTGGAATAACAAACTCTACCAGCTTCAAATGCTTAAGGACGTTGTGCCCGTCATTGACTATAAAATATCCGGCGGAGTCAATGAAATGCTTAAAAACATAGAAGAAAGTCTGACCAACTGGCCAGACGGAGTTTTTGTATCTCAACCCTATTCCGCAGCCGGAACCAACAGCTTTATTGTCAATAGCATGGAAGATCTTGCTCAAAGACTGCCTCTTCCTCAGGCCACTTATTTCTTAAGCCGTTATGTGCCCCATGTGCATGACCCAACTGTTCTTGGGGTGGTGGGTAATGAAGATGATGTCTTTATTGCAGCCATTGCAGATCAGGAGATAGAGGGCGGCAACATGTTTCGTGGTTCCACTTTTCCATCTGTTTTGTCCTACAAAGAGCAGCTGGAGATTAAGGAACATACCCGCATGGTGGGAAAAGTTCTGGGGAGAAGCGGGTACAGGGGGATATTCGGGTGTGACTATATAGTGGACAAACAGGGCAATATCTTTTTTGTGGAAGTCAATGCCCGCAAACAGGGAACCACTATGGAAATGTGCTGTACCTTGGAAAACCTGCTGCCTGAGGATGCTCCTTCACTGATGGAACTGGAATATTATGCTGTTACAGAAAACAGGCTTCCATCCAATAAAGTAGAAATATCCGATGCTATTTCAGACTTGAATTGGAGGACATATAACTTCAAGGTGGACAGAGAGGTTGTTACCAAACATTTTCTGCCTCTCGAGGAAGACGAACGTGAGCTTTTCCGTCAGGTTAAGAGAAATGGTATTGAGCATAAAATGATAATCCTGGAACATGTTGGACATGGCTGCTCCATAAAGCCTGGAACCTTTCTGGGGCGAGTTGTGGCGGTTTCCAGAAGCAGGGAGATATTAGACAGGGAAATCAAGTTTGGCAGGCAAATGCTGGAAGAATCTATAACCAATATGGAATAAATTATGGGTACATTAAACTTGCTGGATAATTACACTAAGGAGTTGATAGATCATTTATTTTCCGGATCAGACAGTGGAAGTATTGATTTAGAAAGTAAAAACAAGATCGCAGTTTTATTGGAACGAAGCAAACAGGAAAATTTGACTGGCAATATTGTCAAATTGTTCAAGCTGCTGTTAAAGATAAGAAATGCAGCCGGATTGAGTCCGCTTGCATCTGATATATCCCGTCAGGAACTGATGGAACTGGCTGTAAAACATCAGGATATTGATGAGCATCAGGTCAGCATTGGCGGCAGGGTGGATAAGGCATTGACCATAGTGGAGGATGCTGGTGCCAGAGTCAGTTCATATCTTAAGCAGAAAGATGAGATTGCACCCAGTGGAATAGAACTTTGGGATAGAATCCAGGAAAATCACTCTCGCATCAGAAAGATTTTGAGTATGTCTGATGAAGACTGGAATTCTTTTTCCGGGCAATTACGTTATGCAATCGAATCCTTAGATACCCTGGGCAAAATTTTAAATCTTTCTGCCAGAGCCATGCAGGAAGTCAGCCGTGTTACTGCTGACTACCGCATGAGATTAACCCCTTATTATGCTGGTCTTATTATACCCGAGACCATTAATGATCCGGTCCTGTTACAGTCTGTGCCTACCGGAGAAATGGTGGACAATGCAGGCATTGAGATTCCTCCTGTAGCAGCCGATCATTCACCTGCAAGGCTTATTGATCAGTTCTACCCTAGAGTTGTGACTATAAAAGCAACAAATATGTGCGCCATGTATTGTACTCATTGTTTGCGAATTGCCCATATTGGAAAAAAAGACCGCATTTACAGCCGTGATGCCTATCAGGAAGCACTGGACTATATCAGATCAGACACCAGAATCAGGGATGTACTCATTACCGGCGGTGACAGCTTTATGCTTCCCAATGATATGCTGAGGAAAATTCTAAGAGAACTGGACGATATGGAACATGTCAAAATGAAGCGTCTTGGTACCAGGATTCCTGTGACCACTCCCCAGAGAATAAACCAGGAACTTTTGGATATTTTAACTGAAAGCAATGATAAAAAACCGGTCAGGGTAGTGACTCAGATCAACACTGCTCAGGAAATAACTCCAGTATCAAAAGAAGCTTTCAAGCAGATTTCCAAATGTGTCAGTGCTGTTATGAACCAGGCTGTGCTTCTTAAAGGTATCAATGATACAAAGGTCAAGATGTGGAAGTTGTGTGAAACAATACATGAAGCATATGTAAGACCTTACTATATCTTTAACTGCAGTTATCGCAATCCTCAGTTTACGCACCTGCGCGTTCCTGTGGAAAAGGGCCGTGATATAGTGGAAAGTATGTATGGAAATATATCCGGAGATGCCATACCAAGATATATTGCCACTGCAGGAGGTAAAATTCCTTTGCATCGATCCAATGTGGTGGACAGAAAGGATAATGAGGTTTTGCTTAAAAAACCGTGGAGTGGAGAGGAAGTGCTTTATCCTGATGCAGATCCGGAAATGTATGCTGATGAGCGATTTGCTTTTGAATCTTATTTTAAGAAAAAAAATAATGAGTAATGCTCGGGATGTTCTTATGGATAATAATCTGACTGCCCATATCCAGGGTTTACAGGATGAAATGTTCTCTTTGCTGGAAAAACTGGTGCTGATTCAAAGCGGTACTGGCAACAAGTCCGGTATTGACCGCATGGCTGACTTACTTGAAAAGATTCTTGCAGGTATTTCTTTAAATACAGAAATTTTGCCCATGCAGGGATGTGGCAACATGCTTAGCGCCTGGACGGACAAAGCTTTAGAAGCACCGCACTTTTTGCTTGTGGGGCATATGGATACTGTATTTCCTTTTGACTCCCCGTTCAATTTTTACAGGGAAGATGATGTCCATGCCTATGGACCTGGAGTCATGGATATGAAGGGAGGTCTGGTTGTTGGGATTTTTGCTCTTAAAGCACTTTCAGATATGGGGCTTTTAAAGGATATCCCGGTTAAAATTTTTTTTAATTCTGACGAAGAGATTGGATCGCCTTACTCAAAAGCAATTATTGAAAAGGAAGCTGTTGATTGTAAGGCTGCTTTTGTGTTGGAAGGTGGAGGCCTTGGGTCTGAGGTGGTTGTTGCCCGCAAAGGAAAAATCGGTCTTAAAGTGGTTTTGTCCGGGCAAGCCGGTCATGCCGGGGCTGCCGGGATTGACAAGCCAAGCGCCTTGCTTGAGGCAGCTCATAAGATTATCGCACTGGAGAATTTGAACTCTCCTCCTGATATTCTAATTAATGTGGGAGCAGCGCATGGGGGGATGGTTCCCAATGCTATAGCTGAAAAAGCTGAACTTCTAATAGATATTCGTTATGCCAAACCACAGGATGAGCAACAGATTATTGAAGCAGTGGATAAGATTTGCGAACAAAGTGTGGTGCATGGTGTGACTGGAAAGTACAATATTGTCTCTAACAGGCCTCCCATGAAACTCAACATCCTCAATGAAGCTTTATATGTGCTTGTCAAGAAAGTTGCTGAAAAATACAGTTTGCCCATTGGCAGCGAGACCAGGGGTGGGGTATCAGATGCCAATTTTATAGCTGCAATGTCCATTCCCGTGCTTGACGGTCTTGGACCATGCGGTGACCTTGATCACAGTGATAAAGAATATATCATCAAGGAGACTATGGGGCAAAGGACTTTGTTGCTGGCCGGATCACTCCTTGACTTAAATTTTTGATGTATCTGTTTAGCGCTTACAAGTAACTTCAAAAAGACTGGACCCCGGATCAAGTCCGGGGTGACGGTTAAAGCAAACTATTACTCTTTGTCGTCATTCCGGCGAAAGCCGGAATCCAGGTTTTTTCTTGTTCCCAGGCTCCAGCCACATTTCAAAGAAGCGGCTGGAGCCGCAAGAACAAGACTTCCCCAGGCTGGAGCCTGGGAACGAGTGGTGCAAGTTACTCACAAGTTCGGTCCCGGGCCGCCCGGGTGCAGCGCTTAGAAGCACTTAATCGCGCAAAGCAGCAACTTCTTCAACGGTAAGACCGGTTTTCAAAGCAATGGTCTCATCGTCCAGAATATCGAGAAGGTTTTTCGCCATGTTTAAAGCCTCTTTACGTCTTTCTTCGCGTCCTTCTTTCCAGCCTTCTTCCCATGCCGTATCTATTACATTTTTCAAATCCCGATAATATTTAAGGCTGCCCTCATATTTCAGAACCTCATCTCGGCTGAAGTTGGCGATTTCAGCCACCTGGAAAAATTTTTCAAAAATTTGTTCCATTAATGCGTCAGGAACCCTGTCTAACCGGTCAAGATGCTTGATGGCATAAAGCCATTTATCAAGCCTCGTTTCCAACTGATCAAGATTTTTGCGGAACTTGGGCAAAGCTATATAGATTAAGGTCAGTTCTTCGCAGAATACCTTGTTGGTGACAATGTTCTGGTGTTTGATATAGTACCGGTACTTGTCCGGATCATTCTTGTCCTCGTCAAAAATAAAATCAAGAATGCCAATGGTGTACACGGCCTTGAGTTCAAAGTTCCAGTCTCCGCGCTGCGCCTGATGCTGGATGGGAAAAGAAGCGTAAAACATGCTGCGGTCCTTGAAAAAATTATGTTTGGCCTTTTGCAGTTCCACAATAAATTTTTCGCCGCGCTCATTTTCACAGTACAGATCAAAAATATCCTTGCGGTCAAGACCTGTGGCACCGAGATGCTTGTCCTTAAAAAAAAGTCAAATCAACGATTGCACCTTGTTCATCCTTGAGCAGCTCGTTTAAGAAGTCCCGCAGTAAATCCTTATTATGTTCTTCACCAAAAAGCCTCTTGAACCCATAGTCAGTAAAAAAGTTCACATACCGATCTTTTAAATACGTCATAAAAAATTCCTCATTGCAAATAGGGCCGTCAATTTAAAACTGCCAAACATCCTGCTTACTGTTTACTTGGTTCAACACAATAAAGTCAACATTTTAGCCCTGTCGATAATGAGTATTGGGGAAGTGAGGGTTTTGGGATCTGGGGGGGATTGAATGAAGATAATCAGGGAAGGAGAGATGGTGTTGGATTATTGATGAGAGTTACTCACAGGTTCGGCCCCTTTTACATGAAAGCAGGGGGCAGGCAATCCGGAATCCATTTGAGCATGTTTCTGTTAAAATGATTTACTTTTTGGGGCAAGAAGGTCCAAGAAGAGCCAACTCCAGTGCCACATGTAAAGCACTAAGCAGTTTGCTTGCGGTATATCTATTCCTGTCTGGATTTTTTTGATCAATGTCAGCATGTACAATAGTTCAATCAATATACTTGTGGATAGAGGTCAAGCATCTCTTTTTTTTGCTGATCCCTGATTCCTGTCCCCTGGCTCCTTCTTCAACAATCCCCTCAAGTCGGGGCAATGTTTCTGACTTTTTTTAACTTTTAACAAGGGGGTCACTCACCATGAGTCTCAATCCCCTCAAGTCGGGGCAATGTTTCTGACCAGCTTAGGACGTCCTTAGGATTCCCACAGGACTCCGTCTCAATCCCCTCAAGTCGGGGCAATGTTTCTGACACAGTTAGAACATCAAATTGGCGTCTCTCAGCCCATGTCTCAATCCCCTCAAGTCGGGGCAATGTTTCTGACGAAGAAGAAGGCAAGGCTAAAGAGAGGCTGGTATCACGTCTCAATCCCCTCAAGTCGGGGCAATGTTTCTGAC
>NZ_JYNP01000040.1 GCF_000934755.1 Desulfonatronovibrio magnus
GACTGCCTGAAATTGCCGACTCCATTGAAAAGGAAACTACCTATGTCTAAGCGGTCGGAAAAAGCATATCTTCTGGATATTCAGGAGGCCATCAAAAGGACATTGAGCTATATTTCCGGCTTAGATTACTCTTCATTTGCCAGGGACTATAAAACCCAGGATGCTGTTATACGCAATCTGGAAATCATTGGTGAGGCAACCAAAAGCCTTAGCACAGACACACGCTTGCGCTATAGCGATGTACCCTGGAAAAGTATGGCTGGCATCAGAGATAAACTTATTCACGACTATTTTGGAGTGAACATTGATATCATTTGGTATGTATGTGTTGACGAGTTGCCAAAAGTTGCTGTTTCCATAGAAAAAATTCTGCAAAATGATCAAAATAATTGAAATGGTTAACCTTATGAAAGAAGAAATTCTAAAAGAAAAGCACCCGGGCCCAAAGCCTGACATCATGAAATACGCTGGCATGCTAAGTGACCTGAGTCCTGAAGACAGTGAGCTTTTTGAACAGGCTGTCCAGAGAAAGAGTATGTTTGGAGGCCGGGAAGTGGAGTTATGAACAAGGCGTTTTTTGATACAATCAAGGATAGTTCATGACAGACACAGGTCCGGCCCAGCTGTTCCATAACAGGCAGTGGGAGTACTCCTACAAAACTTCCTCCTTAAGACCAGACGGCAGTCCAGTCAGTATCCTTCACGATTTTTACATCCCTGTCCTTAAACGAAGTAAATCCTATGACCGGGTAGCAGGCTATTTCCGTTCATCATCTCTCGCTGTAGCCTCCCAGGGCTTTTCAGCATTTGCCGACTCCGGGGGCAGAGTGAGAATGATTGTGGGGGCAGACCTGGACCAGGAAGACGTTGCAGCCATTCTAAGAGGTGATGAACAACGGGCTATTCAGAAATTAAGCCATGAGCTTGATAGCCCACATAACTGGCCCGAAGATGTCAGGCGCGGAGTGGAGCTTTTGTGCTGGATGGTGGCCAGGGAGATACTTGAGGTGTGCGTTGCCTTCAGGGTGCATGGTCAAACAGGCAAGCCTGTTCCATTTGATTCAATTGAAGATGGCTATGTCCATGAGAAGTGGGCGGTTTTTACCGATGCCTCTGACAGCAGGATGTATATCTCAGGTTCTTTGAATGAATCCCGCAGGGCTCTCATGCATAACGCAGAGAACATCACCCTGCATACCGACTGGTGGGGACCTGCAGACCGGGAGCGTATTGACCAGGCGCAGAAATCATTCAACCAGCTCTGGAAGGATGAAAACCCGTTCATCAGGGTGTTTAAGCTGCCTGAAGCGGTCAGGCAGAAACTTATCCAGATAGGCCTGGATAATGACAAGCCGGTTGAAATTGATGGGTCCTCAGAGTCGGTTAGCGACACGCCCAGGCCTTCCTCAATGGAGCTCTTAAAGTGTGCCTTGATCAAAGACGGCCCCAGGCTTCCGGGTGGTCGATTTGTGGGCATGGAAACAGCGCCGGTCAAGCCCTGGCCGCATCAGGAAGTTGTTTCTAATCGGCTCATCAGCACCTGGCCTTACAGTTATCTTCTGTGTGATGAGGTCGGTCTTGGCAAGACCATTGAAGCTGGCCTGGCCATTCGCTCCCTTTATCTGTCCGGACTGGTCAAAAGGGTCCTGGTTGCTGCTCCTGCAAGTCTTACCCTGCAATGGCAAAGAGAGATGGCCGAGAAATTCTTTCTGCCGTTTGCCAGGGTCAAGGGTGGAAGTGGATTTAATCATGAGTGTATCTTCCCGGAAGAACAGGAGATGCAGTCCGCTCAAATGTATGGTCCAGACCTTTGTATTGTTTCCACAGGCTTGATGACCAGAACTGAACGTATAAACCAGCTCAAAAGAGCTGAG
This sequence comes from Desulfonatronovibrio magnus, assembly GCF_000934755.1. Lineage (NCBI taxonomy): Bacteria > Pseudomonadati > Thermodesulfobacteriota > Desulfovibrionia > Desulfovibrionales > Desulfonatronovibrionaceae > Desulfonatronovibrio > Desulfonatronovibrio magnus. Next base: position 1,875 of record NZ_JYNP01000040.1, read on the forward strand.
CCTTTTGATATTGTTCTTGTTGACGAAGCCCACTACGCCCGGAGGAAAAATCCCAGAGACGGAGAAAGGAGCTTTCCCCGTTTTGGCCGTCTTTATGAAACAATCAGGGGTGTTCTGAGTCCATCCGGCAAATGCCTGTGGCTGGCTACGGCCACGCCCATGCAGCTGGACTGGATAGAAGTTTTTGATCTCATCAGCCTTTCCAGGCGTATCGCACACTTTCAGAAAGATCCCGCCCTGACCTGGACATATTACAATGCCCTTGCCAGTCTTATTCATGAAGAGGAGCCTGATTCTCATGAGTGGGAGCTTTTACGTTCGTCCTTAAGCTCAGTCAAAAGGTATGATCCTCTTTTGTGGAGTTTTCTTGAAAATGCAGTCATAGACGGACGCATCAAGACATCAGTCAGGATCTGGCTGGAACACGGCCGCATCCCCCGCGGACTGGACCGCAAAAATATTCTTAAGGTGATTTTTGCCGCAGCTCCCCTGTCCAGAGTTATGCTTCGTCATACAAGGCCATTACTGGAAATCTACAGGCAGCAGGGAAAGCTTGAAGCCAACCTGGCCAGACGGGAGATTCTGCCTGTTCCTTCTCTGGTTTTGACTGGACCAGAAAAGGAAGTCTATGACGAACTGGAAAGTTACTGTCGTGAACTTACCAGAAAAATTTCATCCAATACCTCTCAAAAACAGTGGACAACCAGTCTTGGCTTTTACCTGAGCTTTCTTCGCCTGAGGCTTGCTTCGAGCACGTATGCCATCAAAGAAACCATCAGGCGCAGGCTGGATAAGGTCAGGACAACCCTGAGGAGCATTGATGCTAAGGATGTGCTTGCTGCTGATATTGAGGAGCATGACAATGTTTACGGGTACGGTGAAGACAGCGATGAAGTAATTGTGGAATCTCTTCTTAAAAACCGGACCAGTGATGATCTTATCTGGGAGGAAAAAAAGCTGGTCAAGCTGTTGGACTTGGCAGGCAATATATCAGACATGCCCCTGAAGATGGTAGAACTGCTCAGGGTGCTTGAGGGCAGACGCAGAAATGTCCCGGGCAGAATCAGGCAGACTGTAGTTTTTACCAGGTTTTACGACACCCTGACAGACATTGTAGGCAGACTGAGGGCCATCAATCCTGAAATGCGCATAGGTGAGTACTCCGGGCAGGGAGGCAGATATGTTCATCCCGAGTCATCCAGGTATACCGGCACAAATCGGGAGCATATCAAACATCTTTTTCTCAGGGATGAAATAGACATACTCATCTGCACAGATGCCGCAGCAGAAGGGCTCAATCTGCAGACAGCAGACCTGATCATTAACTATGACCTGCCATGGAACCCCATGAAAGTTGAGCAGCGCATAGGCCGCATCGACCGAATAGGACAGTCCCATCAGCGCATCTTTGTTCTCAACTTCTGTTATGCTGGTTCAGCAGAACAAATTGTTTATGACCGGCTGCTTAAAAGGCTGGCCCAGACAGTGGGAGTGGTGGGTCCACAACAGTTGTCCATGCTGCCGGTGACTGAAGACGAGTTTTCGCAGCTGGCCTCGGGAGAGCTGAAAGAGGATACACTGTTCAAAAGAGCGCTTAGACGCGCCAGAGAGCAACAGAGCAGGAGTGCCAATATAGAGGTGCCTGCCCAGGACCTTTATGAAATTTACCTGAGAATGAAGAGTATGCAGGACAAAGCAGCACTGCCGGTCAGCCTTGATGATATCTGGGATTTTCTTTCAGGTTCAGAATATCTACAGAGTCTTGGAGCCCGGATATCTAAAAAAAATATGCTCCATTTGGGTGGCGAGCATGGAGGTTATCCTGACACCATTCTGACTACTGACAGAAGCCTGTATGAAAAAGGGACACCGGACATTGAAGAGCCTATTCACTTTGCATCATATGGAGATCCGGTCTTTGATAAAGTAGTGACCTTGTTTGACAGCTTTGATTTGCCCCAGTGCGTTAAGAGGCTGGAACGACAGGTCCAGGATACAAACGCTAATCTTGTGGTGTATGTAGTCTGCTGCCTTAACAGCCAGGGGGAGCCGGAAACAAGGCTGGTAAAAAAATATTCAGACGTTAAAGACATGATTCTCCATGAAGGGGCCAGTCCTGATGATATCGCCCTGCAAAAGGCGCAGCATGAGCTGCATGGTATAATGCGCCAGGACTTTGATTCCACCCGCAGCATCGGCAATATTATTGAAGATAATGAAAGAGCAGGAACAGCGCATGAAGTTTTCAACCTGCTGGTGGCTGACAGCATGCTGCCTGGACTGAACTTCAGCATGAACGACAACTTCTGGCAGATGATAAGCTATATGGATGGCATTATTCCTGAAAGGGAAACACTGATTGCCCCGGATATATCCACGGATCTGCTTCGGATAATTCAAGACAGCCTGCTTTTTGATATTTCTGTTCCCAGAGCAGGCGACAAAGCTTCTCCGGTTCTGCCCTCATATTTGATAAAATCAGCTTTGGACCAGGCCTGCAGGGTGGCGGACAGCCTCAGGGAAAAGAAGTCTGAGCTGTCAATAGGTAAAGTCAAAACCAGAATTCAGGCAGAAATAAAAGATATCCTGCGAAAATAACCCTGATCAAAAGGCAAAAAAAATGACGACATTACTCATTATACTTATCACCCTCCTGTCCATGGCCGGACTCATGTACGCCTTTGTTAAAATACTGCCCATGTGCGGGCTCAAAGGCGGCTGAAATTTCGGCAGCTCTGAAGGTTCAGAGCGAGACGGGGATGAGGAAAAAATATGCCAGAACCGATCTGGTCAGGACCAGCGGCGAGATTAAGTGTTCAACGGGAATTAAGCCATTTTTAAGCTTCTTACCCGGGCGGCCCGGGACTGAACCAGTGAGTAACTTACACCCCTCGTTCCCAGGCTCCAGCCTGGGGACGTTTTGTTCTTGCGGCTCCAGCCGCTTCTTCAAAAAGTGGCTGGAGCCACAAAGAAAAGATGTAATAGCCTTAGCACGAGATTGCTTCGCTTCGCTCGCAACAAGGATTGCCGCGCTTGAAGACTCGCTCGCAATGACACCTGAGATGTCAGGGATGTAGTTGCTGAAAACCTGTCACCCACGAGGGAGCCTAAGCGAACGAAGCAATCTGTATGGCAAAAGCATAATGTCTTGATTTTATTGCCAAAACGACTGTAGTTACTTGTAAGCTCTTCACCCGGGCGGCCCGGGACCGAACCTGCGAGTAACTGAAAATGAGTCTCCTCTATGGACATTGGGACAGTCCCCGCGAGGAAACGTTAAAAAGTTTGATACTGCATTGGTTTTTGGCAAAAATCGGTTTTAATGAAAAAATTTACATAGCGAGGGACAGTCCCTGTGCCAAGCGCAAAGTTCCCATCTTTGACGGAATTTTTCAGGCAAATGTGCATCAATCATAAACAAAAATCGTAAAAATATGAAAATTGTAACCGTCTGATTTTATTATCAAAACGATTATAGTTACTTAGAAGTCTGATATTAGTCTTGAAGGTTGGAAATAGGGTTGGAAAATAAAAATGGGTTACTGCTGCATAGGCCGTAACCCATTGATTTTATTTGGCGTCCCCAAGGGGGTTTGAACCCCTGTTTCCGGCGTGAGAGGCCAGCGTCCTAGGCCACTAGACGATGGGGACTTGATGAAAAAATTATGATGGTCGAGCAGGGTTCAAATTAATTGCTGCAGCCCATATTAGCAAGGGGTTCATGTTGATTAAAAATTTTCCCTGACTCAAGAATTGACTCAATCAGATAAAAGCATAAACTTTTGGATGTCAAAATAAGAAAAAAGACTTTATGTTACCTGCAAAGAAAAAATTATCTCTTTTGACAAAGGATGTCAATAAAAATGTCAATGGAACATATGTGGCATGAACATGCGTTCTACTGCATCTTTATGGAAGTCAGGGGCCAGAAATCAGAGGTCAGAAGTCAGAGGTAAAACACCCCAAAGGGGATTCCGGGTTCTCCTGGTAATCATTCCAGTATCAACAATCCCAGCATTCCAGCTCGGACAGGGATAAAATCCACATAGTCCAATTGTCAATTATAACCCTATTTTTTCCAAGGTCGTCTGAATCTTAGCTGGTTCCGAGGCATTGTGTTTTCATGTGAGCCGATTAGGACATTTAATCGGCTCACAATTACTATTGATAGTGAGCCATTTGAATGATAAATTTGGTTCATGAGACATTAAGTAAGTTCTCGTTTCAGAAGTTGTTGCTTTCAGCGACAGACTAATTTACTCCAAAAGCAGGCATCAAGCCTTGTTTTTTTCTTCCAAAGGAATTTAAATCTTTTCGGAGTTGACCATGTCCGGACCATCCAAAAATAAAGATGAGCCTGCCCAAACCGTCTTTTCTGACCCTCACGACATCCTGATGAACGTCCCTATAGGTACCATCACCACCACTCCCGACGGCCGGCTTCTGTCAACAAACCCTGCCACGGCCAGGATGTACGGGTATGAATCACCAAATGAGCTGATTGAGTCTGTAAGTGGCATTACCACTCAGTTGTATGCTGACTCCTCTGACAGAGAAGAGCTCATGCGCCTTCTGAATTAAAATTGTGAAGTCTGGGCTGCTTTATAGTTAACAACTTGAAAGGAGGGGTTATGGCCAAAGACAAAAGAACCATCGATGACCTGACCATTTGGGACGATGCCAAAATGATGATCCGTAAGGCTCAAAAGGATGGGGTCGAAACCGTCTGGGACCGTCTGGAACAGCAGGAACCCCATTGTCCTTTTTGTGAGAAGGGACTGACCTGCAAGAAATGCGTCATGGGACCATGTCGAATCAGCAGTAAAAAGCCGCGAGGAGTCTGCGGAGCTGATGCTGATTTGACCGTGGCCAGAAATTTCGGCCGCTTTGTGGCTGCAGGTGCTGCCTCACATTCGGATCATGGTCGGGACCTGGTGGAGACTCTGCACGCCATTGGCAGAGGACAGACCAGTGATTACGAGGTGCGTGACCAGGCCAAGCTCAAACGCATTGCCCAGGAGATCGGGGTAGAGGCTGCGGACAAGAGTATACAGGAACTGGCCCTGGCCGTGGCCGAGTCCATGATCCAGGACTTTGGCTTTCAACACAATCACCTGGGCTTTCTGTCCCGAGTTCCCCAAAAAAGAAAAGACCTCTGGAAAAAACTTGGCATTACTCCCAGGGGCATTGATCGTGATATTGTGGAAATGATGCACCGCACCCACATGGGTGTGGATTCCGATGCCGTCAGCCTGTGTCTGAACTCGGCCCGATTATGTCTGGGCGATGGCTGGGGTGGTTCCATGATTGGCACGGAAGTTTCGGACATCATTTTTGGAACACCCACTCCAAGGGCAGGCAAAGTCAACCTGGGCGTGCTCAAGACCGACCAGATAAACATCCTCGTCCACGGCCATTCGCCCATTGTCTCGGAAATGCTTTTGAGCGCGGTCAATGACCCGGAGATAAAAAAAGAGGTGCAAGCGGCCGGAGCCGGGGGCATCAATGTGGCAGGGCTCTGCTGTACAGGCAATGAGGTGCTCATGCGCCAGGGAATTCCCATGGCCGGCAACCATTTGATGACCGAACTGGCAATCATCACCGGAGCAGTAGAGCTAATCCTGGTGGATTACCAGTGCATCATGCCCAGCCTGGTCCAGGTGGCTGACTGTTACCATACCAGATTTGTGTCCACATCGGACAAGGCCAGGTTTACCGGAGCCGAGCACGTGGAGTTCAACTATACCAACGCCAGGAGCCAAGCCCTTAAGCTGGTGCGCATGGCCATCGAGAACTATGGTCGACGCAATCAGGCCAGGGTGGACATTCCCCAGGGATCGGTAGAACTTATGACAGGCTTTTCCAATGAAGCGATTCTGGGCGCATTGGGCGGCACGCCCGGACCGCTCATCGAGGCCATCAAGGCCGGACAGGTGCGCGGCGCTGTTGGCATTGTTGGTTGCAATAATCCCAAGCTGAAGCATGACTATGTACATACTACTCTGGCCGAAGAGCTGATCAAAAAGGATATCCTGGTTCTGGTTACTGGCTGCGCCACGGTAGCCATGGGCAAGGCCGGCCTGATGATGCCTGCTTCCGCGGATAAGGCCGGACAGGGGCTTAAGGCTGTGTGTCAGTCTCTAAGCATCCCACCAGTACTGCATGTAGGTTCCTGTGTGGACAACTCGCGTATTCTGCATCTTTGCTCTGTACTGGCTAACGCCCTGGGTGTAGACATCTCAGACTTGCCCGTGGCTGCCAGCGCCCCGGAATGGTACTCTGAAAAAGCCGCTGCCATCGGTCTTTACGCAGTGGCTTCCGGAGTCTACACCCATCTTGGTCTGCCGCCAAATATTACCGGATCCGAGACTGTTACCAATCTGGCCCTGGGCGGACTGGAGGAATTGGTTGGGGCGTGCTTTGCAGTCGAACCAGATCCATTTAAAGCGGCTCAGCTCATCGATGCCCGCATCAGTGTCAAACGCAAAGCTCTGGGGCTTGGAGACTAACCTGTATTGCAGGTTTTACTTCTGTCCGGGGCAGGCCTAAGGTCTGCCCCGGTAAAACATATCTGAAAAAATGAGGCAAAGATGAAACTGGCATTTGCCGGCAAAGGCGGGGTGGGCAAGACAACCATCAGCGCCTGGCTTGGTGACTATCTGGCCAGAAAGGGCCATGATGTCTGGATGGTTGATGCCGACACTGCATTGTCCCTTGGTCAGGCCTGCGGGCTCCCGGCAGATGACCTGCCCGAACCCCTGGTGAGGCGCAAGGACCTCATCCGTGAGCGTATTGGTACGGGCATGATAAATTTGAACCCCGAGGTGGGTGATCTGCCCGCTGAACTGGCGGTTGATCTACCCCTGGGGAGTGAAGGGCAGTCCGGAGTCCGACCGGGCCGCAAGCGATTGCTGGTAATGGGCACGGTGTCGGCCACCGGAGGCGGCTGTGCCTGCGAGGCAAATACACTTTTAAAGGCTCTCTTACGCCATCTGGTTGTTGAGACCGGGGGATGGGTCCTGGTTGATCTGGAGGCCGGGGTGGAACATCTTGGCCGGGGTACGGTTGCCCATGTGGACGGCATGGTGGTGATCAGCGAACCGAGTATGCGCGGTTTGCAGGCCGCGGCCTGTATTGGAAGTCTGGCCAATGATCTTAAACTTGTCCGTCAAGTCCTGGTTCTGAACCGCTTCCTTAATGAAGAATCCATACCAAAGCTGGAGGGTTTGCCGGAATTGGCAGCAGCGATTCCTCCCTTGCCTGGACTCGTTGACAGACAGCTCCATTCGGCCTCGGTCCTGGGCCTGCCCGAACAGACACAGATAGATGGATTGCTCAAAAGGCTGCTGCTCTGTTTGCCAGCATAGGGAATTCATGAGTATCTATATTCATATCGCCTTGTGCTGTTCGTGTTCAACGTGAGGCTTGGCAGTTCAAAGCTGGACAGTTCAGGCATGTTTGGATTTATGTCAGAACATGCATAAAGTCTTGACCCTTTGTAATCAATAGAACGTCAATACACCCTGGCTAAAGGCAAATAAGGAAGCCTTTACCACTGGGCTGAGTTCATAAAGCTTGATTGTAATGGGGTGCGGGACAATGTAGGATGTTATGAAAATGTTTGGTGGTGGGCCGTGCAGGGATCGAACCTGCGACTCTCTGCTTAAAAGGCAGATACTCTACCGGCTGAGTTAACGGCCCACTGTCTGAAAAGACAATATCTATATGCAGATGAAAAAATATTGTCAACCAAAAATATTTTGGTTTTTTATCTTGAGCTTAAAGCATCCTGATTAACTCTGGCAAGCTTATCACGTTTTTCGAGAGAAGCAAAAAGGGTCTGGATATTTTCTTTAGCTGCAAGAAACTTTTCAAGCTCCTGTCCTTCAAGAGTTCGTCCGGGAGGTGTATCCACCGTGGCTGGGTTCACATGGCTTCCTCTGTGGTGAACTTCATAGTGTAAGTGTGGGCCTGTAGACAGACCAGTTGTTCCTACATAACCGATAATTTGCCCCTGGGTCACTCTGGCCCCCTGTCGGATGCCGGAAGCAAATCTGCTAAGATGAGCATACAGTGTTTGATACTCATTGGGATGCCTGAGTCTTATCAGATTGCCGTAATTTCCTCTTCTTCCTGCAAATTCAACCACTCCGTCCCCTGCTGCCATGATAGGTGTACCGGTAGGCGCTGCAAAATCAAGCCCCTGGTGCATCCTGCTGTATCCCAGAATGGGGTGTCGTCTCATGCCGTAGCCTGAACTGAGCCTTGCCCCGTCAATGGGGGTGACCATCAGAGTTTTACGGACGGATTCACCCTTACTGTTGAAAAAGTCCACCTCGCCATCCGAAGTTTCGTAGCGATAAATGGGCAATGTCCGTCCCCGTGTATTCAGATTGGCATAGAGGACATCTCCTCCCCTGATAAAGTTTCCGTCTTCATCAAGTTGTTCATTGAAAAGAACTTCAAAACTGTCTCCATGACGGATATCACGCTGGAAATCCACATCAAAAGAATAAGCCCGAATCATCTGCATGAGGACTTCCACAGGCATTCCAGCACTTACGGCAGCATTGTAGAGGCTGGAGTTGATTTCAGCATCAGCTCTGACTGGCCTTGTTTGCAGTTCTCGAACTATTTCCTGGGCAACAAAGCCGTTTTCTGGGCAGCGTTCTACCTGAACTTCTTTTGTGACTCCAAGCTTGAGGTTCATACTTTGAAACATGGGGTCGTATTGATCCATAGTTTCAAATGCAAGAGTGATCTCCTGTCCCTGTCTGATTCTTCTTGGATTAAAAACATCCTGCAGGGTGGAGATTATTGTATGGGCTTCTGCTCTTGGCAGTCCCTGTGCAGTTAAAAGCCCCATCAATGTGTCGCCTGATGATATGGAGACTATCTTTTCCTGAATGGAAGGTGATGAAGCGGCAACGGACTGAGTGTCTCTTTCCTGACTTAACGTGTCTTTAGCACTGTCCGAGGTGTCATCATCTGAACTGGGTTGCTGCGTTGCAACATGTTGAGAAACAGCATCAGGACGAGGGGTTTGATTGCTTTTTTCACTATCTGTGCTTTGATGTGATTCTGTTGGGACTTCTGCACCTGGTTGAAGCTCTGCTACGGTTTCAGTTTCTTGTGATTTTGAACTGAAGCCCATGAGCATATACGATAGTGCTAAGATAGAAAGAATAGATATGATCCACAGATGTTTTTTGGATTTTTTTCTTTTAAGACAAATACGGGAATTGTTTTTGTAAGAAGGAACATAATAATTCATAATTATCCTCACTGAAGTTGATAATGTCTTTCAGTGCTCAAGTACATACTGGAAATAAAAAAAAATTCAAGTACAAAATTGTCGCATTACGAGCAAAAAATTTGACAACGCAGACTTGGGACCGAAACTGCGAGTAGCTTATATCTCTCGTTCCCAGGCTCCTGCCTGGGGACGTTTTTCTCTTGCGGCTCCAGCCGCTTCTTCAAAATGTGGCTGGAGCCACAAAAAAAAAGTGTAATAGCCTTAGCGCGAGATTGCTTCGCTTCGCTCGCAACAAGGATTGCCGCGCTCGAAGACTCGCTCGCAATGACACCTGAACTGTCAGGGATGTAGTTTCTGAAAACCTGTCACCCACGAGGGAGCCTAAGCAACCGAAGCAATCTGTATGGTAAAATCATAATGCTCTGAATTTATTTCTAATTTGGTTTTAGCTACTTAGAAGCTCTTCACCCGGGCGGCCCGGGACCGAACTTGTGAGTAACTGTTTTTAAAGTGGAGCCTGCATCCTGCAGGCTATTTAACTCCGGGCGGCTGGAAGCCGCCTCCACCTTGAAGAACAGTCCCATATTTGGAAATTGGGACAATCCCCGCAAGGTACTATAAAAAAATGAGACCTGCTCTTACTCCACGACCCTGTTCTGACCTGTTCTGAAAAGAGGCCCTTTACATATTTTGGTCTTTAAAGCCTTCTCTGATTATTTTAAATTTCCCAGTTTCCAGATCAAGGTCGTAAATATTAAAATTTTTACGCATGTCAATGCCAGGATAGTGAACAGCAAAGTTGAGAGATGCTGATCCTTCCTCTCCACTTTGGATTCTATGAAAAACAAATTTTGGCCAGACCAGCATGGCTGGACCATCATATAGCAATTCACCTTGTTTTAAAATTTTTTGGGGTGTTACTGTGAAGCTGAGCATCCCGTGTTCTTTAATATATATATCAACATGCCTGGTGCCGTAAAGAACAATCAGATTGTCAGCCTGATGGGGATGCATGTACCATGGTCTCTTCACATCGTCCACCGGCCCTGGGGAGATTGCGGACTGATCGTGTAAAACCCTGTCCATGGCATCTATTTTAGGTAAATACTCCATGGGCACATTGTCAAAAAAGACACCCGGGGTATGCCTGAATTTAATTAAGGGAATGATTGTGTAAAAATTTTCCACTTCTTCAATTATTTCAACCTTAGACATACGACCTCCCGTAAATCATTGTTTATGCGTAATATTCAGAAAAGACGAATAAGAAGACCTTGAGCCCGGATCGAGACTGGGGTGAGGGTTAAATCAGACGGTTCTCCTTTTCCGCCATTCCGGCGAAAGCCGGAAGACTGGGTATTGCAAGAGCCTTATTGTAAATGTTGTGACTATTGCGTTTAAGCTTGTCTTGAAATCACAACATTAAAATTATGAACTTGTCAACTACCAGTGTATCTGATTGGGTGTTGGAATCATGAATCATGAAACAGGAAGCAGGAGGCATTAGTAGAATCATAGATGTTTAGAGGCGGTTTTCCTGGTTATTATTATCCCTTGTTATTTCCAGGTACATCTGCTCAATATTCTTAATAAAGCAGTCCTGTATCTTGTTGACTTGCATTACGGGACTGCTTAATTTGTGCTGCATGCTTTGCTGGCAATGTTCGCCTCAGGCGGGATGTGCCATTAAACCAGCTGTCATTTGTTACCCTTAAAAAATAACTGATAATTTTTCAACTCGCAAGCAAGGAGTTTTAAGTTGCATATTGTTACTGGAGGAGCAGGCTTTATTGGAAGCGGTTTTGTATACCAGCTGAACCGAATGGGCATTACTGATATTATTGTGGTTGATAATCTTGGGCTGACAGAAAAATGGAAAAATCTGGTTAACCTTAAGTTCAAGGACTATATTCACAAGGATGACTTTATCCCCCGTCTTGAACGTAAAGAGTTTGATAATGTGGAATCAGTGATTCATATGGGTGCGTGCTCGTCAACAACAGAGAGAAATGCTGATTATCTTATGATGAACAACCTAAATTATTCTAAAAGCCTGGCCCGTTTCTGCTTAAATGCCAACGCCAGATTCATTAATGCGAGCAGTGCAGCTACATATGGTGACGGCTCACTGGGCTTTTCTGATTCTCATGAGCACATATCTAAGCTAAAACCTTTAAACATGTATGGATTCTCCAAACAGCTTTTTGATTTATGGCTGCAGAGAAAAGGTTTGTTGAGCAAGGTAGTCAGTTTAAAGTTTTTCAATGTGTATGGTCCTAATGAGTATCACAAGGAAGACATGCAAAGTGTTGTGCGCAAGGCCTTCAGGCAAATCCAGGGAGAAGGCAAGGTTCGTTTGTTTAAGTCTTACCATCCTGAGTATGATCATGGAGAACAAAAAAGAGATTTTGTTTACCTTAAGGACTGTCTAAAGGTCATGGCCTGGTTTTTAGAAACAAGGGAGATCAATGGGATTTTCAATCTGGGATATGGAAAGGCCAAAACATGGAATGAACTGGTGCTGGCAGTCTTCAATGCTATGGGAATGAAACCTGAGATAGAGTACATTGAAATGCCCGAACATCTGCGCGGAAAATATCAGTATTATACTTGCGCTCCCATGGATAAGCTAAACAGCAGCGGTTGCGGGATCAGATTTCATTCTCTCCAGGAAGGGATCAAAGATTATGTTCAGAATTATCTTATGCATCATGATCCATATCTTGATGGTGGGAACTGATTGGTGAATTGAGGATTTGTGGATGTTCACAAGATCCATCTTAATTTCTTGTCATGCCTTTGGGGAATTGAAGCGTTTCACCCGGGCGGCCGGGTCCGAACCTGTGAGTAACTTATACCCCTCGTTCCCAGGCTCAAGTCTGGGGAAAAAACCTGGATTCCGGCTTTCGTCGGAATGATGACAAGAGTAATAGTTTGTTCTAACCGTCACCCCGGACTTGATCCGGGGTCCAGTTTTTTTGAAGTTACTTGTAAGCTCCTCACCCTGAAGTACTCAGACATACTCAGGGTCAATGGCTGCCTGTCCGTTATTCAGGATCAGCTTGATATACTGAGTGGTTGTGTTGTCAATGGGCACAACAGGAAACTGGCGTCCACAGGAATCGCAGTCACCCATGGCCGGTTCTGTAGGGGCCAGCAAAGGAACATTTCTCTGGCAGTAAGGGCATGGGTAAAACATCACCAGTTCCATGCCCACAGGCCTGACTGGAGAAACAAATTTTCTTTCTCCCATCTATTAATCCTCCAGCAGACTTTTACCGGTCATCTGCTCGGGTATTTTAATTTTAAGAATGTCCAGGATAGTTGGAGCAATATCCGCCAGGATGCCCTCAGGGCGCAATGTTTTTGTTTTACCATTGTTGCTTATAAAACATAGGGGTACTGGGTTCATGCTGTGTGATGTTTTTGTTTTACCATTGTCAGTTAACATGTCTTCAGCATTACCGTGGTCAGCAGTGAGCAGCATTGTTCCATCCTGTTCCAGAATCGCCTGAACCACCTTGCCAACACATTGGTCTACAACTTCGCAGGCCTTAATAGTGGCCGGAATGCTGCCGGAGTGTCCAACCATGTCCAGGTTGGCAAAGTTACATATATAGAGATTATGGGCTTTGCTGCTTATTTTTTTAGTTAAAATGCTGGTGACTTCAAGGACGCTCATTTCCGGCTTCTGGTCATAAGTACTTACTTCTCTCGGAGATGGTACCAGAATTCTGTCTTCTCCTGGAAAAGGATCTTCTGTTCCACCATTAAAAAAATATGTAACATGAGCATATTTTTCTGTTTCAGCCAATCGTAATTGCGTCAGCTTTTTTTCAGCCACGGCTTCAGCAAGTATGCCTTGCATCTCTTGCGGAGGAAATAAAACCGGAAGGTTAAAGTCCTTTTCATATCTTGTCATGGTCAGCATATGAATGTCAGGAGCTTTTTTCCGATTAAAGTTTTGAAAATTGCTGTCAGTAAGGGCCTGAGTCATTTGCCTGGCTCTGTCGGCCCGGAAATTGAAAAAGACAACCCCGTCACCATCCTGAATTGTAGCAACAGGGGTTCCGTCACTTTGCACCAGAACATGGGGTTTTACAAATTCATCGGTTTCACCTCTGGCATAAGATTCTTTAATCAGCTCAACCGGATCATTTGCAGTTGGCCCGGATCCCAGGGTCAAAGCATCGTAAGCCTGTTCAGTTCTTTCCCATCTTTTATCTCTGTCCATGGCATAGTACCTGCCTGCTACTGTGGCGATGCGTCCTGATCCCACTTTTTGTATATGGTCCTGCAGGTTCTGGACAAAATTTGCACCACTGTTGGGAGTAGTGTCACGACCATCTAAGATGCAGTGTACAAAAATACTGGTTATGCCTTTCTGGACAGCAATATCAAGTAAACTGTGCAAGTGGTCCTGAAGGCTGTGAACGCCTCCATCTGAAACCAGGCCCATAAGATGCAGTCGTCCGCCTGCTTCTATGCTGTTAAAGAGCTGGAGCAGTTCTGGATTTTGAGAAAGTTCATTTTTTTCAATACTCAAATTGATACGCATAATATCCTGATAAACAACTCTGCCTGCACCAATGTTCAGATGACCAACCTCGGAATTACCCATCTGTCCATCTGGAAGGCCGACATGAGAGCCGGAACACCGCAGCTGATTTGAAGGAAATGTTTTGAATATGTTGTCGAGGTTGGGAGTTGTGGCCTGGGATATAGCATTTCCTGGACCTTTCGGGGCAATCCCCCAACCGTCAAGGATTAATAAGAGGACAGGCCTGATTGAGGAGTTTTGCATTTTGTGCTCCATTAGTGCTTTAGCGATAGTTTGTGAGCATTATTGCCCGAGCCTCCGGAGGCTGGGGCTTTGTATTTATTTTTCCTGCACTGAATTTTCAGATTTTAGAAAAATAAATACGAGAGCCAGCCTTCTAAAAGGAAGTTTGGATAGCGTATCGCTGTCTTGTTAATTATGTTTTGATGCCTGCAGTGTTTGCACAGAGCGAGAATGAAAACTGTTTCTGAGTTGCAAATCTACGAATTAGTTCCAGGCGTTTCAGTTAGTTCAATTTTAGAACCTTTGGTCCAGAAACCTTCAAGGTTATAGAAGAGTCTGGTTTCCTCGGTAAAAAGGTGGATAATAATTTCATTCAGATCAAGAAGTATCCATTCACCTTCCTGATATCCTTCCATACCAAGGTACTCAAGGTTTTGCTTTTTGATCTCATCCAGAAGATGATCAGCAAGAGCTCTGCAATGTCTATTGCCGTGGGCTGTTGCCACAATAATACCTTCAAAGACACTGGAGTAGTTGCTGACGTTAAAGAGCAGGATGTCCCGGGCCTTTTTGTCAGAAAGCAAACCTCCAAGCATTTTCAGCTTATTGTTCAGTATGATGTTCACCTTTTTGAGGGATTCAGGTTTATCGTTCATTTTATCCTTTCTTGTATCTGTTTAAGGTTTTAAGCACCACACCCGGGCGGCCCGGGACCGAACCTGCGAGTAACTGTCTTCAAACGTGGAGCCTGCATCCTGCAGGCTATTAAAGACCAGGCGGCTGGAAGCCGCCTCCACCTTGAAGAACAGTCCCAATATTTGGAAATTGGGACAGTCCCCGCGAGGTACTATAAAACAGATTGATGCTGCATTGGTTCCTGAAAGAAATATGCTTTGATGAAAAAATCTACACAGCGAGGGACAGTCCCCCTCCGGGCAGGAAGCTGTGCCAGGCGCAAAGCTCCCATCTTTGACGGAACTTTTCTGGTAATTGAGAATCAAACATATGTAAAAATCATAAAAATGTGATAGCTGTAACTGTCTGAATTTATTAGCAAAATAATTATAGTTGCTTGTAAGCTCCTCCCCCGGGCGGCCCGGGACCGAACCTGTGAGTAACTAAAAAATCAGCCTTAGCACGTTTGAGATTGCCGCGCTCGAAGACTCGCTCGCAATGACACCTGAGCTGACAGGGATGTGGTAGCTGAAAACCTGTCATTGCGAGGGAGCCTAAGCGACCGAAGCAATCTGTATCGTAAAACCTTAATGCTTTGAATTTATTGCATATACGTTTGTAGTTACTTAGAAGCTCATTTTCTCGTGTCATATGTAAATCGCCTGGGCATATACCTTTCTTAAACCAGCATGGAATCAGGTGTTGATAATATTTCTCGAGCCAGGAAGCAATCTTTCTCAATCTGCTGTTTTAGCTCCTGGATACCGGAAAATTTTATTTCCGATCTCAGCCTTTGCACAAAATGAACCTTGAATGGTTGCTCATATATGTCCTGATTAAAGTCAAAGATATGGACTTCCACTGAAAGATAGTCATTGCTGAAGGTTGGGTTGTACCCGATATTAGCTACTGCCGGCCGGACCCTTCCCTTAACTTCAGACCATACAGCATACACTCCTGTTTTAGGAAAGAGTTCGTCCTTGAGGAGGATATTAGCTGTGGGAAAACCAAGCAGTGCCCCACCTCTTTGTTGCCCTGTTATTACCTTGCCTTCAGCGTTGTAAAATCTGCCCAGAAGAGGCCGTACCTCCCAAACCCGTCCTTCCTCTACAAGGTCCCGGATTCGGGTTGAACTGACAATGGCACCATCTACCATAACCGGCGGAAACTGATCAACAGAAAAGCCATATTTAAGCCCTAATTCGCGCAACAAGGCAAAATTTCCCTTACGTCCTTTGCCAAAAGCGTAATCATAGCCGATAATCAGCTCTTTGACCTTGAGATTATCCACCAGAAAAGTGCGGACAAAGTCTTCCGGTTCCAAAGCGGCAAGCTTGCGGTTGAAATGAATGCACAATGTATGATCAACCCCGATTTCATCTATCAGCTTGAGCTTTTGGTCCGTCAGAGTAATAAAGGGCGGGCTTTTCTTATCAACCAGCACCCGCATGGGGTGGGGATCGAAAGTCATGACAACACTGGACAAACCCATGAGCCTGGCTCTTTTTTTGACTTTGGTGATTAACTGATAATGTCCAACATGCACCCCGTCAAAGTTTCCAATAGTGAGGCAGGATGCATCAATTTTTCTTTCCAGAATGTTTATGTCATGAGCTATCATTAAGTATTTCAGCCGTTTGTTGAGGTTTAGGAAAGTCCAAGAGTCAATGCGGGCTGTGCCCACAACCCAAAAAAGATATTTTTACCGCCCGTTCGAAGACTCACTCAAGACGCAAAGGGCGCAAAGGAAGAAAGAAGTTTTTTCATTTGCCGGGGAACCCAGTTAAACCCGACTGCGACAGTGACTTCGTCTGTTTAACAAGGCAGGCGGCAAATGAAAAGGCAGCCTTTTTGAAAACCGATGCCCGGTTTTCAAAAAAATATCTTCTTTATTGTCTTTAACTTTGAGTCCTTTGCTGTTCAAATTTTCTTGTTTTTTTATGACAGGGTTTCAGGAGCAAGCTACTAAATCCAAGGGCCAAGGTCTAAGGTCCAGGTTTATCACTCTTAAGCCTTCAGTCTGTAGATTTTTATAATCACCATGACTTAATGATATTCTACATATTGTATAAAGAGTGAAACATGTTTCAGACCAGCTTTGCGTTTGAAAACAGCAACGCAACGACCTGAAGGTCAATTAATTATATTAAATTACGCTCCTCATCAAGCACTTGCACGCTTAGAATTTTTTGAAGTTTGGAAAAAAAAGCTTGTCAAGAAAATAGGTTTGGTATAATTTCTCCTTTTACGTGCCGAAGTGGTGGAATTGGTAGACACGCTAGGTTCAGGGTCTAGTGGGGGTTCCCCCGTGGGAGTTCGAGTCTCCCCTTCGGCACCATCAACAAATCCAGTCCAGTCAGACTGAACAAATAAAGTAAATAAATTCAAAGCTTAAGCCCGGGCAAGTTGTCCGGGCTTATCTTTTTTGTGCGTCTGCTTTCCTTAATACAGAGGCAGGTAAAAAGAAAAGGTTGTTCCCTTGCCCAGCTTGCTGTCCATCCTGATCTCTCCTTGGTGATCTTGAATAATCCTGTAAGTTACCGCCAGTCCAAGCCCAGTACCTTTGTCCTTTGTGGTGAAGAAGGGGTTGAATATTTCTTTTTGTTTATCTTTGGATATCCCTGCCCCGGTGTCTTCTACAGTCACTTGGATACGGTTGTTTACAAGGTTTGAGCTAATGGTGATGGACCCGCCTCCTGGAGTGGCTTCCCACGCATTTTTTACCAGGTTTATAAGCACCTGTTTTATCTGGGACTGATCAACTTTTGCTTCAGGAAGTTCAGGAGAAAGGTTGAGGCTAAGGTTAACATTGACAAGATCCAGTTCTTCCTTGACCAGCTTGACTGTTTCCTGGATAAGGTTGTTTATTTGAGATTTGGTTTTGCTGGGAGATTGAGGCCTGGTGAAATCTCTGACCTGGTTGAGCATTTTTTCCAGTCGTTTTGCTTCCTGGGAAACGATCTGCAGTTTTTCGCGGCCTGGATCATTCTCCTGTAGAGTGCGCATGACCTGCGTTGCAAAGCCGGACATAAGCATTAGAGGATTTTTTATTTCGTGGGAAAGATGAGAGGCAGCCTCCCCTATGGCTGCAAACCTTTCAGAACGTACAAGTTCCTGCTGGGTTTCCAGCAGGGCCTGAAGGCTGAGTTCCACCTTTTCCTTTTCCTTGCGTAATAAAGTTTCTGAAGTCATAAGATGCCGTGTTTTTTCTTCAACCTTTCCAGCAAGGTCCTGGTTCCAGCGCAGTGATATCAGGTAAAGCACCATAAGGCCGGCAACAAAAGTGAACATAAAGATTCCAGCAACTATCCACTGTCTGATGACAACAGGCTGAATCAGCCCGTAAACTTCACTCTCAGGAACTGCCAGGCCGACTGACCACAATACTGCATTGGACTCATCATTTTCTGCAGGTACAATTAACGCGGGACTGTAAGCAAAAAGCTTTTTCATCTCCCTTTTCATATTCCAGTGCCACCCGGAAATATACCAGTCAGTACCTTCCTTTCCCTTAAGCAGCTTGTCTGCAACCAGCGTGTTTATTCTCTGATATGATATGTCGGGGTTCCTTTCGCTGCGAACATTAAAAGAATTATTGCCGACAAAATCCTTCTCCACATGATACATGAAATAGCCCTTGTTATCTATAACCCATGGATATCCGGTGAGTCCTGAAACCACTCCGTGTGCGTAACGGTGGGCTATGCCCATGGCATCCACGAGGATAAAAGAAGCTGCAGATCCTAACGGAGGGTCTGCATTGACAGGAGCGCTCATCCCGGGTTGTGATACAGCAGCAATAAACTGGACATGGGTATGGGCAAATGGTCCATTTTCAGGCTTGATGGTCTGACTGTGAAAAAAAGGGCTGTGTGGGCCTGAAGACATGTGCTCCTTGAATTCATCCCAGGGAAATTTAAGACCCAGATCCTGCAAAGAATCAATTTCCGGGCTGGAAATCAAAAGTCCCTGATCTCCGGGGACAGCCAGTTTGCCAAGAGCCAATACCTGCCAACTCTTAAGTATCTGATATGAACTACGGGTTTTTGCCTGAAGATCGTAGTTGTCAGAACTCATATAGGTTGTCAGAGCTGTTTCAATGAACTCAAAATGGGTTTCAATGTCCAGAGCAATGTTGCGAGCTAAAAGAAGCTGCTGTGTATTGAACTGTGAAGTAACAATGTCCTGCAGTTCAGTATTGGCTCTGTATGCAATAAAAAAAACAGTAGATGTCAATAGAATTAAAAGAGCAATTCCAGCAAGTATCTGTTTGTGAATCATTGTGTGATTTTCCTGTAAATATAAGCGCTTAGCAGCACTACAGCGACATTTGGAATTAATTGTTACCTCGCCCACCGGAGACAGGCATTTTTGCCGATCTCAAACCGTAAACCAGCCGAAAGATCAGGCGTCAAAACGGCCAATACCCAGCTTGCGTTTAAATGAGCTTATCGGAAAAAGTTTTTTTGGGGTTTCGTCAACATATATAAAGATAGGCATCAGCTCTGTCCAGGGGATAAAATCTTATTGATTCTTTTCTGAATATTTGCAAGGTTGCATGTCTAATGTGGGCTGTCAGTCTAATGCGGGCTGTGCCCACAACCCTACTTAAACAACGGACGTTAAGTTAGGGGAGAGCTGTACTTTTGAAAGCTGAAAGCTGAAGGCTGAAGGCTGAAGGCTGAAGACTGAAGATTTACGATCTTGGACCTTATTGCTCTTATCAGTGTCAAATTTTTTTGTTTTTTACGACTCCGGAAAAAACTTGCTTTGCAGGAAATCCTTGGGATCTGCATCTTGGGGCAGGCAGGATTAAAGTGGTAAGTCTTAGATGGACCGGCCAGGTAAACTTAATATTTAAATTAATTATCGCTGTTATGCTTTATCAAAAATGAAACCATTTTTTTCAGTTATAATTCCAGTATATAACAAAGGCCGGTATTTGGACCGTGCAGTAAAGTCCGCCCTTAATCAGAGTTATGCTGATCTGGAGTTGATTCTTATTGATGATGCTTCAAGTGATGAGAGTTCTGATATTTCCCGAGGGTATAAGGATGAAAGGGTCAGGCGTTTTCGGCGCATGAGACCAGGCCCTGGTGGGTATGCAGCAAGAAATCTCGGTATCAGCCTGGCAAGGGGGAAGTGGGTTTGTTTTCTTGACGCAGATGATGAATGGCTGCAGGATCATTTAGCTATTGTCAGAAAAGCTGTTAAGGAACACCCCGGTTGCCAGGGAGTGTCTACGGGTTCTTATCTGCAAAAGGAGCAGAGCTGGGTTGCTGACAATTATGTCCGAAAACATTTTGAGAGCCATGTTTTTGAGCTATGCGAGTATTTACAGGCACGGCTTAAAGGGCTTGAGTTAATCACAACCAATACTATTGCTTTGAAAAGGAATTTTCTGACTGAAGGCAGTTTATTTCCTGAGGGCAGCGCTTTAAGAGGTGGAGATGAGGCAACATGGCTCAAACTGTTTCTGCAAGGTATGAAAATGGTCAGGCTGCCTGTGCCTACAGCTGTCTATCATCTTGATGCAGACAACATGGTTACAGCAAAGATATCCAATGCAACAGGCAAGCATCCGGTTTTAAGCAGGGTTGAGTCCGTCCTGCCTCAATTAGATGATCGTGAGGTTAAGAGACTATTATGCAGATTTGCCAATCGCAAAACCATAGCCTGGGCAAGGGTAATTAAAGAGTCAAAAGGTATTCCGCTGGCTCAGTTAAAAAGATTGAATTTTCAAGGCTTAGATATGTATTGTGTTTTTGCAGCTATGGCGATGCTATTTTTGCCTGGTCTGGTGTTTAAACAACTTATTGGTGGAGTAAAATCTCAGTTCTGGACCAGAAGATTTTTTTAGACTGATTTATCCCTGATGAGTAGACAACAGTCCTCTTGCAGAATGAAAAGGACTGAACTAACAGCCTCGGGGCAAACTTCAAGAGAGGTAAGATGAAAGCAATAATTTTAGCAGGTGGTAGTGGTACCAGGCTTTACCCGCTTACCAGGGGGGTAAGTAAACAATTAATTCCTGTTTATGACAAGCCCATGATATATTATCCCCTGTCGGTTCTCATGCTGGCCGGCATCCGGGAAGTACTTATTATCTCTACTCCGCGTGATCTGGCTCTGTTTGAAGATCTGCTGGGTGATGGCCATGATATTGGTATGAGTTTTTCGTACGCTGTCCAGCCTGCCCCTGATGGCCTGGCACAAGCTTTTATTATTGGGCGGGAATTTATTGGTGACGACGATGTCTGCTTAGTTCTCGGAGACAATTTATTTTATGGTCATAACTTGACCAGTATTTTGCGAAATTCTGTGCAGACTGTCACCAATGAGCGAAAATCAGTAATATTTGGTTACAGGGTAAGCGATCCACGCAGGTATGGGGTTGTGGAATTTGACAAAGATATGAATGCTTTGTCCATTGAAGAAAAACCAGAAACACCCAAGTCTGACTTTGCAGTTGTCGGGTTATACTTTTATACCAATGATGTGGTGCAGGTGGCAGAATCTGTGCAGCCTTCAGAACGTGGCGAGCTGGAGATTACTTCTGTTAATCAGGCTTTTCTGGATCAGGAACGGCTCAAGGTAGAACTTCTTGGTCGTGGCTATGCCTGGTTAGACACAGGAACCCATGAGAGCCTGCTGGAGGCCAGTAACTTTATTGAAGTTATTGAAAAAAGGCAGGGACTTAAAGTTGCCTGTATTGAAGAGATAGCTTTTGAGATGGGTTATATAACCAAAGATGAATTAATTGCTCTTGCTGCGCCGTTGAGCAAAAATCAATATGGACAATATCTGCTGCGCAGGGCAGGGCTGAGATAATCTGAAAAAAATTTAAGATGCACAACATATCATGACAGGTGAATTATGCCTTTAAATATAGCTGTATTATTATCAGGAAGCGGGTCCAACCTGCAGTCAATAATTGACAAGATCGAGCAGGGAGTCCTGGATGCCAGGATCAGGTTAGTGCTCAGTAATAAAAATGGAGTCTATGGCTTAGAGCGGGCAGAAAAACACGGTTTGCCTACAAAAGTAGTGAAGCATACAGCTTACGATTCAAGAGAAGACTTTGACGCCGCTCTTGTGCAGTTGATCAGAGAGTCAGGTGCTGAGGCAGTCATTCTTGCCGGGTTCATGCGTATTTTGACTCCTCATTTTATAAACAGTTTTCCTGATAAAATTCTTAATATCCATCCAGCTGTTCTACCCTGTTTTCCTGGAGTTAACGGCCAGCAACAGGCGGTTGACTATGGGGTTAAGATATCCGGCTGCAGTGTTCACTTTGTGGACGAAAAAATGGATCATGGACCTGTTGTCATTCAGGCTGCTGTGCCTGGTCTACACAGGGATGACGCCAAAACTCTTGGTGCCAGGATTCTGAAAATGGAACACCGTATTTTTCCCCAGGCGATTCAGTGGCTGGCTCAGGGAAGGCTTAGTATTGAAGGTAGAAAAGTGGACGTAAAAGACTGCCCGGCACCTATGGTTATCAACAGTCAGGAGGATAGCGCGCTTGTAAATCCTGGCCTTGAAAATGGGTTTTAATTGTATCTATTTACCATGCTGTGATGGCAGCCTGTACGGAAAAGTGAAAAATGTGGTGAACTGTTACTTTTAATTTACCTCAACGAAGGGGGAGGGAGCCTATGCCTTACGTAAATATCAGGATCACAAAAGAAGGGGCTACTGCAGAACAAAAAAAGAAATTGATGGAAGGGGTTACAGATCTTTTGCGTGATGTTCTGGGAAAAAATCCTAAAACCACTTTTGTAATTATTGATGAGGTGGATACAGATAATTGGGGTATAGGCGGTGAGACTGTGACAGAGCTTAGAAAAAAAGCATGAGCTTAAATAAGATTTACCTGTTTTAAAACAAGGCGCCCTGCTTTAATGCTTGAGCCTGATAAAGCAGGGCGCTGAATAAGTAAGTTTATTCAGGACTTTGGATTTCAAAAAGTTCAATTTCAAAAATCAGAGTGGAGCCTGGCCCGATAACAGGTCCGGCCTGCTGATCGCCATACGCGAGGTCTGGTGGAATGACCACTTCCCATTTGGATCCTTCAGGCATCAGCTGCAGAATCTCTGTCCACCCTGATATGACCTGATTCAGGGGAAAGGTGGCTGGTTCGCCTCTTTCCACAGAACTGTCAAATACAGTACCGTCAACTGTTCTTCCTGTATAATGCACAGTGACGATATCTGTTGCTGCCGGCCTTTCTCCATCGCCTTCAGTCAGAATACGATAAAGAATCCCTGAGTCGGTTTCCATTACATCATCCTGATCTCTATAATCGTCCATAAAGGTGGCACCAAGGTCAAGATTGTGCTGGGCCTGCTGCTGAGCTTTTTCCTGTTGAGCCTGCATGAACTCCTGCTGCAGAGCCATGAGGGCTTCAAACTGTTCTTCTTCAGTCATAAGGGGCTGCCTGTCTTCAAGAGCGTCCTGCAGTCCGCGGACAAGGATGCGGGTGTCAATGTCCATTTCACCCTGGGCAATGTTATTGCCTATATCAAGGCCGAGGGCATAGCTGGCCTTATCTTTGGATGTTTCCAGGGTGATGGGCGCTTCCTGCTGCTGTCCTGCCTGGGGTTCAGGGCTTGATTGATCGCAGGCAAAAAGAAACAGACAAAGACCTGCGAGAAATGCTGATTTTAATAATTTCATAAACTCTCCTTTATAATGTTGTTAATCTGTGCATAGATATTACTTATTCAACCGGAATGACTGTGGTGAACTCGTAAAAAAAATGCTTGCAAAAAAAACCAATACCTCCATACCGAGTAAAGCTGTTAATATTAATTCAGGTTGCCGCAACTGTCCAGCCATGAATATAGTTATCAGTTCAGACCATGGATTGACATATCAGTTCAGGGGGGCTAAATACCTGTGGTCAAGAGGTTTAATATGACAGACAGTATGCTTCCCCGTTACTCTCGAAATGAGGAAATAGCCAACAGCATAACACATGGACTGGGAATAGTCCTGTCTATTGCCGGGTTGGCAGTCTTAACTGCGTTTGCCGGGATTCTGGGCAGTGCATGGCACATTGTAAGCTGCAGCATTTACGGAGCCACCCTCATTATTCTTTACACGGCTTCAACTCTTTACCACACTGTGCAGGATCCAGCCAGGAAGCAGCTTTGCAGAATTCTTGATCACTCAGCTATTTTTATCTTAATCGCCGGAACATATACTCCCTTTACTCTTGTAAATCTGCGCGGCCCCTGGGGGTGGACTCTTTTCGGTCTGATCTGGGGGTTGGCCGTGCTGGGAATTATATTAAGCGCAGTATCGCAATGCAGAAAAACTGCCATTTCATTAGTCCTTTATGTGGGCATGGGCTGGGTAATAGTAGTTGCGGCCAAGCCATTGCTGGACTCAGTGCAACCGGGGGGCATTATCCTGCTTTTGGCCGGTGGCCTGTGCTATACTTCTGGTCTGGCTTTTTATGCATGGAAGAGATTGAAGTACCACCATGCTCTCTGGCATGTAATGGTTCTTCTCGGCAGTGTGTTTCATTTTTTTGCTGTACTTTTTTATGTTATACCCATTGCGTATTGAGGCTTATGCACCGAAGCGGGCTGTACCCGCAACGCCTATTGTGAAGGCTGAAGGTTGAAGGCTGAAGGCTGGAAGGTTAGAAGGCTGGAAGGCTGAAGGTTAGAAGGCTTAAGGCTGGAAGGCTGAAGGTTGAAGGTTGAAGAGTTCTGATTTTGGACATTATTGGTCTTGTCAGTGTTGAAAAATTTATTGTTTTTTACTAAAGGGTTGTAGTGGTAAGTTACTAAGGGTTTATTGGAAATTCATTTTAAAAGGAGCAAGTATGACCAAGACTCAGAAAAATTTAGAGGAAGCTTTTGCCGGTGAGTCCCAGGCAAACAGGCGATACCTGGCTTACGCCCGTCAGGCCGAGAAAGAAGGATTTACGCAAGTGGCAAAGTTGTTTAGAGCAGTAGCTGAAGCTGAGACAGTGCACGCCTTCACTCACTTAAAGCATTTGGGTGGAATCAAGAGCACTGCAGAAAATTTGAAAGATGCCATTGCAGGTGAAACACACGAGTTCAAGAGCATGTACCCACAGATGATAGAAGAGGCAGGTGAAGAAGGCAAAAACGCTGTTAAGAGGTCATTTGAATTTGCCAATGCCGTGGAAGAAATTCATGCAGGTCTTTACAAGGAAGCTTTGGATGGTCTGGACAATCAGCAGGATGTTGACTATCATGTTTGTTCTGTTTGCGGTTATACAGGCGCAGGCGATCCGCCTGACAAGTGTCCAGTATGCAATGCAGCCAAAAAAGCTTTTTTCATGGTAGATTAGTTTTCATCCAAAAGTTTTTTTGACATACTTTACTGTTCATTAAAAAAATGCTTGTGCAACTTCATGGATTTACTGCATTTTCCTAACCTTCTAAGTAACTGGAATCGTTTTGCTAACAAAATCAGACGGTTACAATTCTCATATTTTTACTATTTTTGCTTATGATTGATGCACATTTGCCTGAAAAATTCCGTCAAAGATGGGAACTTTGCACTTGGCACAGGGACTGTCCCTCGCTGTGTAGATTTTTTCATCAAAGCAAATTTCTTCCAGGAACCAATGCAGCATCAATCTTTTTTATAGTACCTCGCGGGGACTGTCCCAATTTCCAGAAAAGTGACAGTATCCTAAAGTTACTCGCAGGTTTGGTCCCGGGCCGCCCGGGGGAGGAGCTTACAAGTAACTACAATAGTATATGTAATAAATTCAGAGCATTACGGTTTTACTATACAGATTGCTTCGGTCGCTTAGCTTCCCTCGTGGGTGACAGGTTTTCAGCAACCACATCCTTGACACCTCATGTGTCATTGCGAGCGAGTCTTCGAGCGCGGCAATCTCTAACGTGCTAAGGCTATTACATCTTTTCTTTGTTGCTCCAGACACATTTTATTGAAGCGGCTGGAGCCGCAAGAGAAAAACGTTCCCAGGCTGGAGCCTGGGAACGAGGGGTATAAGTTACTTACAGGTTCGGTCCCGGGCCGCCCGGGTGGGGAGCTTACTAATGTCAAGAATTGCTTTGATCGTAATCGCTTGAAATTATTATTACTTTTCCTTCAACAATTAACAATTAACAATTAACAGTTAACTCTTAACTCTCATTATATTTTAGCTCAGGATGGCCGCAAGGCCTTAATAGGGAACTCCGGTGCAAGTCCGGGGCGGTCCCGCCGCTGTAAGTCCATAACAATTCTCTTTTTCGTCAATGGTCACTGCGCTGTTAATATTTTTTTCGCGTGGGAAGGCCCAAAGAGAAGGACGAGCCAGAAGACCTGTCCTGAGTCTTATCTGTAACTTAATTCCGGGGCGAGGACACTCGGAAAAAGACCTTCTGGCCCCATCATCCAGTTAGCGGGGTACTACTATGTTTGATGCTAATATTTCCGGTAAATTCTGGGACTATCTGTGCGGCTTTCAACCGGCAAGTCTTTGTGACTGGCCAGGCAAGGTGAGTGCAGTACTTTTTTTCGGGGGGTGCAATTTGCGCTGCCCTACCTGTCATAATGCTTCTTTTGCCTGGAAAAATTGTGTTTCTTCCAATATTGATCACCTTGAAGTTTTAAAGCGTGTTCAGAAAAATAAAAAATGGCTGGACGGCCTGGTGCTGACCGGGGGTGAAGTTACCATTATTCCAGGTTTTGAAGATTTGCTGCGCATACTTTCATCCATTGGACTTCCCATGAAGATTGACACCAACGGCCAGAGGCCGGATGCTGTTGAGCTGGCACTCAGGCAGTCCATGGTCAAAACAATTGCAGTTGATGTAAAAGGCCCCTGGAACAAGTATCCTCATTTATGCGGCGGTCTTGTCAGTTCTTCCGAGGCGCGTTACAGGGCTGATGAAATTTTTGGCCTGGCTCAAGGGTGTCCGGAGAGGTTCATGTTTCGCTGCACCAGGGTACCCGGTCTGACCAGTGATGACATTCAGGAGGTCAGGTCATATCTGCCTGGTGGTTTTGATCTTCACATACAGAAATATCAGGAATGTTTAGAAAATGGACTATCGTGATATTCATAAGGAAACCTAACTATGCCTAAACAAATAAGAAAAAGAGATGGAAGGCTTGAATCATGGTCTACAGATCGTATCGGTCTGGCAATCCTCAAGGCCTTAAAGGCCAGTGGTATCAAGGATCCTTTACTGGCCACCAGGCTAGCCCGCAGGGTTGAGCACAAGCTTGCAGAAATGGATGTGGCTGACCAGGAACTGGTCCAGGATATGGTGGAAATGGTGCTTATGGAGTCCAGACTTTTTGATGTGGCTAAAAAGTATATTATTTACCGTGAAAAGCGCCGTGAACTCAGATCACAGCATGAAGCTTTTCTGAACATCCGGGAAACCATAGACAACTATGTTAACAAGTCTGACTGGCGTGTTAATGAAAATGCCAATATGGGCCACTCATTTCAGGGGCTTATGCTGCATTTGTCCGGCTCGGTCCAGGCCCGGTATTCCCTTGAAAAGTATCCTGAGGAAGTACGTCTGGCTCATGAGCATGGATACTTTCATATTCATGATCTTTCTTTTGGGTTGGCTGGTTATTGTGCGGGATGGAGCCTCAGGGATCTTTTACTTGAAGGGTTTAATCTTGAAGGCAAATGTTCTTCCGGTCCAGCAAAACACTTTGACTCGGCCCTTGGTCAGATGGTGAACTTTCTGGGTACTTTGCAAAATGAATGGGCAGGAGCGCAGGCATTTAATAATGTAGATACCTATCTATCGCCTTTTATCAGGCATGACGGCCTTTCCTATCCGGAGGTCAAGCAGGCCATCCAGAAGTTTGTTTTTAACCTCAATACAACATCAAGGTGGGGAGGTCAGAGCCCTTTCACCAACCTGACTTTTGATCTTGTTCCTCCAAAACATATTGCCCGGGAAGGGGTGATTATTGGTGGTAAGATCATGGATGAAAGCTACTCCCTGTTCACGCCTGAAATGGAAATGATTAATAAAGCATTCCTCGAGGTGATGCTTGAAGGAGACTATCATGGCCGAATATTCTCCTTTCCCATTCCTACCTACAATGTAACAGCTGATTTTCCCTGGGATGGCGAGGTGGGTGGACTGTTGCTCGAGTTGACAGCCAAATACGGGGTTCCTTATTTTCAAAACTTCATTAACTCAGATCTGAGCCCTGAAGACGTGCGCTCCATGTGCTGCCGTCTGCAGATGGACCTCAGGGAACTGCGTAAAAGAACCGGAGGGCTGTTTGGTGCCGGTGATCTGACCGGTTCTATCGGAGTGGTAACATTGAACCTGCCCAAGCTGGCGTTTCTGGCACAGGGAGAGCAGGATTATCTGGACATTATTACTGAATACGCAGGATTTGCCAGAGATTCTCTTGAGTTTAAAAGAAAATTTATTACCGACAACATGGAACGAGGTCTTTTTCCATTTTCCAAAAGGTACCTGAAAAATGGATTGAAAAACCATTTCAGCACCATTGGGGTCATTGGCGGCCATGAAGCCTGCATGAATCTGCTGGGCAAAGGTATTCAAACCCAGGCAGGAACAAGGCTTATGCAAAAAGTTCTTAATCACTTAAGGGATCTGACGGTTGGTTATCAGGAACAGACAGGCAATCTTTACAACCTTGAAGCAACTCCGGCCGAGGGAACCAGCTATCGCTTAGCCAAAATAGACAAACAGCTTTACAATTCAATTTATGCTTCAGGTAACGGCGTGCCATACTATACAAACTCAACCGCTATGCCAGTGGGAGCGACCTCGGATGTTTTTGAAGCTCTGGAGCACCAGGATAAGCTTCAACCCCTTTACACAGGTGGAACGGTTTTTCATACTTTTCTGGGAGAATCTGTGGCAGATTGTGGTTCCTTGCAAAGTTTTATTGTTAAAGCCATGTCCATGACCAAACTGCCTTATATTTCCATTACCCCCACATTTTCAGTCTGCAAGAAGCATGGCTATATTGTGGGTGAACATCCTGAGTGCCCTGATTGCGGCAAAGACACTGAAGTTTATACAAGGGTGGTGGGGTATTACAGGCCGGTAAACATGTGGAATAAAGGCAAACAGGCTGAATATCAGGACCGGGTGGTATTTGGATTGTAGCAATCCGGATCAGGATATGGGGGGGCACAAGGTTCCCCCATCAGATACATATTCTCAGTGTCTAAGGCGGGCTTTGCCCGCAAGCCAATTTAAAAAAGGATCGTTAAGTTGGGGCGATAACCATAATTTTCAGTCTGAAGTCTGAAGGCTGAAGGCTGAAGACTGAAGACTGAAGAATAAGGATCTTGAATATTATTGCTCTTGTCAGGGTAATAAATTTTATTGTTTTTTTCTACAGGATTGAGGCAGTAAGTTACTAATGCTGCATTACGTTTTGAGGCTGAGTGATTATCAGTCGATGCTCACCTTTAAATACATTTTTCTTGAGCAGTTTGTCTTCACACGAAGAAAAGTTCCCCTCACTTAGCAATTTGTAAAACTCCTTTTCATAAGTCACCTTTCCAAAATCAACAGTTGTAAGAAACTTGAGCCTGGGTTTGACAAACTCCATAAGTTTGGACTTGTTTTTAAACATTGTCTGGAAGAAAACAACCTTGCCTTCAGGTTTGAGCCATTGCTTGGTTTTTTCCAGTATTTCCTTTTGTTCACTCATAAGCATGAAGCTTTGTCCGAAAAAAACATAGTCAAAGTTGATGTTATTGGGCGGGGTGAACTTCAAAACCGACTCCTGGATAACCTGAACCTGGTTTTCCAGACTATACTCACTGATAAGCTTGCGACAATGCTCCAAGTAGTGTTTGTTTATATCCAGTCCAATTATCTGAAGGTTTTTTTCTTTAATGAGTTTGTGGTTTTTCTTAATCATGACGCCATTGCCGATACCAACATCCAGGATTTGAGCTTTCTCAGGATAAAGCTGAAGACAGTTTGTATAGCACAGCTTTGACATGTCGCTGAATATTAAGTTGTAAAGATTATTGACCATGTTTTTTAACTCCGGGAATTTATTAATAAATTAGTCTGTAATGCTGAATAGAGCATGAGGTCCAAGGTCCAAGGTTAAAGGTCTTAAGCCAGATGCAAACAGTCTAAGGTCTTTCATCTGAGGCTGGTTTTGTCAGCAACCAAAACAAAATTTAACCTCCAGCTCGCCCCTGTTGAATGGCTACGCTTAGACTTAGTGTATTCAACTGAATAAAATGTCTCAGTCAAAATGCAAAGGTCACAGTCGACTTTTGCCATTTGTGTCAATCGTTATTATTATCATCATTTATCTTTTTTTGCAAATCAAACCATTCAATTGATATTTTTTTGTATTTATTTAGTAACTTAGCGCTCCTATCATGTAGCAAAAAACAATAAATTTTTGTAATAGTTTAGCCCTTTTTTAAGGAAAGCAGGGGACAGGCACTCTGGACCCAACTTGAGGATCAACCGATGATTTAAACGTCTCACTTTTGAGACAAGTGGGTCCCAGAAGAGCCAGTCCCCCTCCGGGCTGTATGCCTCCGGGCAGGAAGCCGTGCCACATGCAAATGGCTAAACTATTACAAATTTTTAAACACTGACAAGACAAATAAGGTCCGAAATCCGAATTCTTCAGCCTTCTACCTTCTACCTTCAACCTTCTACCTTCAGCCTTCAGCCTTCAGCCTTCAGCCTTCAGTCTTTTGCCTTCTACTTTCAGCCTGAAAAGTCCAGCTACAGCCACAACTTAACGATGTCTGTTTAAACTGGGTTGCGGGCACAGCCCGCATTAGATAAATATTTCTGTTACTTATGGTCGTCTTTGATGCTGCAGTGTGCCTGTCATTTGCTTCCCCTGTGCATAAGGTTTAATCAATCCCGATTTTTCAATCTTTA
Organism: Desulfonatronovibrio magnus; assembly: GCF_000934755.1. NCBI lineage: Bacteria > Pseudomonadati > Thermodesulfobacteriota > Desulfovibrionia > Desulfovibrionales > Desulfonatronovibrionaceae > Desulfonatronovibrio > Desulfonatronovibrio magnus. The sequence goes on from NZ_JYNP01000040.1 coordinate 32,476, forward strand.
CAAGTGATGAATCATGAGGCATAATAATTCTTTTGTCGAAAAAAATACATCATGCATCATTATAGTTGCAAAATTTTCAAGGCATTGCCAGTTATCATCAAGCTGGCACAGTCTGGGAGCAATGAATGAAAAAAGATTTTCTGACGATATTGGATCTTAAGCGTAATGAGGCCCATGAGCTTGTTAAGCGGGCTGCTGAGATGAAAAAAAACAGCCTCAGGTCAGACATCTTAAGGAGCAAGTCTTTTATACTAATATTTGAAAAGGCTTCCACCAGGACCAAAGTGTCTTTTGAAGTGGGTATAAGTCAACTTGGGGGGCATTATGTTTTCATGTCTTCTAAAGACTCGCAGCTTGGCAGAAGCGAACCTCTTGAAGATACAGCCAGGGTTCTGTCCAAATATGCAGATGGTCTGATTGTCAGAACTTATGCTCAAAATAATCTCGAGGTCCTTGCACGGCACAGCACAATTCCGGTCATTAATGCACTTTCTGATGAATATCATCCCTGTCAGGTAATGAGTGATCTTCTGACCATTTACGAAAGAACTCCCAACTTCAGTGATCTGACAGTGGCCTGGGTTGGGGATGGCAATAACATGGCTCATTCCTGGATAAATGCTGCTGTTTATTTTCCTTTTCAACTTAATGTAGCTGTTCCACGTCGCTATGAGCCCAAACAGGATATTCTGGAAAGGGCTTTACACATGGGGGCCAGAATATACGTAACTCATGATCCAGCTGAAGCGGTGCAGGGTGCACATTATGTAAATACAGATGTGTGGGCCTCCATGGGGCAGGAAAGTGAGCAGCAAAAACGAGAAAAGGCCTTCTATGGTTTTTGTGTGGATGACAAGTTGCTTTCATATGCTGATGATAATGTAAAAGTTCTTCATTGTTTGCCGGCACATCGGGGAGAGGAAATTTCAAAAGAGGTTATTGAGGGAAATCGTTCTCTGGTCTGGGATCAGGCGGAAAACAGGCTGCATATGCAAAAGGCAATCTTAGAGTGGATTGTGCAGTAGGCACTGCCCGTAAGCGTAATTTTAGTTACATAAGAGCGCTTTACCCGGGGGGACCGGGACCGAACGTGTGAGTAACTTATACCCCTCGTTCCCTGAGGCTCCAGCCTGGGGACGTTTAGTACTTGCGGCTCCAGCCGCTTCTTTGAAATGTGGCTTAAGCCACAAAAAAAGAGGTAACAGCCTCAACACGTTAGAGATTGCCGCGCTCGAAGACTCGCTCGCAATGACACCTGAACTGTCAGGGGTGTAGTTGCTCAAAACCTGTCACCCGCGAGGGAGCTTAAGAGACCGAAGCAATCTATATGGTAAAACCATAATGCACTGATTATATTGCAGATACATTTGAAGTTACTTGTAAGCTCCTCACCCGGGGGGACCGGGACCGAACCTGTGAGTAACTTTACGAGTCTGTCACTTTTCTGAAAATTGGGACAGTCCCCGCGAGGTACTATAAAACAGATTGATGCTGCATTGGTTCCTGGTAGAGATTTGTTTTAATGATAAAATTTACACAGCGAGGGACAGTCCCTGTGCCAGGCGCAAAGCTCTCATCTTTGACGGAACTTTTCTGGTAATTGAGAATCAATCATATGTAAAAATCTTAAAATTGTGAAAACTCTAACCGTCTGATTTTGTTGAGAATTTGGTTTTAGTTACTTAGAAGCGCCTCACCTGGGCGGACCAGGACCGAACCTGCGAGTAACTTTAAGACTCTGTCACTTTTCTGGAAATTGGGACAGTCCCCGCGAGGTACTATAAAAAAGATTGATTCTGCATTGGTTCCTGGAAGAAATTTGCTTTGATGAAAAAATCTACACAGCGAGGGACAGTCCCTGTACCAGGCGCAAAGCTCTCATCTTTGACGGAACTTTTCTGGCAAATGTGCATCAATCATGAGCAAAAATCGTCAAAATATGAAAACTGTAAACATCTGATTTTATTGGCAAAAACATTGTAGTTACTTGTAAGTTGTTAAGCTGATACAATCTGACTCTTTTCATCATTTATTTTGGAGAATCTGAAATGACGGATATAAAAAAAGTAGTGCTGGCCTACTCAGGAGGTTTAGATACCTCTGTGATATTGAAGTGGATTAAAAATACTTATTCATGCCAGGTTATTACCTTTACAGCAGACCTGGGTCAGGAAGAAGAGCTGGACGGTCTTGAGGAAAAGGCTCTCTCAACCGGAGCTTCCAAAGCTTATATTGAAGATTTGCAGGAAGAATTTGTCCGGGATTTTGTTTTTCCCATGTTTAGAGCCGGTGCTGTATATGAAGGACGTTATCTTCTTGGAACATCCATTGCCAGGCCGCTCATTGCCAAAAGAATGGTGGAAATAGCTGTAGCAGAAGGTGCCCAGGCCATTGCACACGGTGCTACTGGCAAAGGCAATGATCAGGTCCGTTTTGAACTGACTGCAATGGCCCTGGAACCTTCTTTAAAGACCATTGCCCCGTGGCGTGAATGGGATCTGCACTCCAGAAAAGATTTAATTGCTTTTGCCCGCGAAAATAATATTCCTGTCCCTGTAACCAAAGAAAAACCTTACAGCTCTGACCGTAATCTTTTACATCTGTCATTTGAAGGTGGTGAGCTGGAAGATCCATGGATGGAGCCGGGCCCGGGAAGTTATCATCTTGCAGTGGCGCCTGAAAATGCGCCTGATGAGCCCGAAGTTATTACCCTGGGTTTTGAAGCTGGAGATCCGGTCAGCATTGATGGACGAAAGATGACTCCTGCCAGGCTGCTCAAGCAGCTCAATTTGCTGGGAGGAAAGCATGGTATTGGTCGTCTTGACATGGTGGAAAACAGGTTTGTGGGTATGAAATCCAGAGGTGTTTATGAAACCCCGGGAGGTTCAATTCTTTTCATTGCTCACAGGGATCTCGAAGGTCTTTGTCTGGACCGTGAAAGTATGCATCTAAAAGACGAATTCATTACTAGGTATGCGGGCTTAGTTTATAATGGTTTCTGGTTTTCTCCGGAGCGCGAGGCCATGCAGGCCTTAGTGGACAAAACCCAGGAAAAGATTACTGGTGAAGTCAGGCTAAAACTTTACAAGGGGGGGGTATATCCCATAGGCAGACGTTCTGATTATTCACTTTATAATCCTGACCTGGCCACCTTTGAAGAGGATGAGGTATATGATCAGCGTGATGCAGAAGGCTTTATCCGTCTCAACGGCTTGAGGCTGATGACTCTGTCCCGGATGACCAAGAGGGGTTAGTGACTGCCTTGAAGAACAAGAATTTAAAACTTTGGGGCGGCAGATTTAAGGGCTCAACTTCTTCTATTGTGGAGGAGTTCACTCAGTCTCTGGACTATGATAGCCATCTTTATGTGCATGATATTGCGGGATCGCAGGCCCACGCAGCTATGCTGGCTGATCAGGGAGTGTTGACTGAGGAAGAAGCCCGGCAAATTAAATCAGGTCTTGATCAGGTTCGTGAAGAAATTGAAAATGGATCTTTTGTCTGGGAAAAAGCTCTCGAGGATGTTCACATGAACATTGAAAAGCGCCTGACAGAAATCATCGGACCTGCCGGTCAGAAACTGCATACAGGTCGCAGCCGAAATGATCAGGTTGCCCTTGATTTCAGACTTTATACAGCTGAGTGCCTGACTACCTGGCAAGTTGAGTTAAAATCACTAATGCAAGTTTTTCTAACCAAGGCCAAGGCCGGTCAGGATGTGCTTTTGCCAGGGTATACTCATCTGCAGCCGGCACAGCCGGTCAGTCTGGCACACCATCTGCTGGCCTATGTTCAAATGTTTAAGCGCGATTATGAGCGTGTGACAGAAATCCTGCAAAGGACAGGAATATCACCCCTTGGGGCAGCTGCTCTGGCCGGAACAACGTATCCGGTGATACCTGAGAGTATTGCGTCGCAACTTGGTTTAAAGGGCGTATTTGCCAACAGCATGGACGCGGTAAGTGATCGGGATTTTGTCTTGGAAGCGCTGTTTGCCGGATCCCTGATCATGACTCACTTAAGCAGATTCTGTGAGGAAATAATTCTCTGGTCAAACCCTGGATTCGGATTTATAAATCTTTCTGACGCATACAGTACCGGTTCTTCCATTATGCCCCAGAAAAAAAATCCTGACGTAGCTGAACTCATCAGGGGTAAAACAGGATCAGTATATGGCAGGCTCATGGCACTTCTAACCACCATGAAGGCCCTTCCCCTAACATACAATCGTGACATGCAGGAAGACAAGGCCCCTATGGTGGAAGCGCATCAGACGGTTAATTCGTGTCTGAGAGTTATGACAGGAATGATTGAGGAAATGACATTCAATGACGACTCAATGCGAGCTGCTTTGAAAAAGGGATTCCTCAACGCTACTGAAATGGCAGACTATCTGGTCCTGAAAGGCATTCCTTTCAGGGAGGCTCACCACATTACAGGCCGGGCAGTTGCTTACGCTGAACAAAAAGGCGCGGGGCTGGAAGATCTTTCCCTTGATGAGCTTCGTAGTTTTGATGCAAGCATTGGTAAGGACATTTATATGGTGCTTGACTATCATGAGGCAGTCAAAAGAAGAGGGACACCTGGTAGCACAGGCCCGGAATCAGTGTCGGCTCAGATTGACGCGGTTGAAAAGTGGCTTATGAGTGAAGGTGAAGGAGTTGTTTAGAGATATTTCTAACAGACAAGGTGAGTAAAAGCGGAGATGGCGGAAGCGTATAGGAGTCGAACCTACCGAACGGGACTAACCGTTCCACTGGATTTGAAGTCCAGGCGCCACACCGGTGACGAAACGCTTCCGTTAAAAGAAAACTTACCAGCAAGCGTGTGGTATGGCAAGATAAATTAACACTATAGCAAAAATTATACATTGGCACATTGGGGCTCGATTCCCATTGCATTTATTTTTTACGGTAGAGAGGTAAAGACTTGAATAATTTTTCTAGAAATCTGTTGCTTTGGGCAACAATATCTTTGGTTCTGATTATTTTGTTTAATCTGTTCAACCAGCCTCAAACTCCTCAGCATACCCTGACATACAGCGAACTGCTGACCAGGATCAATCAGGGTGAGGTTGTTGCTGTGAAGATTCAGGGTCAGAAAGTTACAGGAAGACTCATAGATGATCGCAGATTTACCTCATTTGTTCCTGATGATCCGAATTTTGTGGATATGCTCATAACCAACAATGTCCAGGTTGAAGCGGAACCAGAAGACCAGGCTTCCTGGCTGACTACGATTTTTATATCGTGGTTTCCCATGTTGCTTCTAATTGGTGTCTGGATATTTTTTATGCGACAGATGCAGGGTGGTGGCGGAAAAGCCATGTCGTTCGGCAGGTCCAAGGCCAAGATGATATCCCAGGAAGATACAAAAGTAACTTTTGCAGACGTAGCAGGCGTGGACGAGGCCAAGGATGAGCTTAGCGAGGTAGTGGATTTTTTGAGCAATCCCAAGAAGTTCACCCGCCTGGGGGGGCGCATCCCCAAAGGTGTTCTGCTTGTGGGGTCTCCAGGAACGGGTAAAACTCTGCTGGCCAGAGCAGTGGCTGGTGAGGCCGGAGTTCCCTTCTTTTCCATTTCCGGTTCTGACTTTGTGGAAATGTTTGTTGGTGTTGGAGCATCCAGGGTCAGAGATCTTTTTGTTCAGGGTAAGAAAAATGCTCCGTGCCTGATTTTTATCGATGAGATAGATGCTGTTGGCAGGCAAAGGGGAGCAGGCCTTGGCGGAGGACATGATGAAAGAGAGCAGACACTTAATCAGCTTCTGGTTGAAATGGATGGTTTTGAATCCAACGAAGGGGTAATTCTGATAGCCGCCACTAACCGACCTGATGTTCTTGACCCGGCACTCCTGAGGCCCGGACGTTTTGACAGGCAGGTTGTTGTGCCAAATCCGGATGTGGCGGGGAGAAAACGAATATTGGATGTGCACAGCCGCAAGACTCCTCTGGCGCAGGGAGTGGATATGGAAGTTATTGCCAGGGGAACACCGGGATTTTCCGGAGCTGATCTTGAAAATCTTGTCAATGAGGCTGCTTTGCACGCTGCCAAACTCGGTAAAGAACATGTCAGTATGGAAGATTTTGAAGAGGCTAAGGATAAGGTGCTTATGGGCAAGGAAAGGAGAAGTTTAATTTTAAGTGATGAAGAAAAGACCACAACGGCTTACCATGAAGCCGGGCATACCATTGTGGCCAAGCTTTTACCTGGTTCTGATCCAATACATAAAGTAACCATTATTCCGAGAGGACGTGCTTTGGGTGTGACCATGCAGCTGCCTCAGGATGAACGCTATAATTATTCCAAAACATACCTTGAAAATAATCTTGCTGTGCTGCTGGGCGGCAGGGTAGCGGAAGAACTGGTTTTTAACCAAATGACCACAGGAGCGGGCAATGACATTGAGCGTGCTACTAAAATGGCGCGAAAAATGGTTTGTGAATGGGGCATGAGCGAAACATTGGGGCCCTTGGCGTTTGGCGGAAAAGGAGAAGAGGTATTTTTGGGCAGGGAGTTTACTCAGCATAAAGAATATAGCGAAGAGACAGCCAGGCTCATTGATGATGAAGTCAAAAAGATTGTACGTGATGCTTATGAAAAAGCCAAACAGCTTCTGAAAGATAATCTGGATAACCTTAAAAACTTGTCAGAGGCCCTGCTTGAAAGAGAAACATTGTCCGGAGCTGAAGTGGAGATGGTCATGAATGGTGAAGAGTTGCCTCCCCTTGCAGATAAAATGAGGGCTCCAGAGGAAAGTCGGGATTCAAGCAGAAAAAAGTCTGATGAGGCCCCGAAAAAAGCTGAAAAAGCTGAAAAAGATGAGTTTAAGATAGAAGAGTAAATATTGAAGTCTCCAAAAATTGAGGGGAAATTACAGTTGATCAGGTGGAAAGTGAAGGGGGGCGGGGTCATAGGCCCTGCCCCTTTTTTGATTGCAGGTATTTTGAACGTCACTCCAGATTCTTTTTATGATGGAGGAAAATATGATGAGCACTCCAGAGCGCTTGATCATGCCACTGCAATGCTTAAGCAGGGAGCGGACATTATCGATGCAGGCGGAGAAAGTACAAGACCTTTTTCCGAGCCAGTTAATGCCCAAACTGAACTTGCCAGGGTTTTACCGGTTATCTCGGATGTTTTATTGAGACATCCTGATGCCCGGGTATCTGTGGATACTTATAAGGCTAGTGTGGCCTCAGCGTGCCTTGAAGCCGGTGCTTCGATTGTTAATGATGTTTCTGCCTGTCGCTTTGATCCTGGACTGATGGATGTTATCGTTCAATACAAACCAGGGTATGTCTTGATGCACAGCAGCAGTCGACCTCAAGATATGCAGAAAAATCCAATTTATTCAGATGTAGTGGACCAAATCAAATTTTTTTTTCAAGAGCGGCTGAATGCACTTACCGCGGCCGGTATGAACATGTCCCGTATAGTTCTGGATCCCGGCATAGGTTTTGGTAAGACGCTTGAACATAATCTTGAAATATTAAAGAGAGTAAATGAATTCTTGAGTTTTGGTCTGCCACTGTATCTGGGGGTTTCCAACAAATCATTGTGGGGTACCTTGTCAGGACTGAAAATGGAAGAGAGAGGTACATCCACCCAGGTGGCTGTAGCGCTTACTGCTCTTAAAGGAGTGGGCATTCACCGGGTTCATGATGTACCCGCAACCGTTAATACATTGAAGATACTAAGAAAAATATGGTACTGAATCTTGGAATTTTACAGTTCGCCTGGCGGGACATAGTTGATATTGTTGTTGTAGCCTTTATCATTTACAGGGTAATTATTCTGGTAAAGGGTACACGGGCTGTGTCTGTATTTTACGGACTGCTTCTTTTGCTGGTAATATTTTATTTTTCCGGAGAATTGGGGCTTTATACTCTGCACTGGCTGCTGGCAAATTTTCTTGGTTCCCTTTTTCTGGTTATTATTATTTTGTTTCAGCGCGATATCCGTAAGGCTTTGGCTGAAATGGGCGGAGGAAGGCTATGGTTCAGGTCGCGTCCAGGTCTTGCAATTCTGGATGAGCTTATCCTGGCGTCAATAACCATGGCAAAAAAAAGGATAGGCGCATTAATGGTCATAGAAAAAACAACGCCCCTAGGTGATGTGGTTGAGTCCGGCGTTGAGGTTGACTCTAAATTTTCCAAAGAAATTGTTGAAACTATTTTTTATCCGAATACTCCCTTACATGATGGCGCTGTTATAATCAGGGATGATAAAATTCTTGCAGCAGGATGTATTTTGCCCCTAGCTGTAGGCATCAAGTCAAGATGGGATTATGGAACCAGGCACAGAGCAGCTCTTGGCATCACGGAAGAAACAGACGCCATTGCCATAGTTGTTTCAGAGGAAAGGGGGGTTGTTTCAGTAGCTATAGGCGGGAAGCTTATTGGTCCGTTGGATGAAGTTCGTCTTAGAAGAGTGCTTTCTTCAGCCTGGGAAAAGTAGAATATGTTTAAATTTAACTGGCAGTATAGAATCATAGCAGTAATCCTGGCATTGTTTTTCTGGTATCTTGTAAGTGGTCAGGAAAAGGTTGATATCTGGCTGAATGTGCCTGTGGAGGTTGTTAATCTTCCTGCGGAACACGTTTTGCGCACTGGTATGGTCAGTTCTGTCAGGGTACGCGTACGCGGAACCAGTACTGTACTCAACAGGGTTGAGACAGCCCGACTGCATTACAGCCTGGACCTTTCCAGTGCACATCGCGGAACCAATATGGTTCAGCTTGATCCAAAAAACATCAACCTGCCGAGAGCTGTGGAGGTGGTTGAGATTGAACCGCCAGTACTTGAGCTGGAAGTGGACAGAAGGGTATCCAGGCTTGTACCGGTCAATGTCAACTGGCAGGCCCATATCAGCCCTGATTTTGAGTTGCTTGAGGTGAGTGTTGAACCTGAAACTGTTCAAGTCCGGGGTCCGGAAAGGATATTGGAAACCCTGGAGGAAATTGAAACAAACTACATTGAGATCAGAGAGGAAACTCCCCGCAGGATAATAAAAAGGGCAGGACTTGATCTTTATCCAGATATAGAATCAACTGTGGGTGAAGTACTGGTGGAATTTTCATTCGGACCAGTTCTTGAAGAGATATGGGTCAGGAAGGATATACTTGTTCTGGCCGATGAAGGTATGGAATTTACACTTGAACAAAAATATGCCAGAGCCAACCTGGCCTTGCCGGGCTTCCTGCTTCGTTCAGCCAACTGGCGAGACCGTATAACTTATTATATCCGACTGGAACAGGATATGGAACCAGGTGAGCATGAAGTAGAGGTTCTTTTTGAACTTCCCAGGGATGGCAAGGTTGTAGAAAGCAGGCCGGAAAAAATTCTTGTTGAAATTAAATAAGCAATTACAACATGGTATTCAGTTTCTGGCATGTACCGCACCGGAAGATCCAGTCCCCGTGCAACATGCAAAGAACTGAACAATTACAATAATTCTTACATGGAGTTTGATATGCGCAGAAAGCTTTTTGGAACTGACGGATTAAGAGGTCAGGCCAATATTTTTCCCATGCTGCCTGAGATTGTACTCAGACTCGGCCTGGCAGCGGGTCAGTATTTTCGTAATGGACATAGAAGACACAGGGTGCTTATAGGTAAGGACACCAGGCTGTCAGGTTACGTGTTTGAAAATGCTTTGACATCAGGTTTTTGCGCTTCAGGAATGGATGTTTTCATGGTCGGCCCCATGCCTACACCAGCCATTTCCTTTCTGACCAAAAATATGCGGGCTGATCTTGGTGTGGTTATTTCAGCCTCTCACAATCCATTTATGGATAATGGCATTAAATTTTTTGATCATATGGGCTTCAAACTATCAGACCAGGTGGAGGATGAGATTTCTGAAATGGTTCTATCACCTGATATAAACTGGTCGCATCCACAGCCGGAATTTATGGGTAAGGCAAGAAAGATTGTGGACAGTCCCGGCAGATATATTGTTCATCTCAAAAACAGTCTGCCCAGTTCCATGTCTCTGCAGGGCATGAAGGTAGTTATTGATTGTGCCAATGGCGCCACTTATAAAGTTGCCCCCCTGATATTTGAGGAGCTTGGAGCTAAAGTGATTGCCACAGGAGACGATCCGGATGGGCTGAATATTAATAAAAAGTGCGGATCGTTGTATCCTGAAGTGGCAGCAGATATGGTTATGCGTCATGGAGCAGATATCGGTCTGGCCTTGGATGGTGACGGAGACCGGCTTATTGCCATTGATGAAAATGGTGTAATTCTGGACGGAGATCAGATCATGGCCATTTTTGCCAGAGATCTGATGGATATTGATGCGCTTCCAGGTAAGCAGCTTATATCTACTGTTATGAGTAACCTGGCTCTGGAAGTTTTTATGAAATCAGCAGGTGGAGAATTGATTCGTACAAAAGTGGGTGACAGGTATGTGGTTGAAGAAATGCGGCGCAGAGGGGCCATTCTGGGTGGTGAACAGTCCGGACATCTGATTATGATGGAATATTCCACTACAGGAGACGGAATTCTTGCGGCCATCAGGCTTTTGCGCATTATGCTGGAGCAAAATAAATCATTGTCAGAACTTGCAAAGATTTTGACACCATTTCCTCAGAGACTTATTAATGTACACGTGGAGAGAAAGATACCTTTTGATCAGGTTCCATCAATTAATCAAGCTGTTAAAAGCGCTCAGGAAGATCTTGGAGAAAAAGCCCGCATTCTTTTAAGGTACTCAGGCACAGAATCAGTTGCCAGAATCATGGTTGAAGGCGATAATGAACAGCTTGTTGAAAAATGGGCCGATAACCTTGCCATGGAGGTGGAAAAGGGTTTAAAAACTCATTAGCGCTACACCCAAAGTATCTGGTCGCCGTTTTCATGAAAAGCAGGGAACAGGCACTCCGGGGCCCACTTGAACATCATTTTGTGCTTAAAATATCTCATTTTTTGGGACAAGTGGGTCCCGGAAGAGCCAGTCCCCCTCCGGGCTGTATGCCTCCGGGCAGGAAGCCGTGCCACATGCAAAGCCCTAAACATATATTATCAGAATTATTTTACACATGGAAAATGGTCTGCCACGACTAAAGAACTGGCAGTTTGATTTGCAATACAACTAAGATAAGGAGTTATCTATGGAAGCAAAAAAAGTTATCATCCCAGTGGCTGGATGGGGTACAAGGTCCTTGCCTGCAACAAAAAATGTCCCCAAGGAGATGCTTCCAGTCTACAGAAAACCGGCTGTTCAGTATGTTGTGGAAGAGGCCATTGATGCGGACTTAAATGATGTTGTTTTTGTGACCAACCAGCAGAAAAGGATCATAGAAGATCATTTTGATTATAACCTTTCCCTTGAAGCTGCATTGAGAAGGTCTGGCAAGGAACATCTGCTCAAGGATGTCCGTCAGGTGGCTGAGATGGCCAATATTATCACAGTCAGACAGAAAGAGCAGTTAGGGCTCGGCCATGCAGTGCTGTGCGCTCGCGAGGTTGTTAAGCAGGAGCCGTTTGCTGTAATGGTTGGTGATGATCTGATGTTCAGCAAAAGACCGGCCATTAGCCAGCTTATGGAAGTTGCCAAGACTGAGCATATGCCTGTGGTGGGTGTTGTAGAAGTTCCAGGCGAAAGAGTTTCAAAGTACGGAATTATTCAAGGAGAAGAGTTTGCCCCGGGGCTTTTTCGAGTCAGACAGGTTTTTGAAAAACCTGATCCTAAAGATGCTCCTTCAAGGCTGGCTCTGGTAGGCAGATATGTTTTGACTCCTGAGATATTTGAGTATCTTGAGAACCTGGAACCTGGCTACGATCTGGAGTATCAGCTGACAGATGCTTTGCAGGCCTTAGCCGAAAACAAAAGACTTCTCGCGGTTAAGCTGGATGGAAGAAGATTTGATATAGGCGACTGGGCTGACTACCTGACTGGTAATATCTACTTTGCCCTGAAAGATCCTGAATTAAAGGATGAGCTTAGATCAATGCTTGGAGAGCTTCTGAATTGCAAGTAATGACTTGAGAGCTCAAAGTTCCTTGATCTTCGTTCCTGGTTTTAAGCTCCTCACCAGGGCGGCCCGGGACCGAACGTGTGAGTAACTTTACGAGTCTGTCACTTTTCTGGAAATTGGGACAGTCCCCGCGAGGTGCTACATACAAAACTGATGCTTCATTGGTTCCTTGAAGAAATTTGATTTAATGATAAAATTTACACAGCAAGGGACAGTCCCCCTCCGGGCAGGAAGCTGTGCCAGGCGTAAAGCTCTCATCTTTGACAGAATTTTTCAGGCAAATGTGCATCATTCATAAGCAAAAATCGTAAAAATATGAAAATTGTAACCGTCTGATTTTATTAGCAAAACAATTATAGTTGTTTAGAAAAATTCAAGAAATGGCAGTTATCCAAAACCGTTGTCAGTCTTGGATAACTGCTTTATTATCACGTCCCGGCACATGATACAATGTTTTCTGAATTAAGTTGACTACCTCCTGTTTTATTGTGCTTCCAGCAAGAAACGCATTATTTTTTTTTGAAACACAAGTCCTACCTCTCTCTAAGCTTATATGGAAGTAACACAAATTTTATGGGCAGCTACATTACTTGTTCCGCCCTATAAAAGCCTAACCTATTCCATTCCGGCATATTTTCCACCTGATATCTGGAAGCCAGGACTGCGTGTGCTGATCCCCATGGGTGCAGGTAACCGGCTCTGTCCAGCTGTTCTTGAGAATACCGTCAGTTTAGACCGACCTGCAAGGTTGAAGTTTATACATTGGCCTCTGGAAAGGGAGCCTTTACTTGACTCTTCATACATTGCAATGGTGAAAGAACTTTCCAGCAGAAACCTGGTAGAACCAGGGCGTATTATGGCTGGCATTCTGCCGGCGTCCTTGCGCAAAGTGCGCGATATTCTTGTGGGCGACAGTGACCAGCGCAGAATTCCTCTACCAGGGAAAGGTCAGGAATTTGAACACCTCAGAGAGCTTGCCAGGCTATGGCAGGCAGGAGATCTGGATTTTAAAGTTCCCAGAAAAGTATCCAGGAAGATAGTCAGCATTGAAAAAGATCCTCCCTGGTCAATTCTCCCCAATGCAAGGGTGCAATGGAAGGTTATGGATGTTCTCTGGGAGCAGGGGCAAATGCCGGTTCAACGTTTAAAAAAACTTGTGGGCCCTTCATGTGTTTCCAGCTTGCAGTCATTGCTTAACAAAGAGTTGATCAGTATCAAGGAAGAAGATGCTGTTGACATGTCAGAGGTTGGATTGTCAACGGCTTCCAGTTTTCAGCCATCATCGGATCAACAGAAGGTTCTTGACGAGCTTGTTCCAATACTGCATGAGAACGTGTTTCATGCAGCAATACTGCATGGCATCACAGGAAGCGGCAAAACTCTTGTTTATATTAGCCTTGCCCGCCAGACCCTGGAATCAGGGCGTTCCGCCATATTGCTGGCTCCTGAGATAGCCATAGCCAACCAGCTTTACCTGGAAGCGCGGGCAAGAATGCCCGGTATGAATGTCCACCTGCATCATGGCCTGAAAAGTCCATCTGACAAGGAAAACCTTTTTAATCTCATCAGAGCTGACTCCAGGCCTGTACTATTGGTTGGCACAAGGTCGGCTCTGTTTATGCCTGTCAGTAATGTGGGGCTAATGGTCATAGATGAAGAGCATGATGAGTCATTCAAACAGGATCAAGGTTTTATTTACCAGGCCAAGGAGATAGCCCACTACATAGCGCGACGCGATAGCTCTCTTCTCCTGCTTGGGTCTGCCACCCCTGACATCAAGACATTTTATGCGGCTATGCAAAACAGGATAAGCCTGTACACCATGGAAAACCGGGTAGGACAAAGCATCCTTCCAGAGGTGAACTTTGTTGACCTGAAAGTTGATCCACCTGCTGGTGGACCTTTGTCAAAGACTGTCAACCAGGCCTTGATTGAAGTTCTGAAAAAAGGTGAGCAGGCCGTAATTATGCATAATCGCAGGGGGTATTCTCCAGTAATTATGTGCAATGACTGCTCTGAAACAGCCAAGTGCAAGGACTGTCAGGTCAGTCTCACATACCATAAAAGTCGGCAGAGGCTTGTTTGTCACTATTGCGGTACGTCTATGCCCTTTTCCATTATTTGTGAGCATTGCCATGGTTCAGAATTTTTACCGGTAGGAGATGGTACTGAAAAAATTGAAGAGTTTTTTGCAGATAAGTTGCCAGAAATCAATGTGTTGAGGTTAGACAGGGACAGTGCAAGGAATCCAGCCATAACAGAAGAAATTTTATCAAATTTTGCTGCAAACAAAGCGCAGATACTCGTGGGCACTCAGATGATCGGTAAAGGTCATACTTTCCCAAATGTAACATTGGGAATTGTGCTGGATGGAGACCTGGGACTGGGGTTGCCTGACTACAGATCATCTGAAAGGATTTTTCAATTGCTGGTGCAGCTTTCAGGGCGTGCCGGCAGGGCGCAAAAGCCTGGAAGGGTTTTCATTCAGACCAGAAATCCCAAGCATTATTGCTGGAAATATGTTAAGAACTGTGATTATCAGGGATTTTTTGATCAGGAAATCAGCAAGCGAAAACTTTTTGGCTATCCTCCGTTTGTGCGTCTTGGGCTCATCAGGATATCTTTTCCTTCAGGATGGAGCGGTCAGGATCAGTTAATAAAAACATTGAGGACAGAAGCCCGGAATATTGCCACACGTTATGGCATCAGAATAATGGGGCCTGCCCCGGCGCCTTTATCCCGTCTGAGAAAAAGGGACAGGCATCAGTGTCTGATAAAAGCTGATTCGTGGCAAAAGATCAGAAGTGTTTATAAGGAGTTGCTTCCTGTGCTTGGCAGCAATAAGGAGATCCGCTGCGGGCTGGATCTTGATCCAGTTAATATGCTTTAGAAGGGCTTATTTAAAAGTCATCAAACAACTTACAAGGAGAATGATGTGCGAGTAAAGGTTAAGGATGCCCTGTGTGCGCAGAGTGCAGAAGAAAAGATAAATGTAAAGGGATGGGTTCGAACCAAAAGACAGGCCAAAGGTTTCAGTTTTCTTGAAATAAATGACGGCAGCTGCCTTAAGAATCTGCAAGTGGTGGTTGACCAGGGCATACCCGGGTATGATCTCCTGGAAAAGACAAGCACTGGAGCAGCTGTGAGTGTTACGGGTGATCTGGTATCATCTCCTGGAAAGGGCCAGACATGGGAGATGAAAGCAGTCAGCCTTACTTTGCTGGGTGAAGCTGATCCTGAAAAGTATCCATTGCAGAAAAAACGGCATTCAGATGAGTTTTTGAGGACTATTGCCCATTTAAGGCCCAGAACAAACAAGTATGGGGCCATGAATAGAATTCGTTCCGAGCTAAGTTTCGGAGTGCATAAATATTTTCATGACCTTGGTTTTAAATATATCCATACTCCGATCATAACCGGTTCTGACTGCGAAGGAGCCGGTGAAATGTTTACTGTTACATCGCTTGACCTGGAAAAAAATTCATCACCTGATACACAGAATGTGTTTGAAAATGATTTTTTTGGTCAGAAAGCGCACCTGACTGTCTCTGGACAACTAAGCGCAGAAAATATCGCATGTGCTATTGGTGATGTATATACTTTTGGACCTACATTCAGAGCGGAGAATTCCAATACACCGAGACACGCAGCTGAATTTTGGATGATTGAACCGGAAATGGCTTTTGCTGATTTAAATGACAATATGGATTTGGCCGAAGATATAACCAGAAAAATGATTGAGCATGCTTTGGAGCATTGCTCTGACGACATGGAACTGTTCATGAAATTTGTTGACAAAAATCTCAAGGCCAAACTGGACAGCATACTTAATCAGACATTTCAGCGTTTGCCTTACCTTGAAGGCATTGAGATTTTGCAAAAATCCGGTCGAAAGTTTGAATATCCAGTGGAGTTTGGACTGGATCTTCAGACTGAGCATGAAAGATATCTATGTGAAGACTATTTCAAAAAACCCGTCATTTTGTTTGATTACCCCAGAACCATTAAACCCTTTTATATGAGGTTGAATGATGATGGCAAAACTGTGGCAGCTATGGATGTTCTTGTGCCCGGAATCGGCGAACTCGTGGGGGGCAGTCAGCGGGAGGAGCGATTGGATATACTCAGGTCAAGAATATCCGAGACAGGATTAGATGAAGATGATTACTGGTGGTACCTGGACTTGCGCAGGTTTGGAACTGTTCCGCATGCGGGCTTTGGTCTTGGATTTGAAAGACTGCTCATGCTTGTTACAGGAGTCACCAATATTCGCGATGTGATCATGTTTCCCAGGACTCCCAGAACCCTTGATTTTTAGCCTTTTGGTTTGCATTCTATAAAAAAAATATTTTTTCTTGAAAAAAGTTGTTGACACCGGAAAGGATAAAACATAGTTACACGTTCTTTCGGCGACAAGATGTCGATTCAGTTCTTTGCGAAGATTTTCAGAAAGAAAAAAAATATGAAAATGACGAAAAAATGCTTGACTGTGTTTTTGCGTTAGACTAAATACTGAAATTTCCGCGAGGATGTTCCTTGACAATTAAATAGTGAGTCAGCCAAATAATCCAGTAGGTTTTTTTTGAAATAGGAAGAAGCTTACGGGTCCAAATTAGTTTTGTAGAGTTATGTATATATAGCTTTCTAGTTATTTTAACTGGAGGGTTTGATTCTGGCTCAGAATGAACGCTGGCGGCGTGCCTAACACATGCAAGTCGAGCGAGAAAGAGAGCTTCGGCTCTTGAGTAAAGCGGCGCACGGGTGAGTAACGCGTGGATAATCTGCCTTAAGGACCGGGACAACTTTGCGAAAGCGGAGCTAATACCGGATGGTCTGCATTTGTTTATTACATATGTAGTAAAGGATGGCCTCTGATTTAAGCCATTGCCTTGAGATGAGTCCGCGTCTCATTAGCTAGTTGGTGGGGTAAGAGCCTACCAAGGCGACGATGAGTAGCTGGTCTGAGAGGATGATCAGCCACACTGGAACTGGAACACGGTCCAGACTCCTACGGGAGGCAGCAGTGGGGAATATTGGGCAATGGGGGCAACCCTGACCCAGCAACGCCGTGTGAGGGAAGAAGGTTTTCGGATCGTAAACCTCTGTCAGAAGGGAAGAAGTGCATGCCAAGTAATATGTGGTATGTTTGACGGTACCTTCAGAGGAAGCACCGGCTAACTCCGTGCCAGCAGCCGCGGTAATACGGAGGGTGCGAGCGTTATTCGGAATTACTGGGCGTAAAGCGCGCGTAGGCTGCGCGGCAAGTCAGATGTGAAATCCCCGGGCTCAACCTGGGAATTGCATTTGAAACTGCCGTGCTTGAGTGAGGTAGAGGGTGGCGGAATTCCCGGTGTAGGAGTGAAATCCGTAGATATCGGGAGGAACACCAGTGGCGAAGGCGGCCACCTGGGCCTTTACTGACGCTGAGGTGCGAAAGCGTGGGTAGCAAACAGGATTAGATACCCTGGTAGTCCACGCTGTAAACGATGGATACTAGGTGCTGGGATAGAATTTCGGTGCCGTAGCTAACGCGTTAAGTATCCCGCCTGGGGAGTACGATCGCAAGGTTGAAACTCAAAGAAATTGACGGGGGCCCGCACAAGCGGTGGAGTATGTGGTTTAATTCGATGCAACGCGAAGAACCTTACCTGGACTTGACATCCTGCGAATTTTGTAGAGATACGAAAGTGCCCTTCGGGGAGCGCAGAGACAGGTGCTGCATGGCTGTCGTCAGCTCGTGCCGTGAGGTGTTGGGTTAAGTCCCGCAACGAGCGCAACCCCTATTCTTAGTTGCCATCAGGTAAAGCTGGGCACTCTATGGAGACTGCCGAGGTTAACTCGGGGGAAGGTGGGGACGACGTCAAGTCATCATGGCCCTTACGTCCAGGGCTACACACGTACTACAATGGTGGGGACAGAGGGCAGCGAGACTGCGAGGTGGAGCTAATCCCAAAAACCCCATCACAGTTCGGATTGCAGTCTGCAACTCGACTGCATGAAGTTGGAATCGCTAGTAATCGCGGATCAGCATGCCGCGGTGAATACGTTCCCGGGCCTTGTACACACCGCCCGTCACACCACGAAAGTTGGTTCTACCCGAAGCCGCCGGGCTAACTCGCAAGAGAGGCAGGCGTCCACGGTAGGGCTGATAATTGGGGTGAAGTCGTAACAAGGTAGCCGTAGGGGAACCTGCGGCTGGATCACCTCCTTTACGGAAAGAATAAGGCTGACTCACTATTTAACATCAAGGAACATTTTTAATGATCAGTGACATATAATCAATCGGGCCTATAGCTCAGTTTCGGTTAGAGCGCACGCCTGATAAGCGTGAGGTCGGTGGTTCAAGTCCACCTAGGCCCACCACGCATCAGGCCAAGTAGGCTAAATGGGGGTGTAGCTCAGCTGGGAGAGCGCCTGCCTTGCACGCAGGAGGTCATCGGTTCGATCCCGTTCACCTCCACCAGTTAAACGGCGTTGGAAGATTGATTATGTAGTTATTAGAGTTTCATGTTTTTTATTATATGTAATGATGCAAAACATGGAGCTTTAATAGAAGTTCCTTGACGCAGATAGTAAGGTGTTTGGTCATGATTAAACGCATGGTTCAAGCTTAAGGTCTGCAGGTTCATTGACAGTTAAATAGGGGTAAGTTTTTTTAAGTAAGTAAAGGTTAAGATATTAAGGGCAATTGGTGGATGCCTTGGTGCCAAGAGGCGAAGAAGGACGTGGAAGGCTGCGATAAGCCACGGTGAGCCGTCAAACAGGCTTTGACCCGTGGATTTCCGAATGGGGCAACCCACCTGAAGTAATGTTCAGGTATTCCCACTTAGTGGGAAGGCGAACCCGGGGAAGTGAAACATCTCAGTACCCGGAGGAGAAGAAATCAAGAGAGATTCCCTAAGTAGCGGCGAGCGAACGGGGATTAGCCCAAACCCCGCACTTACTTTATGACCGACTGTTGAGTTTAATAATATAAGCATGTCGGTAATAAAGTAAGTGCGGGGGGTTGTAGGGCCTCAATATAGTGATTCATTAGTAGATAGAGGAATTATCTGGGATAGGTAAGCCATAGAAGGTGAAAGCCCTGTACTCGAAATCGAAAGTGACGCTAAGAGGTACCTGAGTACCACGGGGCACGTGAAACCCCGTGGGAATCTGGGAGGACCATCTTCCAAGGCTAAATACTCCTTGGCGACCGATAGCGAACTAGTACCGTGAGGGAAAGGTGAAAAGAACCCCTGTTAGGGGAGTGAAATTAGAACCTGAAACCAATTGCCTACAAGCAGTTCGAGCCTGTTTTCGGACGGGTGAGAGCGTGCCTTTTGCATAATGAGCCAGTGAGTTAATTTAAAGTGCGAGGTTAAGCCGTGGAGGTGTAGCCGTAGCGAAAGCGAGTCTGAACAGGGCGATAAGTACTTTGGATTAGACCCGAAGCCGAGTGAGCTATCCATGGGCAGGGTGAAGCTTGGGTAAAACCAAGTGGAGGCCCGAACCAGTAAAGGTTGAAAACTTTTTGGATGACCTGTGGATAGGGGTGAAAGGCCAATCAAACTCGGTGATAGCTGGTTCTCCCCGAAATATATTGAGGTATAGCCTCGGATGTTCACTTGCGGAGGTAGAGCACTGAAAGGGCTAGGGGCCCCACCAGGTTACCAAACCCTATCAAACTCCGAATGCCGTAAGTTTAAAGTCCGGGAGTCAGACTACGGGTGAGAAGGTCCGTGGTCGAAAGGGAAACAGCCCAGACCGTCGGCTAAGGTCCCTAAATATGTGCTAAGTGGGAAAAGAGGTGGGACTACTCAGACAGCCAGGAGGTTGGCTTAGAAGCAGCCATCCTTTAAAGAAAGCGTAATAGCTCACTGGTCTAGTGGTTCTGCGCTGAAAATGTACCGGGGCTCAAGCACATTACCGAAGCCACGGGTGCCATGTTTACATGGCGCGGTAGGGGAGCGTTCTCTAATGGGAAGAAGGCAGATCGTAAGGTCTGTTGGACTTAAGAGAAGTGATTATGCTGGCATGAGTAACGATAAAACGGGTGAGAAACCCGTTCGCCGTAAACCCGAGGTTTCCTGGGTAAAGCTAATCTGCCCAGGGTTAGTCGGCCCCTAAGGCGAGGCTGAAAAGCGTAGTCGATGGGAAACAGGTTAATATTCCTGTACCTGCTGATTGATCGTTTGAGTGATGGGGGGACGCAGGAGGGTAGGTCATCCGGGTGTTGGACATCCCGGTTCAAGCCAGTAGGCTGAAGATTCAGGCAAATCCGGATCTTCGTTAAGGCCAAGAGGTGATGACGAGTCTTTATAGACGGAAGTGACTAATCCCATGCTGCCAAGAAAAGCCTCTAAGCGAGATCAATTAGTGGACCGTACCGCAAACCAACACAGGAGGGTGGGGAGAGAATCCCAAGGCGCTTGAGATAACTCTAGCTAAGGAACTCGGCAAAATGACCCCGTAACTTCGGGAGAAGGGGTGCTTCTTTTGGTGATTGAATTTACTTTATGAGCCAGGGGAAGTCGCAGCGAAATGGCGGTGGCGACTGTTTACTAAAAACACAGGTCTCTGCGAAGTCGCAAGACGACGTATAGGGACTGACACCTGCCCGGTGCCGGAAGGTTAAGGGGAGATGTTAGGAGCAATCCGAAGCATTGAACCGAAGCCCCGGTAAACGGCGGCCGTAACTATAACGGTCCTAAGGTAGCGAAATTCCTTGTCGGGTAAGTTCCGACCTGCACGAATGGTGTAACGATCGCCGCACTGTCTCGGCTAGAGACTCAGTGAAATTGAAATCTCGGTGAAGATGCCGAGTACCCGCAGAAAGACGGAAAGACCCTGTGCACCTTTACTACAGCTTGACATTGGACTTTGGGCTATGATGTGTAGGATAGGTGGGAGGCTTTGAAGCAGTCACGCTAGTGATTGTGGAGCCATCCTTGAAATACCACCCTTTGTATTCTAGAGTTCTAATCCCGACCTGTGAAGCCAGGCGGGAGACATTGTCTGGCGGGTAGTTTGACTGGGGCGGTCGCCTCCTAAAGAGTAACGGAGGCGTGCAAAGGTTCCCTCAGGCTGATTGGAAACCAGCCGTTGAGTGCAAAGGCATAAGGGAGCTTGACTGTGAGAGAGACATCTCGAACAGGAACGAAAGTTGGTCTTAGTGATCCGGTGGTTCCGCATGGAAGGGCCATCGCTCATCGGATAAAAGGTACGCCGGGGATAACAGGCTGATCGCGTCCAAGAGTTCACATCGACGACGCGGTTTGGCACCTCGATGTCGGCTCATCACATCCTGGGGCTGGAGCAGGTCCCAAGGGTACGGCTGTTCGCCGTTTAAAGTGGTACGCGAGCTGGGTTTAAAACGTCGTGAGACAGTTTGGTCCCTATCTTCTGTGGGCGTAGGAGACTTGAGAGGGTCTGTTCCTAGTACGAGAGGACCGGGATGGACGATCCTCTAGTGGGCCTGTTGTCGCGCCAGCGGCACAGCAGGGTAGCTATGATCGGTACGGATAACCGCTGAAAGCATCTAAGCGGGAAGCCAGCCTCAAGATAAGGTCTCCCTTCATATCTTCGGATGTGACTGAAGGACCCTGGAAGACTACCAGGTAGATAGGCCGGAAGTGTAAGCATGGCGACATGTTCAGCTAACCGGTACTAATAGTCCGTGAGTCTTAACCTAACTATTAAAAAACTTACCCTTATTAACTATACATTTTGTTTCGGTGGCCATGGCGGAGGGGTCACACCCGACTCCATTTCGAACTCGGAAGTTAAGCCCTCCAGCGCCGATGATACTTGGGGGCTACCCCTGGGAAAGTAGGTCGCTGCCGGAACATCTCTTAAATGCCTTAAGGC
>NZ_JYNP01000045.1 GCF_000934755.1 Desulfonatronovibrio magnus
AATCTTTTGATCATTAATTGGCCGACTTGCTTCATGATCATTGAATATAGTCAGGATTTCATCATCAGTCCTACGGCGGCCAAAAATATTGAGTGCTGAATAAACAACCCATTTTTACTCAAATCACGTGGCACGTAAAATAAGTAAAAAAAGGGAATGATACCGCCAGATGATGGTGATTGATTTCTGACAACTTCCGGGCAATGGCCTGGTAAGGTCAGAAATTCGCCGAATATCACCCGCATTAACTCATTCCATCTGTTATTCGGCACATCTTTTGCTTAAATACTTCCAAAAGCCTCATATGGGCATTAATTGCATTCCAGAGGCCTGATCATTCAATACAAATAGCTGAAATCATCAATAGTCAAAATGCCGCCCAAGGGTTGTTTCAGAATTTTTACTCACATCACGTATTACGTAAAAGAGGTAAAAAATGGCTTTTTTACCTGAATCACGTGGCACGTAAAATAAGTAAAAAATTGATTTATTGCTAAGGATGTATATGGCCTCGGCGGAAGAGGGAAAGAGATTTTACTGGGCCCGTTTGAGGGATAATTTTTTTTGTTGAAGTCGGGTGAGATTCTAATTGAATTTTATGGGAAGAGTTTTACCGGCCTTGGTGTAATTAAGAGATATTGCCTGGGAACAAGTGATAAATGGTGATCATACCATGGTCTTGTCAGTATGAGCAAAGGATTTTGAATGGGTCATGCCGGGAGTGTGATTATTGACTTCAAACACCGAACCGGTCTTCCATAACGCATTGAGCCTATATCCAAAATAGATTAGATCCTGAATCTCCAGTCACAAAGGATGTAGTTGAACAATGAAGAGATAAGCTATAATGAATAAGGAACCATAAGGGTGTTATGATAGCAGATAAAAAAATACTCGTCACTGGCGCGGACGGTTTTATCGGTTCCCATCTGACTGAACTGCTGGTCAGATCAGGCTATACAGTCAAAGCCTTAAGCCAGTACAATTCCTTCAACAGCTGGGGGTGGCTCGAGGATGTGGACTGCCTGGATAAGATAGAAGTCCTGACCGGGGACGTGCGTGATCCGCATTACTGCAAGCACATCACCAAAGACGTTGACATTATTTTTCATCTGGCCGCGCTCATTGCCATACCCTACTCCTACATCGCCCCGGACAGCTATGTAGACACCAATATCAAGGGCACGTTGAACATCTGCCAGGCGGCCCTGGAAAACGGGTGCAAGAAGATCATTCACACTTCCACCAGCGAGGTGTACGGCACGGCCCAGTATGTGCCCATTGACGAGAACCACCCGCTTCAGCCCCAAAGCCCGTACAGCGCCACCAAGATCGCCGCTGACATGATGGCCATGAGTTTTTACAACGCCTTCAACCTGCCCGTGGTCGTGGCCAGGCCTTTCAACACTTACGGCCCCAGGCAAAGCGCCAGAGCAGTAATTCCTACCATCATCACCCAGATTGCCAGCGGCAAAAAAGAAATTCAGCTTGGCGATGTCACCCCCACACGGGACTTCAACTATGTGACGGATACCTGCCAGGGATTTCTGGAGCTGGCCAGATGTGATCAGGCTGTCGGGCAGGTCGTAAATATCGGCTCAAATTTCGAGATAAGCGTGGGAGACGTGCTGAATCTGATCAAGGAAATCATGGGCAGTGACGTGCGTTTTATTACCGACGAGCAGCGCATCAGGCCGGAAAAATCAGAAGTTTTCAGGCTGTGGTGCGATAACACAAAGATTGAACAATTGACCGGGTTCAGGCCTGCCCATTCCATCAGGCAGGGGCTTGAGAAAACCATAGAATGGATCACAAAGCCGGAAAACCAGGCAAAATACAAGGCTGATATCTACAATGTCTGACATATGCACACAATCTAACATATAACTAAAGAAAAGAGCTTTTTTGACAGGATTAACAGGATTAAGAGCCTGATAAGAAAGAATATTTTTCCTGGCCGGAAGCCAGGACAAAAGGCTATCACTCGCCTTTGGCGATGGCTAATGCAATCTGTGGCTTCCGGCTTGCCTTGTGAAATAGACGAAGTCTAAAGCGAAGCGCATTTCAACTGGGCCGCTGATTGCTTATCCTGCAAATCCTGTTAATCCTGTCAAAGTTTCTTGTTTTTTATGACAGGACTTCAGGAGTCACCCTGAACAAAAAAAGAACCTCTAACTCAGAAAAAATTGCGGCCTAGAAGCGAAATCTTTCTTGAAACTTATAATTATGCGTACAAAAGACAAAGCACTAAGTGATAATATTTGCCAGGCCCTTGCTCAGGTACTTGGAGATGGCTCCAAACCTCTTCATGAGCCCTGCTTCAAGGGAAACGAATGGGAATACCTCAAGGAATGCCTGGACAGTTCATTTGTTTCCTCTGTGGGCAAATTTGTTGACCGCTTTGAAGACATGCTTGCGGAATATACAGGCGCGAAAAGAGCCGTAGCTGTAGTCAATGGCACGGCTGCCCTGCACATGTCACTTCTTTTGGCCGGGGTTAGGCCAGGGGATGAAGTCATTATCCAGCCGTTGACATTCGTAGCCACTTGCAATGCAATTTCCTATCTCGGAGCCACGCCTGTATTTGTTGATATTGACCAGGATATCCTGGGCATGAGTCCGGAAGCTTTGCAAGCCTGGCTGCGGGAAAATGTTGAGCTCAGGGAAGAATCCGATACCTTGCATCCGCATTCTTCACGCTTTCCGCTTTCCGCTTCCCGCTCCCCGAATCAACCACAGCCTTTCAACAAGCAAAGCGGTCGAAGAATATCCGCTATCCTTCCCATGCACACTTTTGGCCATCCCTGCAGGATTGATGAGATCGTAGATATTTGTCATGAGTACAATATCCCTGTAGTGGAAGACGCTGCCGAGTCATTGGGCAGTTTCTATAAAGGAATTCATACTGGCAATTTTGGCAGGCTTGGGGTACTCAGCTTCAACGGCAACAAGACCATCACCACTGGCGGTGGAGGGGCTATCATCACCAATGATGAAGACCTTGCTGATCAGGCCAAGTATTTGACCACCACGGCCAAACGTCCACATAAATGGGAGTACTTTCATGACCGGATTGGATACAATTATCGCCTTCCCAACCTGAACGCGGCACTGGGCTGCGCCCAGATGGAGCAGCTGCCTGAGTTTATCAACAAGAAAAGGGAACTGGCCAGTAAATATGAACAGGCTCTCGAAAGCATTCCCGGCGTTTCATTTTTTAAAGAACCAAAAAATTCCAAAAGCAATTACTGGCTGAACACAATTATACTTGATAAACAAAGCTCGCATTCAAGAGACGATATTCTCGAAAGCACCAACAGGGCAGGATACATGACCAGGCCTGCCTGGACCCTTATGCACAAACTGCCCATGTTTAAAAACTGCGCCAAAGCAGACTTAAGTACAGCAGAGGATTTGGAAACAAGAATCATTAATATCCCCAGCAGTCCTGGATTATGTATATGAGCAAAGAGACAGTTTTGAGCAATAAAGAGATAATATTAATCGGCGCTGGAGGCCACTGTAGCTCCTGTATTGACGTCATTGAGCAGGAAGGCAGGTTCAGGATAGCTGGGATTGTGGACAAATCCGGAGATGCGGAAAGCGGTAAGAGGGAGGCGGGAAGCGCAGAGCACGGTTCAGGCAAGGCTGAAGTGCTGGGATATCCTGTGATAGGCACGGATGATGATCTGCCCGAGCTGCGCAAGAAATTCCAATACGCCCTGGTCACAGTGGGGCAGATCAAGACACCGGATGTGCGCATCAGGCTTTTTGACAGACTGCTGGAGATTGGCTTTGTACTGCCGACGATTGTTTCGCCCCTGGCCTATGTTTCCCCTCACGCCAGAATCGGTCAAGGCACAATTGTCATGCACCACGCCCTGATAAATGCCGGAGCCACAGTGGGCAACAATTGCATCATCAACTCCAAGGCTTTGGTGGAACATGATGCTGTTATTGAAGATCATTGTCATATATCCACTGGTGTAATTGTAAATGGAGAAGCTCGGATTGGCTCGGGCAGTTTTTTAGGTAGCGGCTGCCGGATTAAAGAAGGCATATCCCTGGGTGAAAATTGCCTGGTTGGCATGGGGATCAGTGTCAGAAAGGATCAACCAGGAAACGCTCGGATTTTAACATGAGCATTAAGACAGTAATAATCGCCGAAGCCGGAGTAAATCATAACGGCTCTCTGGATACAGCGAAGCTCTTAATTGATGCAGCAGCTGAGGCAGGCGCTGACATGGTCAAATTTCAGACCTTCAAGGCTGCCAAACTGGTTACCAGAGGTGCTGAAAAAGCTGAGTATCAGCAAAAGGCTACAAGCATAAACCAGAGTCAGTATGAGATGCTGCAAAATCTAGAACTGTCTGCTGAAGATCATAAAGCTTTGATTCGGCTTTGCAAAGACAAGAACATAGCATTTCTATCCACTGCCTTTGACCATGACAGCATCGACCTGCTGGCCGGGCTGGGACAAAACGTCTGGAAAATCCCCTCCGGCGAGATAACCAACCTGCCCTATTTGCGCAGGATAGGTTCTCTGGGCCAAGAAATTATACTGTCTACAGGCATGGCAGATCTGGGCGAGATTGAAGACTCCTTGCAGGTATTGGAAGAAGCCGGTACAAACCGGAAGAACATCACTGTCCTGCACTGTAATACCGAATACCCCACTCCCATGCAGGATGTGAATCTGCGGGCCATGCAGACCATCAAGGCTGCCTTCCCAGGAATCAAAGTAGGCTATTCAGATCACACCCAGGGCATAGAAGTGCCTATAGCTGCTGTAGCCTTAGGCGCGACAGTCATTGAAAAGCATTTCACCCTGGATCGGAACATGGAAGGCCCGGATCACAAGGCCAGCCTGGAACCGAGTGAACTGAAGGCAATGGTTAAAGCCATCAGAAATATTGAGCAGGCCATGGGGGATGGTATAAAGCGGCCCAGTCCCAGCGAAATGAAGAACAAGCCTATTGTCAGAAAGAGCATTGTTGCCGCCTGTTCCATAAAAAAGGGAGAGGTCTTTACCGAAGAGAACCTGACAGTAAAAAGACCTGGAACCGGAATCCCGCCCATGCGCTGGGATGAGGTGATCGGCCAAACCGCCCACAAAGATTACATGGTAGATGATTTAATCTGAAGAAAAGACTACCCACTAATCTGCACTAATCATCACGAATAAGAAGGTTTTTATTGCGAAGCAATAAGATCCGTGTCAATTCGAGAAGATTCGTGGGAGAAAAAGAAAAGGACTGCCCACAAATCAGCATTAATCATCACGAATAAGAAAAGTTTCTTCATCCGCAAAGCGGAATAATTCGTGCAGATTCGTGAAAATTCGTGGGAGAAAAAGAAAAGGACTGCCCACAAATCAGCACGAATCTACACAAATAAAAGAGTTCTTATCCGCGTAGCGAAAAAATTCGTGCAGATTCGTGCAGATTAGTGGGAAAATTCTTATGAAATTCAAGGATGAAGTATATCAAATTATTGGTGTTGCCATGGAGGTATATAATGTCCTTGGCCCCGGATTTCTTGAGCCGATTTACCAGGAAGCCATGGAAATAGAACTGGATGCGAGGGGCATCCCTTATAAAGCACAATCTTTGATCCCGATATTTTACAAGGAAAGAAAGTTAAGTAGGGAGTATATCGCTGACCTTGTCTGTTTTGATGAAATCATCGTAGAACTGAAGGCGGTTGAACGATTGAATAAGACGTTCCAATCCCAATTATTGAATTACCTTCATGGTGCGAGAAAGTCTGTTGGGGTGTTGATCAATTTTGGGCATGAGGATGGGCTTGAGTGGAAGCGGATGATAATATAAGAGAACTACCCACTAATCTGCACAAATAAGAAGAGTTTTTTGCGAAGCAATAAGATTTGTGTCAATTCGAGAAGATTCGTGGGAGAAAAAAAAGAATTGCCCACAAATCTGCACTAATCATCACGAATAAGAAAATTTTCTTCATCCGCAAAGCGGAATAATTCGTGCAGATTCGAGAAAATTCGTGGGAGAAAAAATGAATTGCCCACAAATCAGCATCAAATTACGCTAATGAAGAACGATTCTTTCGCGAGGTGATTAAAATTCCCTTGTAAAATCTTTAGAAAAGGAGTGACCTGAATGAACACTTCAATTGGTGAAAAATACGTTGTCGATGAAAATGGAAAAGCTACTGCGGTTATCCTTCCCATCGAAAGCTTTAAAAAAATACTCAAAATACTTCACAATGCTGATGATCAATCTGAAGATCACGACTTTTATCAGTCGCATGAGTTCAAAAGGTTGGTAAAAAAGGGAACGGAAGATATTAATATGGGCAAAGCCAGTCCATGGAAGGATGTTTGGAATGAACTATGAAGTATATCTTACTCCAACCTCTCAGAAATCCATTAAAAAGTTGGCCAGGAAGTACCCCTCAATAAAAAATGACCTATTGCATACTATTCAGGCTTTAGAGGTGGACCCTACTACTGGAGCCTCTATTCCAGGTTGGAACAACAAAGTCTGGAAGGTCAGAACTGCAAGCACAGATGCAAAGAAAGGAAAAAGTGGAGGCTTTCGTACAATTTACTTTTGGCAAGAAGGCTGCAAAAAGGTATATTTATTATTTACCTACGCAAAAAGTGCCAAGGTAGATGTCAATAGTAAGGAAATCGCCAAGTTTATTGAAGGTTTGTTAGATGAATAAGACCAATTTGGCAGAGTATTCGTGTTTTTTAAATATCCCATCACATTGTGTAACAGAAAAACTGGCTCCGGACCAGCACTAGTGAAAAAATTTTTCGCGTATCGAAACAAATCGTGAAAATTCGTGGGAAAAATTAAATCATGAGAAAAATTTGCGTGTTTACCGGTACACGGGCTGAGTACGGCCTGCTCAAGCCTTTGATGGATGAGATTGTCAAGGATGATTCCTTGCGTCTGCAACTTCTCGTCACCGGCATGCACCTCTCCCCTGAGTTTGGGATGACCTACAGGGTTATTGAAAACGACGGTTTTGTCATAGATGAGAAGGTGGAAATCCTGCTAAGCGCAGATACTCCGGCTGGCATATCCAAGTCCATGGGGCTGGGACTGATCGGCTTTGCCGATGCACTGGCCAGGCTTACGCCGGATATCGCCATAATCCTGGGTGACCGTTTCGAATGTCTGGCCATGGCCTGCGCCTGCCTTAATGCCAGAATTCCTATAGCCCATATCCACGGTGGAGAAATTACCATGGGCGCAGTGGATGAGGCCTTTCGCCATTCCATAACCAAGATGGGCCACCTGCATTTTACCAGTACTGAGGAATATCGCCAAAGAGTTATACAGCTTGGCGAGCATCCGGACCGGGTATTCAATGTCGGAGCCCTCGGAATTGAAAACATCCGTAACTTACCACTACTCAGCAAAGAAGAGCTGGCAGAAGATATTAGGTTTGACTTGGATGTACCGTATTTTCTGGTCACCTTTCACCCGGTAACCCTGGAAAACGCCACTGCCCGGGAACAATTCAGCGCCCTTCTGGCTGCACTTGATGAGTTCAAAACCAGTCAAAGTTCCGACATCAAGCTCATATTCACCAAAGCCAATGCTGATACTGATGGCCGAATAATCAATCAGATGATTGATCAGTATGTGGGAGAAAATTCTGTTAATTCCACAGCGTTCACTTCCATGGGCCAGCTTAGGTACTTAAGTGGTATGAAATATGCTTCAGCAGTTGTAGGCAATTCCTCCAGCGGAATTATCGAAACGCCAAGCTTCAGAGTACCTACAGTAAATATTGGTGACCGGCAAAAAGGCAGGGTAAGGGCTGAGAGCGTGATAGATTGTGAGCCATTAAGAGAACCTATACAAAAGGCTTTGCTCAAGGCTATATCAGCGGAATTTCATGAATCGCTGCAGAATATGATCAACCCCTATGAGCAGGAGGGCACGGCTCGAAATATCTTGGATGTGCTTAATAAAACTGACTTATCAGGTATAATGAAAAAAGAATTTTATGATTTGAGAAGCTGTTGATCTTATTAGCTCATAAGCTCGTAAGCTCGTAAGTTCATGAACTCAACAACTCAACAACTCATCAACTTAACAGCTCATGAGCTAATCATCTAAGGAACCTGCAAATGAATGACACACAAAGCATGTTTGCGTTTGAAGATCTGAAAGTATGGCAGAAAGCGGTAGATTTTGCTGAAGTCGTAATAAAGACAATAGATTCATTTGACGCACCTCGTAAACATTATCGCCTTATAGAACAGCTCGAGAGCGCAGCTACCAGCCCGGCTATGAATATTGCTGAGGGTAAGGGCCGTTATTCTCAGAAGGAATTCGTTCATTTTCTTTACATAGCCAGAGGGTCTCTTTTTGAAACCATTACCTTGCTGATAATACTCCAGCGCCTTGGCTGGATTACTCATAAGGATTTACAAGGAATCAAAGTTTTGGCTGAAGAAATAGCAAAGATGCTGAATTCACTTATTAATTCAATTAAAAATTAGCGAATTAGCTCATAAGCTCATAAACTCATCAGCTCAACAACTCATCAACTTAACAGCTAAAGAGCTCATCAGCTAAAAAATCAATGAACTGGAAAAAAACCCTACTTACATCTGATGCCAATCTGGAGCAGGCCATAAGCAATCTGGATACTTCTGCCTTACAGATAGCCATGGTTGTTGGTCCAGATGGAGCTTTCCAAGGTACAATAACAGATGGCGATATTCGGCGTGGCCTGTTAAATGGTCTTAAGCTCAGTGATTCCATCACCCACGTTGTGAACAGATCTCCCCTGGTAGTGCCGCCTAATCTGGACAGAATAACAGTCCTGAAAATGATGCAGGTCAACACTGTCCGCCAACTGCCTATTATTGATGAAAATCGCAAGCCTGTAGGTCTGCACCTGCTTAATGAACTGATGAAGCCGGCTTCCAGAAGCAACTTTATGGTCATCATGGCAGGAGGACAAGGTGCCAGGCTTCGCCCCCACACTGAAAATTGCCCCAAACCACTTTTGCCGGTAGACGGCAAACCCATGCTTGAACATATTATCCTTCGGGCGCTTTCTCAAGGATATAAAAATTTTGTCATTACTACCCATTACCTTGGCCATATGATTGAAGAATATTTTGGCAGCGGAAAAGACCTTGGCATAAACATTGAGTATCTGCGCGAGGACACTCCCTTGGGCACAGCTGGTGCTTTGAGCCTTTTGAAGCCCAGGCCTCAGGAGTGTTTTGTGGTTTCCAATGGTGATGTCTTGACAGATATTGACTACGGAGAACTGCTCGAATTTCATCAGCGTCAAAACGCAGCCGCAACCATGGCCGTGCGCCTGCACGAATGGCAAAATCCATTCGGGGTTGTGCATACCAATGGCTTTGATATAACTGGTTTTGAGGAAAAACCCACTGTCAGCTCCAGAGTAAATGCCGGCATATATGTCCTTGAGCCGGAAATACTGGATCTTTTGGAATCAGATCAGCACTGCGATATGCCGCATTTATTCCTGCAGGCGCAGGAGCAAGGCAAGCGATGCGTTGTTTTTCCCATGCATGAGCCATGGCTGGATGTGGGCAGGCCTGATGACCTGGAAAAGGCAAGCGCTGCTCGATTAAACCTGAAACATTCAGGTTAAATTCATGATCCAAGGTAAAAAAATACTCTCTGTCATTCCGGCCAGGGGTGGATCCAAGGGAGTTCCAGGGAAGAATATCAGGCTGCTGGCAGGAAAACCCCTTATTGCCTGGACAATTGAAGAAGCAAAAAAATCAAAATACATCGATCGACTGGTTCTTTCATCAGAAGATCAAGAAATTATCAGCATAGCCAAGTCTTTTGGGTGCGATGTGCCGTTTGTCAGACCCACAGATCTCGCTGCAGATGAAACCCCGGGGGTTGATCCTATCATACATGCTCTGCAGAAGCTTCCAGGATATGATATAGTGGTGATGCTTCAGCCTACATCACCACTTCGTAAAGTGGAAGATATTGATGAATGCCTCGAATTTTTCATTAAACAAAAAGCATTTGTCTGCGTTTCAGTATCAGAAGTAAAAAAAACCCCCTACTGGATGTTTTCCATGGATAATAATTACCATATACATAAACTTATGGATAATAAGGATATTATTTCAAGAAGACAAAATTTGCCCAAGGCTTATATGCCTAATGGAGCTTTATTCGTTGCTGAGGCAGATTATCTGCAGCAGAACAGATCTTTTTATACATCAGATACACTTGGCTACTTAATGCCACAGGATAGATCCCAGGATATTGACAGCGAAATGGACTTATTTTGCACAGAATGCTTTATGGGGAAAAACAATGAGTAATCTGTCTTCTTCTAATAATTTACAATCATTAAACTTGTATGGCAGGCCAGCTAAAGAAAATCTATCAATTGCACTACAGGGTTTAGAAGACTCATCTTCTGAGGAAAAAATATGGAAGGCCGGAGTTATAGCCTTATGCGGTAAGGAAAAACTTGCGAGTTCAATTATTGAGAATACTCTTGAATCCAGCTCAAGTCTCCCAGAAAATTACAAAATCGCATACAGGAAGTGGAAAGGGCAGTCCAATGGTTTGTCACATTGGCCCATAAGTTATTTTCAGCTTTATCATGGGATAAAGCCAACAAAATCAGCATTGCCCCCCCGGAAAGCCTGTATAGACTGGAATTCAAGCTCCAAAGAAAATCTGATCATTAAAATTACCTGTCCCCAATGTAAAAAACAATTCCCAATAAGTGCCCAAAGCGACTTTTCACAACAGGATTCTATAGCCTGCCTTACCTGCTTTCAAGTGGTCAAGTATAATAAAAAAGCAGCCGTCCAAACTGTTAGAGAGCATTTCCTGAATGATTTTCGAAATGTCGAAAAAGTTTTTGCGCAGCGCAATCCCAATGCTAACAAACTCTTGGTTGATATAATTGCCAAAGCAGTGTTGCTGGAAAACTTCACTCCGGTCAGATTCGTTAAATTACGTACTGATAGAATAGGTCATTTATGTTTAAATACAGAAATTATGATTCAGGAACATAAATATTTATTCAATAAAAATAATGCAATTTTCATCTGTTTTACAGATCAAAAAATTTGCAATAAGTTTATGCTTGAAATGTGGACCCGGGTTTTAAATTTTTCCCCTCTTGCCCAGGTATGCTTTTCTTTTTGTAAGAAATCACAAGCCTTGGGAGAATTAGCCTTAGATATTACTACAAGTAATGATCCGAGGAATAACAGAGGTAAAGATCTTCACGGTCTGTTAGCAAAAACTCCACCTACCCTTGAGTTTACCAAAGTAGATCATGAGCGGGCCAAGCCTCACCTGGAAAAAATGGGAATTCCACCCGGTGAGCCTTATGTCTGCTTCCTGGGACGCGATTCAGCATATTTAAAAAAACAAATTCCTGACTTAGACTGCAGCTACCACGACTACCGCAACATGCCCATTCATGACTACCTGCCAGCCATGCACGCCCTGGCGGATATGGGAATCTACTGCCTGCGCATGGGGCATATTGTGGAAGAACGACTGGACGGGGGAAGGCCAGAGATTATTGATTATGCTTCGAATTTTCGAGATGAATTTATGGATGTTTATTTGTCTGCGAATTGTGAGATGTTTGTGTCTGTAAGCTCGGGGATAGATGCTATCCCGGTTATTTTCAATAAGCCAGTCTGTTATATCAACTTGATCCCAGCAGGGTATATCCCTTGGGGCATAAAATACTTTTGCATACACAAAAAATGTCGCCTGTCCAATGGCCATAATTATCTGACCTATAAAGAACAGTTAGAAACAGGTGCCGCATGGTTTACTCGAAGTGTGCAGTATAAGCATGCTGGAATAGATATTGTCAACAACACTCAAGAGGAAATCAAATACGCAGTACTGGAGGCGTGGAAACGAGCTAAAGGCGAATGGAAGGATACCCCGGAAGAAGCAAATCTGCACGACATGATGCTGTCATTATTTAAAAAATATGACAAGTTCGGCTATAAGGCATTCAACTCCCGCATAGGAACGGAATTTCTTAAAGCTAATTCATATTTGCTGGATTAGATTTATACAAAAGGCAGATGGAGTGGGACAACGGATAGGCTATCTACAAGTTAAGGATGCAAAAATGTTATAACACTAAATTGGCTTTTCGAGGTTTGATGTGGAAATGAAGTAACATTCTGGCAAGGTGCGCAACCTCGGTTCGGAGCTCTCGCCGGAGGAAGCCCCATCCGTCCCCACAATAGTCAACGTCGAAGAACAATTTGTACTTGTTGTGGGTAATACACTTAAAAGCAATTATTTATTGTGAATCCTGATGAATTAAACTAATTTCCTGTATACCTCTCACACACCATCCTGGAACCATAAATTGTTAGGCAAGAGTTTCCCATGGTAGATACGGAATATCAACAACACCTACAAAAAAACTATCCTAATTTTGTAGTGACGGCGGCTTCAATGCCTGTCTGCCTAGCGTGAGCAAAAATTTAAGCTTTTATTAATTTTGCTGGAACTCCGACAAACATGCTGTCTCTCTCGCTAATATTATTTATGACAGCAGCTC
The DNA here is from genome assembly GCF_000934755.1 of Desulfonatronovibrio magnus. Taxonomy (NCBI): domain Bacteria; kingdom Pseudomonadati; phylum Thermodesulfobacteriota; class Desulfovibrionia; order Desulfovibrionales; family Desulfonatronovibrionaceae; genus Desulfonatronovibrio; species Desulfonatronovibrio magnus. The sequence goes on from NZ_JYNP01000045.1 coordinate 12,568, forward strand.
CAGCTCCAATAATATTATTTTCTTCAACAGTTATCCTATTTATTATTGTGCAATTTGTGTGAAGTGTTGAAAAACTTTTTACATGAGAATTTCCTGCAATTGTTGATTTTGGACCAATTGTTACATAGCTCTCTATAACTGTATGGTGTTCAACGTGAGATCCTGCTCGCATATGAACACAATTATTAATTTCAGCGCGATAGCCAATGTAACACAAAGGTTCTATAATAACTCCTGATCCGATTATTGCTTCATGCATAACTACTGCTCTTGGGTGTATACAGCTTATAATGCTAATTTCTTTGAATAAACACAAATATTCAAATATACTTTTTCTTTTATGATTATCTGAAATAGCTATCAATACATTGTGTATATTATTAGTTATAATGAAGGGTGCAAAGTCACTTTTATTAATCAATTTTTTATTTTTATATGAATTGGATTTTGGAACATCAAATTGACTTGCCGGACGTTTCTTCGCAGTGACTGGATCAATGTTTAGAGGGGTATCTGAAGGATTAATATATAGAACAATATCATATCCAAGAGATTCTTCAACCCAACCTGATACCTGACCAGCAAGTCCTTCTTCAAAACCAATTACTGCGAGCTTGTTGTTTTTATGCATTTTAAAACCATCTCAATATTGTCATCTTGTTGGGACGGACCTGAAGGAAGATATATGCCATTGTTTGAAAAATTTTTCGAATTTTTAAATTTTGAATGACTTGTGTTGAAATAATGAGCAGTGTTGATGTCTGGATAAAATGGACGGGTCTCAATGCCTTGTTTATCAAGCTTCTTGATCCAAAATTGTCGGTCGTTGACAAGGAATTCGTTGTAGACTGGTATTTCACCAGCATCAATATTTACAGGAATGATCTGAAAACAACTTCTTTTCAAACCTTCTTCATACATGGCATAAATAGTAAGCAGCCGCTCAATTTTTTCTGGCAATCGCTTCAATTGTTCAATACCGATGGAAGCAAGCACATCAGTAAAACGGAAGTTGAATCCGGGCATAGTCCACTGATTAGGGGCCGTTACGTTTTCAACGCCATGGGTCCGAATGGCACGCAGCCTTTGCGCTATATCCGGGTTCTGGGTTACGCAAAAACCTCCCTGGCCCGTCGCGATTGTTTTGGCCACCGAAAGCGAAAAACATCCAATATCCGACTGTGTTCCCAGGTACCCATCTCCATTTCGTGAGCCAAAGGCCTGGGCCGCGTCCTCGACAACATGCAATTGATGTTTGCGTGCGATAGTCTGAATGTGTTGCATGTCAGCGGAACGCCCGTTCATATGTACGGGGATGATCGCTTTTGTTCGGCTCGTAATGGCATTTTCGATCAATGACGTATCCATTATCGGGCGATGAGGCTCGACATCGACAAGAACGACCTTTGCACCCAAAAGATGTACAGCATGCGCAGTAGCGATCCATGTCCTGTTGGGAAGAATGACTTCATCTCCAACAGTTATGCCGAGGCCCATCAAGGCCATGAGCAGTGCTGCACTGCCACTGGATGTGGCTATAACGTGTTTGACTTCGAGAGCTCTTCCAAGCTGATTTTCAAACTCAACTGTGATCGGTCCCTGGCTTACGCATTCCCTGCGCATGGATGCAGCGACATGCTCAATTTCTTCCTCACCGAAAGTGGTCCTCCACCATGGAATACGGTTAATCATGCAGGTGTTGTCCAGTGGCGTAAAAGATAATTAAAAATTTTCGTGAGATGTAATAAAAATAGATTAACCTGATTACATTTAATTAACAACATGAACATCCGGCAATGGAACAAAAATTTTGCAATTATAATTCTTTATTTTTGGTATAATTGCGTTCTTGAATCGCCAAGCAAGGACAACTACGCTATCTGGAGGTTCGCTGTCTAAAACCGCAGGCGAGTGCACAGGTATGTGGTAGCCGGGACTGAAGGTGTCGATTTTGCCGGGATTGTCATCGACAAGATATTTTAAAACATTGTTCAGCTCGAAGTGACTTATAAGTGTCGTTGATGTTGCTGATGCTCCATAACCAGCAATAATTTGATCGGGATAGCGAGAAATAGTTTCCAGGAACTTTTCTTTTGTTGTGTTTATCTGTTGCTGATAAACATTGAATGTATCGAGTGACAAATTGAATTTAAGTTCATTGTTCACTGCTATTCTTACAGATTGATCTATTGAGCGTTTAGAACTGTTTTTAGCCCAATAATATCTTAGTGAACCTCCTTTTGTAGAGATATTTTCGACTTTAATTAACTTAAGATCAAATGTTTCAAAAAATTGAATTAATGGCAAAAGAGACAAATAAGATAAATGCTCATGATATATAAAATCAAAAACCATATTGTTAATCATATCGATCAAGTATGAGGATTCAATAATTAGAACACCATCATCACCCATAAGGTGTACTATAGCGTCAACAAAATCCTGAAGATTGTCAACATTTGCGAATAGATTGTTGATTGTAATCACATCAGCTTTTCCATACTCATGGACAATTCTTCTTGATAAACGCATATCAAAAAAATCTGGTAATGTGTAAATTCCATTGCTGGTTGCCTGCTTAGCAGTGTGCAATGATGGCTCAACACCCAAAACTTCATGTCTAAACTCCTTGAAATATTTAAGCAATGTGCCATCATTACTGCCAATATCCACAAAAAATGAATTGTGTGGCAAATCTAATGAGTTGACAACTTCGTTAGCGTATTGCTTGAAGTGACTTGATAGGCCTAGTGAACTGGTTGTAGTGTAGATATAATCACGATAAATAATTTCAGGATCAACTACAGTAGATAATTGTACAAAATTGCAAGCGTTGCAAAGCAATAAATCAAGCGGGTAAAAAAATTGTGGCTTGGGTTTCGGAATATATGCATCACATAATGGACTATGATTGAGATGCAAGGCCAAGCTCAAATCCTTACTGCCACACAACCTGCATTCTGTTTTGATATAATAAGTATCCATCAAGAGAACCTCATAATTTTTTTTAAAAATTTCTCGATTTCGACATGATTGCTTTCATCTGGTGCCCATGGGGCAAACATTGTATCGCTTTTGGCAAATGGTCCTTGAGTGATTTCGAGAAATACAAGCCAATCTGAAAGGATTATTATGGAATGATAGGCAGAATTTCTGTTACTTATGTAAAAGCAATGACGTGATGAGTAGCCAGCCATTTTCTCTACAGAGACAACATTACCATGGTCATCAAAAGTATAATAATCAACTAATCCATCCAGAACAAGCATGGACTCGGATTTCTCAATGTGCTTGTGTGGCCGCACGTACATTCCTTTTGAATGAACAATGACCATCTCATGAACCGTTTCGTCGATTGATTCATGCACGCAATACCTTGATCTTTTTTGCTCATTGTCATCGGCTTTTGAAATCAAGATATCAATATCAAGCTTGGATATTTTACTACTTGAACTTTGTGCATGATAAACCTCTGAAGACTGATTGTTTGAGCTAACCAGCTCTATCATAGACCATCCTTTTCCAAAAACCTGGAATATTTTTACTTGGCGGAAGAATAGAACAGTACTCGTGTATTAAATGTGACTTGTTTTGTAAAAGTTTATATTCGTTTTCTGTATTGACGCCAAACATATAAAAATAATCTGAATCTGGGAGATTATCTGAAGGCATAATGGGCAAGCCAGAACCAGGTATAAACAAATTTTGCTTTTCTTGCTGGTCGTCAACAAACGAATAAACATATTTGCTAATTTCTGTAAAGTTGACAAAATTTGCAGAACGAGCACCGCAGCCATAAACTACAATTGGTTTATTTTTTGCCGAAACAAACTCATGCAAACTGTCTTTGAATACTGGCCAATTATTTTTATACAAGAAGCACTTGTCACGATCATAATTTTTGAAAATTGTTTTAGAAGATTTTCTTTTCTCACAATACAATATTAAAGCACGTCCAGAAAACAAAGTAATCTCATGATGAATTATTGAAAAAGAATGTTTTTTTAATAATTGGTTAATAGTGCTCAATGTAAAATAGTTGATATGCTCTTCCCATAAAGCATAGTCCAGTAAATCCAGATTCCATTCGCTGTCTGGAATTTCAATTACGAACAAACCATCATCTTTCAAAATATATTCAACGCCTTCAAGAAATGAATCCAAATCAAAAATGTGCTCCAAAACCTGCCTGGTGGTTATGAGATCAAACATTTTGTTTTTTAAGCATTTACTTGCAAAAGAAAAGTCAAAAAAATTATTATAGACAGTGAATTTTTTATCAACAGCCTTGGAGTAAGAATCTTTTGTAGGTTCAACTCCAAAAACGTTAACATAGCCTCTGTTTTTTAAAAAATCTAAAAACGATCCATCATTACATCCAATATCAAGGATTTTAGAATTTTCATTGATTCCAGAAATCATCTCAATGACATCTACCAGCCTTGGCACGTGTGGTTGATTCTTCCAACTACTTATAGTGAAATAATTTTCATACAATATAGCTGGGTCAATTGGATTTTTAATGTATATAAAACCACAAGTTTCACATGAATTGAGAACAAAATCATGCCTGCTATAGTTTTCATCTTTGGCCTTGAGATAATGGTGAACAATTGGCTGCTTACCAAAGTCAATAATCGTGTCATGGTGTTTCCTACCACAAAGTCTGCAGTTCATTTGCTAATATCCTAAAGCATACCTTAATTTGCAACAAAAAAATAAAAAATTTTGTGGCCTTAATTGTCTGAGGCAGCGCAAAGCTGACTTCCTATTCAAAATAAATAAATTCATAATCGCCTTTATAGCCAAAATATTCATACAGCCATATCCACTCCGCAACATCAAAAAAGCTCTCGCAAGTTAATGCCCAGCACTGAAGATTGAACAACTCCTGTTCGTTGCGGTAGCTTTCCAGCATTATATATCCTTGCCTGCCTACACGTTCAATTTCAGCGAGGGCTGACTTTACTTCAAACAGGCGCAGATTATGCAGCGTTCCCAGTGAAATGACCAGATCAAACTCATTATCTCCAAAAGGATATGGGTCATGGGCCTGATATTGAAACAAATGGGGCCGGACCTCTTCCTTGGCATTTTCCAGGCCGTAACTGGAGATATCAAATCCCCGGATAATCAGATCCGGCTGCAGAAGCATCAGTTCATAAAGCAGATATCCCTTGCCGCAGCCAACATCAAGCACCTTTGCTCCAGGACCCAACCTGTAAGTCTGGATCAAGGCCTGGGCCACAGGCTTCCAGCGCCCTGGAATATAGCGGTAGCCTCCATATCCATGGCGTCGGTCCCCGTCCCAGTAGTCCTTGCAATACTGCTTGGCCACGTTCATGCAATGGACTTTGTCGTCATTCATCCGGGCCAGGTAATCGCGCTGGGTGGCCTGATGCAGGGGATTTACAAAATTTCTAAGTTGTCCCATAAAGTGCTTCCTTGTGCTGTATATTCAAAGCTGAAAGCTTGAAGCTCAAAGCTCAGAGTAAAAAAAGCTCGAAGCTGAAAGCTCAAGGCTCATAGTTCGTGGCTGAAAGCTGTCAGCTGAAATTTCAAATTTCAAAGCTCAAAGCTAAAAGCTCAAAGCTAAAAGCTAAAAGCTGAAAACTAAGAGTTGAAAGCAAAGATAAAGAGTTTAAATAAATTAATACAAGATGTTGCCAGGGTATTTTCAGAGGACTTCTGACTGGCAAGTATCTATACAAAAAGTCCATGCTCCTGGTCCAGGGATAAGTATTCATGTATTGCAATGTTTTTGGGGTGGCTGACGCAATGATGGCCACAATGGATCATGGGGTTAAAGTTGTTTAAAAACTTTTTGTTATGATCTGAAAACCAGAAATCCTTGAAGGTTTGCCCAATAATGGATCCCGTCCTTCCGGTCTGGGTATATGCCTTATCCTGGCAGGTATACACGTTCTGGTCCGCGCCGATAACCGTCAGGTAGCGCAGAAAAGGGCAAAAGGAATAATTCTTCTCAAAACGCTCTTCCAGATCATGGTAGTGGTTGAGAATGGTAAAACCTTCATCCGCCAGGGCATGGGCCGATTCTATCTGTGAAGCCACCTCGTCCTTGATTTCCCTGTGATACGCATTGTTGCCGGCGGCGTCATTGCTCATCACCGCCCCTGACAGTTTGACGTGGTTTACCCCGCACTGCTTCAATTTTTTGCATATTTCAGCAACATATAAAAAGTTTTTATGGGTAATGATGAAACTGACCCCCAGCACGCACCTGGTATCGCGGGCTGTAAAAGCCCTGATCTGCTCCAGTATGCGGGTAAACTCACCGTGCGCGGCGCCCCGGCTTTCAGTATGGCTGTCATCATCCCATGCATCCAGAGATAACCGAATCCATGTCCCGTGCCTGGCAAATACATCAGCCATGCGGCCTTTCAGGTTGGTGCCGTTGGTCAGGGCTGCAACACGCACATTGCCCGCGGCCAGGACTTCAATCACCTCAGGCAGGCTCTTGTACAGCAAAGGTTCTCCGCCACCGGAAAAAGTAACAGCCCTGACACCCATATCCACAAACTCATGGGCCAGAGCCATCATTTTTTCAGGTGGTATGGAGTCCTGGACGTTCATCTGCTCCCCAAGGGTCATGTGATCAGCCCTGTACGCGCAGAACCAGCAGTGATGGTTGCAGCGGTTTGTGGGCTTGACCCGGATATGCACGGGAGCCAGTATCCTGCCATCGATCATTGACCTGAGATGCTCTGTGAACTGCAAAAATTTTAAAGCGCTGTAGTATGTGGCCATAAATTGTTCTGTATTTTCTCTCTGTTGCTTACTTACTTGCTTGCCATGTCCAGGACAGTGTCTGCAAGATTTTCTGTGCTCAGTCCGTAAAGGGCCATCAATGTTGACTGAGATCCGTATTTTTCCGGAAACACATCTGGCAGGCCCAAGCGCTTGAAGCGTTTCCCGGCAAATCCGTCCCACTCGGCCAGTACTTCCGCGCTTGCCCCGCCCAGGCCACCAAGGACCGAATGCTCCTCTACAGTTACAATGATCCGGACCGGAGTGGCCATCTCCTTCAACAACTTAGAATCAAAGGGCTTCAATGTGTGCATATGCAGAATCCCGGCATCGATACCTTTTTCCATCAAGGTCATTCTGGCTTCCAGGGCTATGCCCATGGTTATTCCGGTGGTTACAATCAGTACATCCTTTCCATAATGTACAGGGACCCCTTTGCCAATCTCAAACTCATGCTTCTCACTGGTAACAATGGGGTCGTATCCTTTGGCCAGACGAATATACAAAGGATAAGGCCAATCCAGGGTTTTCGGCATCAATCTGGCCATTTCATCCGCATCCGCCGGGGCTACTATGGTCATGTTGGGAATACTTCGCATTACTGAAATATCTTCAATAACCTGGTGGGTAGGACCCAGGGGGGCGTAGACCAAACCGCCGCCATTGCCCACCAGGCGCACGGGAAGATTATGCATGCAGAGATCCACAACAACCTGATCCAGGGCCCTGCGTACAATAAAAGAGGCGATGGTATTTACATATACAATAAATCCGTCCATGGCCATTCCGGCTGCCATGCCGATAACATTGGCCTCGCTGATCCCCTCCATAAAAAACCGGTCCGGAAAATCACGCCGGAATTCACCCATGTTGCCAACACCCAGGTCTGATCCCATGAACACCACCCTGGGGTCTTTGCCGGCCAACTTATATATCTGGTTTAAACAGGTTTTGCGCATTGCTTATCCAGTGAGTTCATGAGTTCCTGCACGCATTCAGCCGTAACCTTGCTCTTGTGATGCCAGGCCAGATTGTTTTCCGTCCCGGCAAAGCCCTTGCCCTTGACCGTGTGGCAGATAATGACCGAAGGCTTGCCAGGGCAAAAGGGCAGCTCATTCATAACCTCAAGCAGGGAATCAGGATCGTGGCCATTGACGTCCCTGACTTCAAACCCAAAGGCTTGCCACTTGGCGCTCAAGGGCTCCAGCGGGGACACTTCAGATACAGGCCCGTAGGACTGAAGCTTGTTGTAATCAATGATGATAATAAAATTGTCCAGGCAATGCTTGGAAGCGCACAGGGCCGCTTCCCAGACCGAGCCTTCCTGGGCCTCTCCGTCTCCAATAATGACAAACACCCTGGAAGACCGACCCTGCATCCTGGCGCTTAAGGCCAGGCCAACGCCTATGGAAGGACCGTGGCCAAGGCTACCGGTGGTAGCTTCCACTCCGGGTATCTTGCCTCTTTCGGGATGACCGCCCAGGATGCCCTCAGCACTGCAAAATTTATTCAGTTCGTCCTTTGGGAAAAATCCCTTGTCCGCCAGAACAGCGTAAAGAGCCAGACAACCATGTCCTTTGGATAAGATGCAGCGGTCCCGCTCCGGCCAGTCAGGATTTTTTGAATCATATCGCAGTACTTTATCATAGAGAACACAGAGGATTTCAACCAGGGACAAGGCTGAAGCCAGGTGCCCCCGGCCGGCGCAGTGCATGGTTTGGACCATGATCTTTCTCATGTCCTGGCTGCGCTTGTTCAGTGCAGCCCGCATTGCCCGATCATGCCAGGCATCGACGGAATCGTTCATATTTTTCCCAACTTTGGTTCAATAGATTTTCAGCCTTTTGAAGCTGGCGCTGCAGCACATTCTTTTCCGGTTGACAAGCATTGGAAAACCTGCGGCGTTCAAGATCCGCCGGGATAAATTCATTGAGCAGAATGCAGCACCACTTGACAACAAAAATTGGATACAGGGCAATGCTCCTGTCATAAAGCCATTTCCCTGGCTGTAATCCTTGCAAGGATTTCTTCAAAAGCCGTTCCCTGACCTTAGGTTCCAAATCCATCAATGGATGGGGATGCAGGTCCATATCGCACAGGGTCTTGGCTGGATCGTCCCAGCCGAAATATTCAAAATCAAGAAACCAGAGACGATTATCCGCGCCCCTGAGAGCATTGTGAAACCCAAAATCAGAGGGGCTCAGGGTCTGCCTTGATCTGGGCAGCTTTTCCTCAAAGTCCAGTCTTTCCCGGCAATGGTTTTCAGCCTGGTCCAGGGCTGGTGCGAGTTGCTCATGCAAAAACGCGTGCATCCTGCCAACAACAGAGCTTTCATTGGGAGCATTGGATAGCCTTGTCAGGCGAAAACGCACATTGTCCATTAAGCCATCCGGGCTGAAAAATGCCTCTGATGCCGGATCTGCCAGGTCATACTGTACGCTGTCAGCAATTTTTTTTAAAGAACCAAGAAATTGTACTGCCTGCTCCGCATCATCCAGTGTTGCCAGGGATACCCGGGTGCCGGATATATGCTCCAAAATAGCTACGCTGTTTTCTTCGTCCACGGCCAGAATCATCGGCACTGCTCTGATTCCATGCCCGTGCAACAGCTGAAGGGCTTTTACCTCCACTGACATGCGATCGCGGGGATCACCTGGGTGGCGAAAATAGTGCTTGGCAATTACTGTCTGGCCATCACTAAGATTGAGCCTGAAGACTTGGCTGTTGCGGCCCCCTGCAATGGATTGCGCGGACATGACAGGTATTTTGCAAAGCTTGTTCCAAATTTGGCTGGCCTTATGTCCATTTGTGTCATGCTTGAAAGACAAACCGGGTAATTTCCTCCCAACTTCTGCATACCGTGACTTTTTCAGTATTCTTTGCCAAGTCGACAGGTAAAAAATGAAACCTGCTGATGGTTGTATCCAAATCCCTGTGCAGCAAAACTTCTTCCAGGTCGTCAATAAAGTGTGTGCAGCCCAGGCTATTAATCCGCACAACCTTGTCCTCACGGGTGGATTCAAAAAAAATACCATTGCTCCTCAGGCCGTTCTTGTTGTCCAGCAAACCATGGGTCTGCAGCCAATCCAGGGAGGCCTGGCGCAGATTTGTCTGCGTGTCATCATGAGGAGAATACTTGGTCTTATGGCTGACAACAAAAATATCGGCGCCATGCTCTGCTGCAGCAAAGAGAAATTCTTTAAAACCCGGCATAATTTCAGCCTCGGGCATACATGGTCCGTATACCCGGCCCTGCAGCTTCTGCCAGGCTAATTCGCCATGCTTATGGCGGATACAAACCCCGACTGCCAGCTTTGTTGCAGGGCATGTCAGCTTAATAAGGCCTTGGGAAAGTGCCTCGCTATGAAAAATACGGTCATAGGAAACTATTGTGTTGTCAAAATCAATGCCTATACGCATACATTTATATCTATACTTGATAAGTATATTTTCATAAATAATTTACAATAAGATAAAAAAATTAGAAATATATTGAACATAGCTATTAAAAGCTAAAATTTCTTAAATTTAAACGCTTTAAGTTCTCTAGCTTTGCCCTGCCTTTTAGCTTTTTTAAATTATCCGGTATGCGAGAAGACATTTTGTATGACATCATGAAGCCGCTATCATCAACTTTTAAAAAACCAAATTTTTCTTGGTAGTATTCCTTTGTGACTAATAAGCCAGCCTGGTCTAAAGTCCATTTTCCACCATTATTAAGTGCATAATTAATATAAGCAGAATATATTCTTAAAAAATTTATTGATTCTCGACTGTTTCTAAAATAGGATAAGCCAGCATTAAATCTCACCCATGGCACAATAGCATTATCTATTCTTGTAAAAGCTAAATTGTTTTTAATATTATTCGTATACTGACTAATATCAAAGTCAACATTCATGTCAATATCCATAAGTATGCAATTGCAGTTATATTTAACCATAATTTCTTCACACTTGAGAAATCTATACAAACTACTCATCAAAGCCATATTGTAGTGTGTAGTTGAAAAATCAACTTCTATGTTTTTGTAATTCTTTTTTAGTGTTTCTGAAAAGCTTATTATATGAGGGATCGTGGCTGAATCATTGATTATTACTATAAAGTATATCAAATTTTTATTATTTAGTCTAAGCTGTCGGCTAAAAAAATCAGAAAAAATTAAAAAAAGTTTAATATCACATGATATTAATATAACATTTTGATTCGTTGGTTTTTTGTCAGGTTTGCTATCAGTAAATTTTACACTGTCTAATAAAAAATTATATGATTCTGGAGGAAAAAAATTGCTCGAATGTTCAACATATTCAGGTGTCATCTGTATATTGTCATAAAAATATTTCATGTAAGTTTGTGCGCAAGTATAGAATGAACACATCCAGTCCTTACTTTTGTGTGAATAGCCAATGAAACCATTAATGTAGTCTTGAAAGCCGGGCAATTGTGAATTAAAGTTAAAATCATTTTTTAAATGTTTCAAAAAATTAACATTTCCAGCATAAGCTGCTGATATTACTATGTCAAATCTGTCTTGTAAGTCTAATATGCATGACTTTTTTTTAAAACATGAATATAGTTCAATAGCATAACGACATGATTTTGCGAAGTCTCTTAATCTAAAATATTTAGTTCTTAATTTTCTCAGCTCAATTATACCATCTGAATTGTTATATTTAGTGCTGTTTATAGTCATAATTTTCTGTGTGTAATAGACGTACAATGTGAAAGATTAAAATATAATTCCCTAAATCAATTTATACGATTAAAAAATTTTAACTATATAAAATTTGCATGCGCAGGAGGTTCTTTCAACTCCCACAAGTACCGATTGATTTCGTCCATTCTACAGTTCACCCTGCACTTGGTTGAATCAAAATCCTTCTCAAACCACTTCATCAATTTCCTTCTGCGATCTCCAGTCCATATTTCATCAAAACTATGATCATAAACATTACCGTAACAAAAATTTTCATCCCCCAGAAACACACTGCATCCCCAGATATTTCCCTCGGCATCCATGTAGGACCAGAAGGGCAGGGCCAGGCAGGAGGGGTAAGCGCGGTCCTGCTCATCCCATTTATGCATGGTGCGTTTTCTGAAGATTACTGAGAAGGAATCCGAGGCATGGGCCTGAAGCCGATTATTCAGATCTTCATATTGTGAGTACTCAATCTTCCTGTATTCCTGGGTTTTGCTTTGGGGATGCTGGGAATACGGCTTGACCACCAGGTAATCAATTCCCATATCCCGGCAGCGCCGGGCAAGGACTTCAATTTCCTGTGCATTTTCCGGCAAAAGGATAATTTGCAGACCCAGAGTGCAACGCCCCCCCTGTTTTTCTCGGATTTGAGCAGCCTGTTCCAGGTTGTGCATAACCCGCTCGAAATGATCCGGCCTGGTCCCGTGAATTCGGGAGTAGGTTTCAGCAGTCCCGGCATTACAGCTGATCTTGATCCATTCGGTATGTTCCAGGATTTCGCGACTGATTTCCGGAGACATGAGCGTGCCATTGGTGGTCAGGGCCACGTCAATGCCTGATTTTCTGGTATGCTGGACGATCTCAGCCATGTCCTGGTGCAAAAAGGGCTCGCCCTCGCCGGCATACATGACGCTCTTCAGGCCCAGACGACCAAGCTCAGTCAGACGTTCTTTCAGCAATCCGGTATCAAGAAATCGTTTCTTGTACCCCATGAAATCCAGCCCGCAGAACACGCAACGATGGTTGCATGCCCCGGCAGGACTGATCTCCATGTAGAGGGGGTAGACGCACTGTCCTTGCAACCACTGAGCCACCCTTTGGGGATGGTAATTCAGTTTGTGGCTGTCTATTTTGTATCTGTCTTTGTTCATCGTGATGTTAACCACTGATGTTTACTTGAAACTTTTATTAACCACTAATCTGCACTAATTTTTATGAGCTCAAAGATGAAAGATGAAAGCTCAAAGCTCAAAGCTCAAAGATAAAAGATCAAAGCTTTGCTGCAATACAACCTTCTGATTGTCCAGGCTCTTATGAGAAATCAGTATGCAATAGTGGTTCCAATCAGCTCTTCCCCAGGTACTTGAACCAATCCTGGGTAGCTTCTTCAATGCTCTTTGGCGTCCATACCGGGGCCTTGCGCCAATACTCGATGTTTTCCAATACATTGGCAACACCCTGTTCAATGGACACCTTGGGGCGCCAGCCAAGCTCGTTCCTGGCCTTTGTGATATCGGCAAAGGTACAGTCCGGCTCTCCTGGGCGCTTGGGGATGAAGACATGATCTCCGCCCAGCAGTTCCACCAGTCGGTTGACAGAAACAGTTCCATCGCTTCCGATGTTGTATACTTCTCCCACGCGGTCGCTCTTGGCCGCAGCCAGGAACGATTCCGCAATATCTGATACATAGGTGAAGTCCCTGGTCTGGGTTCCGTCGCCAACAATGGTGAAGGGCTGGCTTGCAAGTTTCTGAGCCAGGAACACCCCGAAAACCGCCCCGTATGTGCCAGAGGTGCGCGATCTTGGGCCGTAAACATTGAAGAAACGCAGGGAAACGGCGGACAGTTTGTAAACCTGGGCCCAGTGCAGGACCAGTTCCTCGCCCAGACGCTTGGTCAGGGCATAGGGGTACTGGGGGCGAATCTCAGCTGTTTCAGGCGTGGGGTAGTTGTCCGGGATGCCGTAGCAGGAGGAGGACGCGGCATAGACGAACCGTTTCACTCCCGTGGCGACGCTGGCCTGGAGGACGTTAAACGTCCCGTCCACATTGGCCCGGAAATAGGCTTGAGGTTGCTGGATGCTGGGCACGATATCAGCCAGGGCTGCCAGGTGAAAGACCCAGTCAGTACCCTGGAAATGGCTTAGCCAATCGTCTTGTGTGCCAAGGTCGCATTCAACGAGTTCTACCCTGCCGCGAACATGGTCCAGGTTCTCCGGCCTGCCTGTGCTGTAATTGTCCAGCACAACCACTTTATGGCCCAGGGCCAACAGGGAGTCAACAAGATGGCTGCCGATAAACCCGGCGCCGCCGGTCACGATGGATTTCATTGAGATCCTTTTTTAACCACTAATTTTCACTGATTCGCACTAATTTTTTGAGCACAAAGTTTAAAGCTGAAAGCTGATGGCTCATAGCTCATAGCTCATGGCTGGTAGCTGCTGGCATGTCTGCCATAAAACCATCTGGGCTGTACAGATTCTTATGAAAAATTAGTGAAGATTAGTGGAAATTAGTGGGTCAAAGTTCTTCCTGATTTACTCCCAGCACAATGCATTACACAGCCATTGCATACACATATGGCCAATGATGAGCTGCATGTCCTCGGCGATCTGCATGTCGTCCACTGGAAAATGCAGGGGCACCTGGGCCAGTTCCTTGCAGCGGCCGCCGGAAAAGCCCAGGATGGCAAAGGTCTGCATGCCAAGAGCATTGCCTGTTTCCAGGGCCTTGACCACGTTGGGCGAGTTGCCGCTGCCGGACAGGACGATGAGCATGTCTTTTTTCCTGGCCTTGACCCGGAGCTGTTCGGAATAGATGTCCTCGTAGCCCAGATCATTGGCCAGGCAGGTGATCACTGCCATGTTCGCGCTCAAGGCCTCCACCCTGAGCCCGGCGCCGGCCTTCACGCCCGCGCCGTAGAGCAGGTCGTTGGCAATATGGATGGCGTTGCCGGCGCTGCCGCCGTTGCCGCAAATGAATACCTGTCTGTTATTATGCCAGGCAGAGAGAAGTTCTTCACAAAGCAGCGGGATTTTGGATATACTTGAATGATCTAAAGCCTTATTGAGGCGCTGAGTATATTCATTGATAAACATTTCCCATGATGTCAAATTACTGCCAGTTGATGAAATTGAGATATCTTTCATAAAAAAAATCACCACCTTGCATAAAGGCATTTTGCTAAACATTTAATTGCCGGCATGAATATTTGCCAGTGCATAGTTTGCTGGAGTCCCAATATCCACAAAAAAATCAGAGGTTTCATAGGCAAAAATTTCCCCTTTTAGATAGGGCAGAACATCTATACTGAAATTTTCAGCATCCTGAAACTCATTTTGCAACCTCTGCAATAATTGTGCTGACAATAAATATATAGCCCCATTCGCCAAATTACCAGGTGGATCAGCATTTTTTTCATAGAATTCTTGAACTACCCCTTGCTTGTCCAGACGAACAATACCACAGGATGAAGGAATGTTTGAACGAAAAACCATCATGGTCATTGAACAATGTAAGGGACGGTTATGGTGTGCAGCCACAAATTCTTTTAAATCATCCAGACAATAATTGTCAGCATGTACAAGTAATCCATCCTGGTTTTGAAAAAAATCCAGATTAGTCAAAAGAGTACCTGCTGTCCCTAAAAGCTTGGGTTCATAAGACAATGTTACCGCGTCATTGAATTGGCTATGCTCAATGAATTTATTTACCTTTTTACTGAGATAGTGTGTGTTAACCAAAAAAGGACCAAAGTTAATACTGGAAAGTTTTTCCAGCCAGTGTTGAAGTAAAGGCTTTCCATTTATTAATGCCAGACATTTTGGAGTATTATCTGTCAATGGCTTAAGTCTTTTACCATAGCCTGCAGCCAGTAGAATTGATCTCATCCGCAAATCTCTCCGATAAGTTCATCACGGCAGACTGGAGTGTTGCCAACTCGACCAACCTGGATTGCAGCAGAAAGGGAACCAAGAAGTGCAGATTCCCATATATTGCCCCCGGAAGCCAAGGTTAAAGCGCTTGTCATGAGCAAAGAATCACCTGCTCCTGCCACATCCTTAGGTGCTGAATTTAGCGCGCTGATTCGGTCTGTATGCCAGGTGCAGTTATCTCCAGCATGAATAAGCAACCCTTCCTCGCCAAGTTTTAGCAGGACATTGCCGGCGTCAGCCATCTTTCTGAGCTTTTCCGCCAGGATGACAAGTCCGTCTTCATTGTTGCGGACAGCCAGGCGGGCTTCCCGCTCAGTGGGTGTTATGAGCTTCATGCCTTTAAACCTGCTGATATCTCCTACCTGCGAAGAAGACTGACTGTCAGCAAGCAGCATTACTCCCCTGGATAAGGCCATTTTATTTATTGATTCTACAACAGTAGAGGGAAGACAACCATAGTTGAAATCTGAGTAAACAAGAAGATCGACATCTTTTATGGCTGATTCAACCTGTTCAAGCAGCAAAGCTTGCAAGCTGGAATCAATAGCCTGTTGATAGAGACGACTGACTCGTAAAAGGGTTTTTCCCCTGCTTCGAAATCGTTGTTTAAGGGTAGTAGGCCTGTTGGAATCTTTCAGAAGACTGGCTTCAACGCCGGCACTGCTCAACTTTTCCATAGCCAGGCAATGATTTTGGTCATCTCCTGCAACTGAAACAAATTTCACATAAGCGCCCAGCCCTACTCCATGAGCAGCTACTATTCCAGCTCCACCAAGAAAAAAGGTTGAATCCAATGGACTGACAACGATAGTTGGATCCTCCTGGGACATTCCCAAGGCTTCACATGTTATGTATTCATCAATGATTAAGTCACCAACAACACACACCTTCAGTTTAGAAAATCTATGTATCAGCTTTTCCAGGCTCTCGGGTGTAATTTGATGACGAACAAGATAATCTGTTGGCAGGGCAATTGTTTGGGGCTGTGCTTCAGTGAATTCCTTTTTCAAAAGATCCAGTGAAGAAAAAACCGACTCTCCAGAGCTGAATAAAAGGCGGCCACCGTACTCTTTCAAAGCATCCAATTCAGGATTATACTTATTTTCGTGTTCTTTGCCTTTTACAACAATATCCGGGCGTATTTGCAAAATTGCGGAAGCAACAGGTTCGTCAAGCAAAAAAGCCTCATCCACCCAGCTGTTGCTGCGAATACCTTCCAATCTGTAATGTTCAGGCATATGAGCGGAATGCCCGGCCATGCGATCTGAAATTACCCCTACAATCAAATGATCGCCGCAAGATTTGGCAAAGCGAAGTAAACGAAGATGCCCTGGGTGGAGAATGTTGAATGCACCGGTAACAAGTACTTTTACCATTTATATAAACCGTTTATGAACAAGCTATAGATTTATTAAAAAATCATCAGCGCTTTTAACCCTTTTGCACGTTCCCTTTTGAATCTGATCTTTAAAATATGTCTCTCCATCATCTGTGATAACCAAAGACGGAACTCCTAAAGTTTCAGCCTCGATGACGCATGAGGAATAGCAGGTTACATGGACATCCATATGTCTCATTAGGGCTAATAGGGGCCAGTTAGTGGCCCTTTCAAGAATGATGTTATTAATGCCCTTATCTTTGAAATATTTTCTCCAGGATGGCAAGCTTTCATTGGCCCCTGGATGTACACGAAAAAAAATATCAAAGTCTTTGGTTGTTCTTTGCAGGGCAGTTGGAAACCAGTCTGGCCATGAATAAGAATCCTGGTGGGTGAAGAGCAAGCGTTTTCTACCGTTTGCAGATGGGAACTCCCTGGAAAACAGGTCGTCATAATATCTTGTGGTTGGGTTCTTCTGCTTCCACATATCCAACCAGGGATTTCCATCAACCTGAGCTTGATGCGGGCTGTTCTGGAGTTTTGAAGACCAGGTAATAATTGAGTCTTTCTCTTTGTCAGACCATACTGAAAAAACATCAGGAAGCATCGAGTACCCAGAGGATGGAACATTTTCCCAGCGACCGTATGCGGCATGGTAATCACCCTGTATTCCATGCTGTAAATCTATGGTTTGAATACCAATTTCTCTGGCAGCGCTAACAAAAGCCATTTTTTCACCATAATAGCACGTAAAATAAACGGATTTTGGCTTGACGCGGGAAAGTATATCCTGAAAATACTTTTTGTTGACCAAAAATCTTAAATTTCTAAAATTATTCAATATATAATTTGCTGTTTTCTTAAAGCCTTTTTTTGCCAAAATGATAATGACTTTTTCCATATCCTGCACATAACATTTTACCTTGTCTAACTTATGTTTTTTTGCGAATTCTGTTAAATCCTGACTGATATAAAATCTTGGACCATTGGGCATTGGTGATGAGTTTGTTATTTTTTCCTGTTCTAATACTATACTTTTTTTCCCTTCTGACTTTAATTTTTCAATAACTGGGTCTGTGTAAATATTTATATACTTATCCATAACCAGCTTATTGCAAATCGAATTTGTAACAAACAAGCAATCAGCAGTGTGATCATGGCGAGGATTATTTAGAAACAGAGAAAATCTGCGATTTTTTAAACTTGCATTTTTGAATTGAATTTTACTGTTATTAGCTGGTGTTGTTCTGTCATTTTTTTTGAAATTTTCAAAATAAATATTTATTCTGATTATTGGCCAGACATTTACTCCCTCTGCCTGCCAGGAAGTAACAGGAGTATTAATTTCCAGCCAATTTATAAAGTCCATTAAATCATTTCTGTTCATTGGTAGGTCCAATTTCATTGATTGTTTGATTATTCAAGTTTGCCTATCAAGGCTGACTTTCAGACTATAATCAGGCCTGCTCATACTCAGATCATGGAAAAAATTGCCAGCCAAAACAGCGTCATAGTGTCGACCTGTGTGTGTAAGAACTGGAGATATTTTTTCAGGATAGTTTTTCTTAATCTCAGACATTATAGACGTAATTCTTATGAAATTGCGCATAGACCCCTGACATGTAAGGTTTTTTTCATAAGCTAACCCATATGTATTTTTGCTGTAATTCTGATCCTTTGCTGATTCCATTAAGTAATGCTAATTTTGTGCCACCAAGCGGAAAGATTTTCTCGCGCTGGGCACGCAAAGGACGCAGGGGGGGCTGACGGGAAGGAAGAAGGACTGGGGCTTGCATATTCTTTATTCCTCTGCGTAACCTGGCGAACTCTGCGAGAGGGAAAGAAAAGATTGCCTCGCGCAGAGGGCGCAGGGGACGCTGAGGGGGAAGTTGTTCGCCCTGGCGGGAAGAAGTAAAAGCTGGGGGATGCACATTCTTTCTTACCTCTGCGGATCGGCTATACGGATTACGGATACAAGGCAGCACTAATGCGTGAAGCAAGACTTCTGATTAACTGATTCCCATTTTTCTTTGACAAAATCCACGCGATTCCTTACTTAATGGTAAGGAAAATAAGTTTCGGGAGGATTATATGCAAGCAACTGTGACCAGCAAGGGGCAGATAACATTACCCAAGGACCTGCGGGATAAGCTGAACCTCAACGTCGGAGACCGGGTGGAATTTTTCATAGACCAAGAGCAGGGTGCGCGCCTTGTGGTTAAGCATGTGCCCGTAACCATGCTCAAGGGGATGCTGCCCAGACCTTCCCAGCCTGTTTCCATTGAGGATATGGACAAGGCAATCCTGGAGGGAGCAGCGAAGTCATGATAGGCTTGGATACCAACGTTCTGGTCAGGTATTTGACCCAGGATCACCCAGAGCAGGCATCACAAGCATCTCAACTTATCGAAAAGCATTGCACTATAGATGATCCTGGCTTTATCAGTCTTGTTGTGCTTTGCGAACTGGTTTGGGTGCTTCGCGGCGCTTATGGATATAAAAAACAACTGGTCGTGAAAGTTCTGGATCAGATTATGACAATCAAAGAACTGATAGTCGAAGCAGAACAAACCGTCAGATATGCCCTTGCAGTCTATCGTAACGGACCCGCAGACTTTGCTGACTATGTAATCATTTTTTCCAACCGCGCACAGGGATGCGAGACGACTTACAGCTTTGACAAGCGACTTACCAAAAATGACTATGCACGCCTGCCATAGCAAAATATTATACTTGAAGTATCGCCAAATATAAAAAGCTTTGCGCTTAACGCCGTCAATGCCCGTGACACACTTCAGCAAGTCGCGTCTTCAGGGTAAAAAACTTTCTCGATTCTGGTTGTTGTAAAATGTCTTTTTCTTAGTCAAAAACCTGACCTGTATAAACAACCCTCTCAAAATTAATACCCTGGAATCGCTTACGGTTCAAGGAACATAAAAAACTTCTGCTTGATGAAAAGTTATGCATGGTAAACAGATTTCCCTGCAAAAACCTCAGATTATGGTGAATCTTTTGATGTTCCTGCACTCACAGCAAAAAGTACTTAAACTTTGCAAAACTGATGCCCATTCTTTCTTGCCTTTGCGTGACTTGGCGGTCTCTGCGAGAGGAAAAGAAAAAGATTGCCTCGCGCTGGGGGCGCAAAGGACGCGGGGAGTGATATCATGAGTGAAGAAAATCGAATCGGATCAATTGTCATAGATGCGGCTATCGGTGTTCATCGGGAACTGGGTCCTGGGCTGCTGGAATCAGTCTATGAAATCGTTCTCCTGCACGAGCTGCGCAGACGAGATCTGCAAGCACAAAGACAGGTTCCTGTGGCCATTGAGTATCAGGGGATGCAGTTTGATGAAGGGTTCCTGGCGGATATTGTGGTTGAGGGGAAGGTTATCCTTGAATTAAAATCCATTGAAAACGTTCACGCCTCCCACAAGAAACAATTGCTGACCTATCTCAAGCTGTCCAGGATGAGGCTTGGCTATCTCTTGAACTTTGGCGCTGAAACCATGAAGCAGGGCATTACGAGGATGGTGAATAATCTCGATGAATAGATGCAAATGGGTTCGTGTTCAAACCTCTTGCCTTTGCGTAACCTGGAGGTCTCTGCGAGAGGAAAAGAAAAAGATTGCCTCGCGCTGGGGGCGCAAAGGACGCGGAGGAAGAAGTTTTTTTTCCTAGCGGGAAGGAGGATGGGCTGGGGCTTGCCCATTCTTTCTTCCTCTGCGTAACCCGGCGAACTCTGCGAGAGCCAGAAAAATTGCCCCGCACAGGGGGCGCGAAAGGGGAAGTTTCGCGGGTTGGCCTGTGAAAAAAAGATGAACGCACCTGGGGCAGACTATAGTCCGCCCCAGGGTGGACTGAATTGGAGAACGTCTGCGAATGTTGTTGGGGTTGCAAAGAATACTGAGGTTGATCCAATTGAGGTTTCAGCGTTCAAGGACATATTTACCAGGGAGAATGTTTGAGGCTGATACGCATCAATGAAACTTCTGGCGGAGCGAGACAGCTTGGGAGTTCGCAGTAACGCGCTTTGATGGCTGACGGGGGATGTACTTCGCAGGCATCAGGGCCTTGATCATGTTCATAGCCTGTTCTGTGCCTTTGGCTTGGCCAATCCAGGGGTTGATCTGCAGCAGACGCTCCTGCAGAAAGGCTTGGTTGTTCATGGAGTTTTTTTAAGCAGGCTCAAAATGATTGTCAATCCTTTTGAGCCGGGCTTATAAAGATTTTTGTTCTTTTTGAGGTTGGTTTTCGAAAGGAAGAGCCGATTTTCTCGCGCAGGCCCTATGTGTCAGGAGGGGAATATTTCCCTGGCGGGCGGAAAAGAGGAAATGGTCACGCTTATCAGACTGTTGAAAATCTCCCAATTGCTGCGTCGCTGCAAAAATTTCAAACTCTTACGTATCCTAAATACGCCCCAGTGAAACGAAAGAAGGTTTCACGGGGTAAACTTTAACCTTGAACATTTTTTGCTTCTTGCCCTTGGAATTTTTGAACAGTCTGCAGGGTAAGGACTTTTTCAACAAGCTGTTATGCTTTCCTGCCTCAGCGTGGCCTGGCGTGTTTCGCGCGAAAAGAATCTTTTTTTTGAAAAGGATGGCAAGGTTCATGCATTAAGTTAAACTTATTGAAAAACTCAATAACAAGGAGACTGGCATGGATCATCCTCAGATAAAAAATTTTGCATTGATCGGAGCTGGGGGATATGTGGCCCCTAAACACATGAAAGCCATCAGGGATGTTGGCGGAAACCTGGTTTCCGCTCTTGACCCGGCAGATTCTGTAGGCATTCTGGACAGCTATTCCTATAATGTGGATTTTTTTACCGAATTTGAGCGTTTTGACCGCCATGCTGAAAAACTGCGCAGACTGGGAGATGAAAAGCGCATCCACTATGTAAGCATCTGCTCCCCCAACTACCTGCACGACGCACATATCCGTTTTGCCCTGCGCATTGGAGCGGATGCCATCTGCGAAAAACCCCTGGTTTTAAACCCCTGGAACTTAGACGTTCTCGAGGAAATGGAACAGGAAACAGGAAAAAAGGTTTATTGTATTCTCCAGTTAAGGCTCCACCCTACCCTCATAGCCCTGAAGCAAAAGATCGATGCCCTGCCTTCTGGCCGCAAGCACACCGTGGACCTCAGTTATATTACATCCCGGGGTCGCTGGTACTTCACCTCATGGAAAGGCAATCCGGAAAAATCCGGCGGCATTGCTTCCAACATCGGCATTCATTTTTTTGACATGCTCATGTGGATATTCGGTCCGGCCCAGCACAAGGAAGTTCATTACTCAAGCCCAAGAAGAATGGCCGGATACATTGAACTTGAAAAAGCCAGGGTACGCTGGTATCTGTCTGTGGACAGTGCAGACTTGCCGCCATCCGCCATTGAGCAAGATAAGCCTGCCTACCGCTCCATCACCATTGACGGAGAAGAGCTTGAATTCTCGGGTGGTTTCACAGACCTGCACACCCAAAGTTATCAGAATATCCTGGATGGCAATGGTTTTGGCATTAAAGAAGCAAAACCATCAATAAACTTAGTTTCAGAGCTAAGAAATGCTGTTCCGGTTCCGAGAGAAAACGGAACTGTTCATCCTTTGTTGCGTAAAAAAATGTAAGCATAAGGTATGCACCAAAAGGAGAACCATTTTAATGATTGACTTTAAAAATGTGCTGGTACTAGGGCCTCATACTGATGATGGAGAATTTGGATGTGGGGGAACCATTGCCAGGTTTATTGAAGAAGGACGACAAGTTTATTATGCAACATTTTCCTGCGCTGAGGAATCAGTTCCTGAAGGATTACCTAAAGATATTTTATTGAAAGAAGTAAGGGAATCAAGCCGAACATTGGGTATCAGTTCAGATAATTTACTGATTTTTCGCTATCAAGTTCGGAAATTCGCTCAATATCGTCAAGAAATTTTAGAAGATTTAGTTCAATTGAATAAAGAGTTAAGTCCGGATCTTGTGCTTATGCCTTCTGAACATGATTTGCACCAAGATCATTATACTGTAGCGGTAGAAGGCCTTAGAGCTTTTAAGTTTACATCTATCCTAGCCTATGAAATGCCTTGGAATAATATAAATTTCAAAACAAGATCATTCATTCACCTTAATGAAAAGCATGTGCTGAAAAAACTTGAAGCTGTAAAATGCTATAGATCTCAAACTGGAAAAAAATATGCTAATGAAGAATTTATCCGTGGTCTGGCCAAAACTAGAGGCGTGCAATGTGGTGTTGATTTTGCTGAAACTTTTGAAGTAATACGTTTAATAATAAGTTAAGTGTTATGAAAATAAAATTATGCAATAAGCGTCAAGGAAAATTCATTAAAGATAATTTTGAGGAGATGTTCATACAGAACTTAAATTATTCATTACTAAAAAATGAAAATAAGGCTTACGATAAAGATGCGGAGATAGATTACCCAATAATTTTTGTTTTTGGAGCACCACGTTCTGGAACAACTCTTTTATCACAAATTATTGCAAATAATTTTGATATTGGATTTATAAACAATTTGATGGCTAGATTTTATCTGACGCCTATACATGGAATTTATCTTTCTCAGATTGTTTTAAGAGATGCAAAAAGAATAAAATTTAATTCAGAATATGCTAGAACAGATGACTTAACCGATATCCATGAATTTGGATATTTTTGGCGTCACTGGCTTAAAAAAAAATCATTTAATGACATTGTTGAAGCAGAAAAAAAAGAAAACGATATTGATTGGAATGGTCTTAGATTGACATTGGCAAACATGCAAAGAGCATTCAAAAAAGGAATGGTTTTTAAAAATATTTTTGGCTCATATCATCTAATAAAATTTCAACAAATAATGAAAAAAATGATATACATATATATCGAACGTGACCATCTTGATACTGCTGTATCAATATTAGACGCCAGAAAAAAATATTATGGTAATATTGAAACATGGTGGAGTTATGTTCCAATTGAATACAATAATATTAAAGATTTTGATCCATACAGGCAAATAGCAGGACAAGTTTTTTACCTAAATAGATACTACAGAATGCTGACGGATAAAATGAATTGCTCAATTAGAATAAGATATAAAGAATTAGTTGAATCACCAATTAATGCAATAAATATTATAAACGAATTGTCTCATAAATTGTATAAGTATAAATTTAAGACAATACCCTTAGAAAATAAGTTCTCATTTCGAACATATCGCAATAGATGTAAAGACAAAGAAAAATTTGAAGCGGCCTTCAATGAGTTAAATATAAAATATAATAAGAAATAGTAGAAGTATATGTGTAAAATTATGGCTATGCATCAACCAAATTATCTTCCATGGATTGGATACTTTTATAAAATATCTTCTTGTGATATTTTTGTTTATCTTGATGCAATTCAGTTTCCCCGTGGGCGAAATTATTCAGCACGGACAACAATTAAAACTGCAAATGGTCCGATTACTCTAAGTATCCCAGTTTCAAAGCCAAAAGGTTTAGAAGGTAAAGCATATTATAATCAGATTGCATTTGCTGATACTAAATGGAAAAAAAAACATTTGAAAACGATTTATACTAATTACAAAAAATGTTTTTATTTTTCTGAAATATACGATATAATTGAAGAACACATTTTAAATGCTACAAATATATTAGATCTTAACATAAATTTAATCGAATCCATTGTTGATTATCTTAAAATAAAAAATAAAAGAGTAAGGTTGTCTCATTTATCAGAAAGCTTTGCACAAAAAAACGACTTGATTATCGATATTTGTCAAAAAGTGGAAGCAAATTTTTATTTATCAGGGACTGGTGGAGGCAAGGAATATAATAATGAACAAGCATTGAATAATAATAATATAAGCTTGAGATATTTAAAGTTTAAACATCCTGACTATCCGCAAATTTGGGGTAAATTTAAATCTAATCTTTCAATAGTTGACATGTTGTTCAATTGTGGGCTCGATTCACGTAAGTATTTTTTACAAAATACTAATTAATCTTCAATACAAATAACTTTATTAGTTACATTTTTGAAACACTGGGGTCGTATAATGTTATCAAAATTCAACATTAATAGATTAAATATATCGCATGCTAGCATTGATACAAGAGAGATAAATTTAAAAAATATTTTAATCTTAACGAGAAGTTACCCTCCGTATGATGGAGGGAATGTTGGACATAGTGTCCGTATTTACTATCTCAGCAACTATCTTGCAAAAAATGCATATAACGTATACGTTCTTTTTTTTCATGAACTTATTCAAGATAGAGAATGCCCGCAAAAACATAAAAATGTTTTTCTATTAAATCATTTTTTTGAAAAAAATAAACTTAATTTTAATGACAATACTGATGTATTAAATTTTTGCTTTGATATCATTAATAAAAAAAACATTTCAACTATAATATCAAGCTCTCCACCTTTAGACGCTCATCTAATTGCGCAATCACTTAAACTTTTTCACAGTAAAAAAATTTTTTGGATATGTGACCTCAGGGATATTACGAGTAGCCATCCAAATCTTAGAGCTAAGCACCCAGAACATCTACTAAATCAAAAGGAACATGAATTATCTGCAGTTGCCCATTCGGATGTTATAACTACTGTTTCAATTGGTGCAAAAAAGGCTATTGAAAATTTACAAAAAAAATCAAAAAATAATATTAAGCTTAATGAGATTTGTATAGTTGAAAATGGATATGTTGATCTTGAAAAAATCCCGCCGCAGAACGAATTTAAAAATTTCGTTTCGTCTTCAAGAAATAAAGGAAAAATAATCTTAGTTTATGCAGGTACTGGTGTCCTAACTGGAGATATCGAAAGCTCGATTGCAAAGGACGTAACGCTAATTTTTGACATTATTTCCAAAATTCCAATATTTAGAAAAAACTTTGCAATCATAATTCAAGGTAATGTAAAGGTAAATTCTGAATATTTAAAATTTCTTCATCCTGAACTAAGTTACTGTATATTTCCCAGAACGGACAATAGACAAATGAGAGCTAATCTAGGTTTGTGTGATATTGGGTTCATAGTAAACACTGACTCTACTTTAGGGCCAATAGGCATGGCTGGCAAACTTTATGAATATATTTCTTGTGGGCTTTGTTTATTGCAAGTTATTCCTAACAACTCACTCTCTCGATTAGAATTTGCTAAAAAGCACAACTGGAAACCATTTACTGCTGATGCGCACAACAATTCTTCAATAATTGAAACTCTTTACGAAATTATTCAAAACAAAAATAATCTTGATAATAGAAGGTTTACATATGAAGAAATTCAACCTTATAATCGATACCGTCAGTATGATAAAATTATTGATTTGATTAAATACCGTGAAAAATACGTAAGATCTATTCCCAGTAAATTAGCTTTAGATAAAGTGCGAAAAGACTCTGTTAACAATTCATTTTCTCAAAAACCATTAATAGAAAATTTAAAAAATATTCGCTGGAATCAAAAATTAAGCCTTTATAAGAAATATATAGAGTCTATAAAATTTCGTAACAGCCTTGTTGCACCAAAAATTTCCATAATCGTCATCTCTTGGCGACTTCACCCGGACACCATCAAAAACTTCCAGATTTTGGAAAAACAGCGTGATCAGAATTTTGAGCTGATCTTTGTGGACAACGGGGGGAAGTCAGGTGAGTTTGAAGAGCTGAAGCCATATATTGATACCTATGTCCGACTGAACACCAACACAGGAGCCTATCTTGCGCGAAACATAGGTGCCGTGTTTGCCAAAGCCCCGATCCTATTTTTCTTGGAAGATGACGGAATTCCTGCTGTAAATATTGTCCAGGCCCATCTTGATGCTCATGAAAAATATGATGTGATTGCTGTCAGGGGAGTGTATCAGCCTAAAACTAAAAACCCTCTCAATGAAATTGCAGAGCATTATTATCTTGGTGAAAAATTATATCCCAGATTTGGTGATCTTGAGGGAAATGTTTCTTATAATGCAAATATTTTTTTTCAAGCGGAAGGATGGGACGATAATATCAAGTTTGGTCATGGAGGGATAGACTTATGCTACCGTTTGCTAAAGGTTGATCCGGACATGAGGAAGCAGATCTACTCACCTGCCCCGGTTATTTTGCATGACTATGCTGTTGATGAGAATTATTTAGTCAGTAAGCGAAAAAAGCAAAGTCAGTCATGGCAGTATCTCAGGCAAAAACATGGCCCTGATTTTGATCGATTTCTTCCGTCATGGGACAAATTTATAGGTAAAGAGCAGCTTATAATCAATACATCGCCAACACTATCTCCCATGAAAACTTTTAACGAAACAGTATTTTTGAATGAATGTAATCTCAGTAAATCTTCAAGCATTATAAGGTCAGGAAATTACAATTTGATAAAAGAAGATATTTTGAAAATTAATTGGGTGTTATCTATGAGATGTAACTACTCTTGTAGTTATTGCACTGTGCATGATCACACATCACCGTTCACAAATTTCAATGAACTAATGACAGCGGTTAACCATATATCTAAATTTTCAAATAAAAAAATCAAAATTACCTTGAGTGGAGGAGAGCCAACGATACATCCTGAATATCGAAATTTAATTGAATATCTTATTGAAAAAGAGCCTAACAGGGTTTCCATTTTGACAATTACAAACTTAAGCATGCCTGAAATTTTTTTCAAAAAATTATTAACTTCAAATAAATCTTATGAAAATAAATTGACTTTTGTAAGCTCATATCATGTTGAACATGCTTTAAAAGAAAAGTTTATAAAAAGAGCAATGACAGTAGCAGATATGGGCTTCAATATAAATATCTTATTAATTGCACACCCCAAAATGATGCAAGACATTAAGGTGATACATAAGGTTTTGAAAAAATTTAGCAATGAAAAATTAAAGGTCAATGTTAAGCTTGTTAGAGAAAAGTTCGGGTCATATCCAGATCTGCGATATACAGATAATGACTACAAATGGTTCAATAAGTACCATAATGATATAAAAGATAAGATCATCATTCTTGATCGGTATGATAACAATACACACAAAATTGTTAGAGATGAGTTTACACCTGATGAAATTATCGTAGCTGGCTTGAATAGGTTTAAGGGTATGTTCTGCAATGCTGGAATTAATATGTTATCAATACATCAAGATGGTACTGTAAATCGAGCAGTTTGTTTCAGAGGAAAAATACCTGGAGAAAACATTTTTGATCAAAACTTTAATCCCAAATTATTTGAAAAACCCGTAGTTTGTCCTTTTGATGCATGTGGATGTCTTGCAGATTTAGGTTTACCAAAATACAAAAAAGGTTTTTGCAATTTTGATCAATTATAAGTCGATGAAATTGTTGCCTCGAATGTAAAAAAATAGTTGATACCATTATCCTTGTCATAAAAAAAGTCATTTACATGACTATATATACTAATGATATATTATCCACTACAAATTCAACACTTTCATTAAATGAACTTATTCGAAATTCTTATAGAATCATCCTTATAGGCAATTCCTCAATTCAAAACATTCTTGGAAGACCCGTTGCCGCAGTATGTCCTGTCGATGGGAAGGAGCCTGAAAATCATCAAGATTACCCGCGTGTAATCAATGTGGAAGATATTTTGGATGAGATTAAGCCTGATGAACCTGTCATTATTCACAGTTTATGCTCGCCAGATTGCTGACATTTTATCAAAAGCTGGAATTAGTTTCTATCCGGAAATATTTAACGGCCTGAAATTTAACTGTATTTTGCGATAAATCAATTGACTTTTAATGCACTTTTTGGCATGCTTCCTTTTGTAAGCAGGCGATTATACTGTAAAAGCCAGAAAGGAGGCATGCAAAAAGTGCGAAAAATATTTGAAAATCAGCCTAATCTCTTTCACCTGATGCCGAATAATAAACTTGGTAAACAGCTCGGAAAAATATCTGTCATATTGTCTGAGAATAAGCAAGTGCTCAACAACATATTTATCGACATAGCTGCGGACAAAGATCATACAGTTGGCCGCAATGGATTGAATGCTAACCAGGTACTGAGATGCGCTGTTCTCAAAATGCTGATGAACTTCACCTATGAACGCCTGGAATTTCATTTGTCAGATTCTCAGGCCATGAGAGCATTTGCCAAGCTGAACTACAATCAAAAGCCAAGCAAATCATCTCTACAGGCAAACATAAAGTCCATATCTGAAGACACATGGGAAAAGATCAATAAAGCTCTGGTCATGTACAGCCTTGATACAAAGATCGAGACAGGAAATATGACCAGAACAGACGCCACGGTTGTGGATACCAATATCCATGAGCCTTTAGACTCAACCCTTTTGCAGGACGGCATCAGAGTCATTACCAGAATCCTGGGCCAAATAAATGAACTCTGTCCGGGGCTCATATTCACAGACCATAACCGGGCTGCCAAAAAGAGAGTCATGGAAATTATGCACGCAAAGCAGAACAAGAAGACAAAACCCTACAAGAAACTACTGAGATTGGCCGACAATGTCGCGCATTACGCCGACCAGGCTCATGCCCGGCTTGAAGCATACAATGATCCAGACATCGAAAAAAAGCTTCTGGCCGAACATCTCAAAGAGCAGCTTGAATACAACCTGAAAATGCTGCACAAAGTCATGGATCAAACCATACGCCGGGTAATCAACAAGGAACATGTTCCTGCTGATGAAAAGCTGACTTCTTTCTTTGAACCCCACAGCGACATCATAGTAAAAGACAGAAGAGACACCTACTTCGGACACAAAGTCTATCTGACTACTGGAAAAAGCGGCCTTGTCCTGGACTGTATGATGCCAAGAGGTAACCCGAATGATTCCACTCTTGTTGGGGAAATCGTGGATCGTCAAAAGCAGATCCTTGAAAAGACCCCCAGACAAATATCCATGGACGGAGGTTTTGCCTCCCAAGATGGCTTAAACAAAGCCAAAGAAGCGGGAGTCAAGGATGTCTGCTTTGCCAAGAAACGCAACCTGAACATCCTGGATATGGTCAAAAGCTCTTATGTATACAAAAAGCTTCGCAACTTCAGGGCCGGGATAGAAGCCATCATCTCCGCCATGAAGCGGGCCTTTGGTCTGGACCGCTGCACCTGGAGAGGCTGGGAGGGCTTCAAGCAGTACGTCTGGTCCAGCGTGGTTGCCTTCAATCTCCAGATTCTGGCCACTGCTTAGTAAACCCAGAGGTGACAAAGCTCACTCCCAGGGAGTAGTACGTCGAAAAATTAGCTTTACGGTATATTTTTTCATAGAACGTGTTACCCGGCCTGAGCTAAGGGGATATTAACCCCAGTATAAATCTTTTAGCAGACTATAGCTCTTGCGCAACCGGGGTTTCCGGATGGAAACGAATTAACAACATCATTGATATCACTCACGAATCCTGGCGTGGAGCTCAAATGCTTGACCGGGATCTCATAACTGAAAACATGGATTCAATAGCAAAACTGTATGATCTTCTTGCTGATGATGAATCGCGTAATGTGTTAACCATGATGCTCAAATTTAGAATTACCATGGACCCAAGGTTGATTAAATGTTCAGCATATCGTCAATATCATCACCCTGAAGTCAGCCCGGTTCACGGAGATTTCCTTCTGGATGGAGGAGCATTTACCGGTGATACGGTTCTGGATTTTTCCAGGACCCTGCAAGGTAAAATCAAAGGGGTTTGCTTTGAGCCTGACAAAGAAAATTTCAAAATTCTTGAACATAATCTTTATGCCAACAAGCTGGATCGAAAGTTCAAAGCTGTGCCTCTGGGACTATGGAGCAAGAGCGCTACTTTATCCTTTGACAGTGCAAGTCAGTCTTCCCGCATTGTTGAAAACTCTTCAAATTCAATTAAAGTGATTGATATTGATACATATTGCAAAAGGACAGGATTAGCACCGGATTTAATAAAAATGGATGTTGAAGGCGCTGAACTTGAAGCTTTGGCTGGTGGCGAATCAACAATAAAAACCCTCAAACCCAAAATGATGGTCAGTGCTTACCACCATGGCATCCACTTATGGGAAATCCCCCTGCGCCTTGCAGATATGGGCTACAATGAAATATTTCTTGGTCATCACCCACCAGAATATACCATATATGAAACTGTAGTTTATTGCAGATAGAAGAGACATCTTATGCCTACAAACAATAAAGAATCATACCAGAATCTTGCTGATCATTACTTAAAACAGGGAAACCAGAAAAAATATAAGCACTACATTGAGCTTGCCAGAAGCATTAAGGACGATTCTTTTGCGCCAGAACCTATAAGCACCACAGAGAATCTCTTGGTCCCTTCTGTGGAAGAATTGATTAAACTATACAACTTCGGCAAGCACAGCATGCTTGTTGAGCTGGCTGCAAAAAATCCAAATCACGAAATTTTGCCTTACCTGGCATCATCAATTTATTTTTCCCAGAACAAGCCCGATCTTGCAGCAGAATCAGCATCAAATATAAAAGACAATGATCAGAAAAGGCTGCGTATTAAAACCGCAGGCGCTTGGAAAAAAATTAATAAACCCCTTAACAGTGAGCCAAGGGTTCACCTTCTTATACTGTCTCACAACAGGGAGGAGTATGTAGAAAATGCCTTGCAGCAGCTGGCAGCAACTGATTACAGAAACTATGCAGTTTACATTGCTGATAATGGCTCTGAAGACCGTACATGGGATATTGTACAGGAAGCTGTTAAGGCCTTTCCAGAGCATATCAAGGTCAAAATTGAAAAATTTCCTACCAACATTGGACGACCAGCTGGACATAACTGGCTGTTGACTAAATATGACCATTCCGGGGCTGATTATATCGCTATTGGTGATGACGACCTGGTAGAAGTACCTCCAGACTGGCTGACCAGAATGGTTCAGACGGCCAAGGCCTTTCCCAGATGCGCAGTTGTTGGGGGCAAGGCCCTAAATCCTGGCAAGCCTGATGTTATTCACGGCGGAATACGCAATATAACCAGGTTTTCTTCAGACCAGCTAAATTTAAGCAACGGTGATGACCAAATCGACTATGGACAATTTGATTATGTAGATAAAGTGGACCATGTAATCGGATGCCTGCATATTTATGATCGTCAAATTTTGTTTGATGAAGTGGGGTTATTTGATATCAGATTCTCCCCCTGCCAGTATGTAGATATTGACCATCATCTTCGAATCAGAATGTTGGGCTATGATATAATCTTCAATGGTCTTATTTCATTTCGTCATTTAAGGGCCATGGGCAATCAGGCCAAGAAGGACATTACACTTGCAGGAAATTCTCAAGGAAATGCAATTAAAATCCTTCATAAATTTAATCAGCATGCAGTTAATAAACAGCTTAACTTCCTCTCAGAAGAGCGTATGAAATGGCTTAATGCTGATTAGCCCTACCTCAACCACTTTAATAATGGAAAAGTTATGTCTTCTCTCAGTACAGAACCCAGAATCCATGTCCTCCTCTATACCTTCAATAAAGCTGACGAACTCGGCCAAACCTTGGCCAGCCTCAGAAAAACAGATTATGACAACTACAAGGTTTTTCTGCTCAATAACGGCAGCACAGATCACACCTCTAAAATATTAGATGCCCTGCCCCAAAAAATGTTTCCAGGCATGGAAATAATTAATCTGCCAGTAAATATTGGTGCGCCTGCGGCCCGAAACTGGCTTCTGGCTTTGCCTGAACATGAGACCTGCGAATACATTGCCTATTTTGATGATGACATCAGGGTGGAACCTGACTGGCTGAAAAAAATGCTTGCAGCTTTAAAAGAAAATCCCCAAGCCGGTGTTGTTGGTGCCAAAATCTTGAATATCGGCAAACCCAAAACCATTCAGCACTCAGGTGGAATTCTTACCAAATCTGAAGACTGGATTGATAATGTTGCCATCTGGACAAGTGTTACAGATAATGGTCAATTTGATAATGTTTCAGAACGCGACTATCTCATGGGATGTGCCAACCTTTATCGGATTGACGCAATCAGGGATGTTGGGGATTTTGATCTCCAATTTTCCCCGACCCAGTTTGATGATGTTGATCATCATTTAAGAATGCGCCTCAAAGGCTGGAAAGTACTATTTCACGGCGGTGTAGAGGTTTTGCACACCCGCAAAAGCGGCGGCCCGCATAATCATAACCACATAGCCAACAGATATAAATTGCAGAACAAGTATACAAAAAGAATGGCCGGGCAAATAATCAGCCAGGGGGCTGTGGTTGATTTTCTAAAAAAACATCCCTGGGCTAAAGAACAAAATGGATAAGCAAATACTCATAATAGGCGCTGGTCCCACCGGCCTTGGCTCCGGGTACAGGCTTCAGGAGCTTGGTTATAAAAACTGGCGGATAGTGGAAAAAAATTCTTATGCCGGAGGCCTGGCCGCAAGCTTTGTGGATGACCAGGGCTTTACCTGGGATGTGGGCGGTCACGTAATATTTTCTCATTACAAGCGTTTTGACAAACTGGTGGATCAGGCTTTGGGCAGTGACTATCTTGAACACCTGCGTGAAAGCTGGATACGTATCCTGGATCGCTGGATTCCTTACCCTTTTCAAAACAATATTCGGCATCTGCCCAAAGAAGCGGTTTTTGAGTGCCTTGAGGGGCTGTATGAAGCCAGCCAGGCCATGGATGGCTCCGCTGCAAATTTCAAAGAATGGATACTGTCAATTTTTGGACAGGGAATTTCAGACTATTTTATGCTCCCATACAACAAAAAAGTCTGGGCTGCTCCTCTGGAAAAAATGTCCAAGGACTGGATTGCTGAGAGAGTGTCCATTGTTGATTTCAAGCGTGTCCTGGAGAACGTGATCCTGGAAAAGGACGATGTGAGCTGGGGGCCCAACAATAAGTTCAAATTTCCATTAAACGGAGGAACTGGGGAAATTTTCCGCAATACTGCCATGCGTTTTGAGGATCATATTGATTATGATAAGTCCATTGAATGGATTGATGTTGAAAAAAAACAGACCCGGCTTTCAGACGGAAGTACCAGGAGCTATGATCTACTCATATCCACCATGCCTTTGGATGTCCTTGTTTCAAAGATCAGAAACAGACCGGAACAAGTTCAAAATGCTGCCGGCTTGCTTGTAGCCAATAAAGGACTGGTTGTGGGGGTAGGTTTTGAACGAAGTGATGCTTCAAAAAAATGCTGGATGTATTTTCCGGAAAAAAAGTCCCCCTGCTACCGGGTGACCTACTTTTCCAATTATTCATATAACAATGTTCCGGACATCAATAGTAATTTTTCCCTGATGGGTGAAATATCCTATCCAAAAGACACTCATGTGGACAAAGAACTGGCAGTTGAACAGACCATCCAGGGCTTTATCAATACCGGATTGATAAGGCCTGAAGATAGAAACCTGATTAAGAGTGTCTATACCATTGATATCGAGCACAGCTATCCAGTTCCTACCTTAGAGCGGGACAAGGCTCTAAACGTTATCCAGCCATGGCTTGAGAGCAAAGATATATATTCTCGGGGCAGATTCGGGGCCTGGAAATACGAAGTGGCCAACATGGACCATTCTGTTGTCCAGGGCATGGAAGTGGTGGACCGGCTGCTGATGGGGGAGGATGAAAAGATTTTATAGAAGAAATACGAGGATAAAACATAATGCCGGGATAATAAAGACAATTCTGGAATGCTGGGATGCTGGAATGCTGTTGAATGCATTTTTGATTCTGCATCTTTAGGGTCTTTACACTTATCGAGCAATGAAATATTTTGATACTTAAAAAGTAATTCACGTGGAGGAGCTGATGCGTAGTACAATTACTGAACGAGGGCAGACAGTCGTGCCCGCTGAGATCAGGCGAAAGTTTCATCTCAAACCTTCTGACCGTCTTGAATGGTTCGTTGGGCCTGATGGCATTCGCGTTGTGCCGGTTGTGGACGACCCGATTACCGCTTTTCGAGGCAAGGGGAAAGGCGGAGGAACCAAGCGACTTTTGGAGGAACGCGCCTATGACCGAGGTTTGGAGTGAAACGATATCTGCTTGATACATCGGCTCTTCTGACATTGCGCGATGACGAACCTGGAGCGCAGCGCGTGGCGGATATCTTGCGGATGGGACAGCATAAGCAGGCAAAGTGCTTTGGCTGCTTTATCACCTTGATGGAGATTCTCTGTCGTGTCTGGCGTGATGAGGGTGAGAGTCAGGGATGGCTGGCCTATGAGCAGTGCCTTGTCTTGCCTATGGAATGGATTCATGAGTCCCCTGATTTGCTTTGTAAAGCCGCTGAAATCAAAGCAACCAACTCTCTGTTTCTTGCCGATGCCTGGATAGCGGCCGGTGCCGTACTTCAAGGGGCTGTACTGGTGCACAAGGACCCCGAGTTTCAAGCCCTTAACGTGGGCCAGGAAATTCTTCCTCTGAAAGGGAAACCATCTTCCACATGACAGAAATGCTGGAGTGCTGGCCCTAGTTGAATCCAGCCCCACATGAACACCCAAAGGATGTCCAGTTTAAGGGGGTAAGCTCCGCAGACGCTTACGCATCATTCAACGGGGATTGAAAGAAATTCTGGGATGCTGGGGATACAAAGATAATACCGGGATGCTCGCCCCGGTGAAATCAGCTCCACTGGCCTTCGGCATTTCCCGGGGTAAAAATGCTGGGATGAGTAATCGTTCACCGTTCAGGGTTCAACGTTCAAGGTTGGGAGACAGGAAGAAGATAGAAGAAGTGCTGGGACGAGTATACGTTCACCGTTCAGGGTTCATGGTTCAAGGTTGGGAGACAGGAAGAAGAAATAAGAAATGCTGGGCAGAGGATTTGGACCGCAGATAAGAAGGAGAAGAAAAGAATTATTGGCCACGGACAAGAAAGGCAGACAATAAAGACAGACTGAAGAGAAAATCATTTCCTGTGAAGGACTTCTTCACAGAAAAACTTCCCTCGCCAAAGGCGATGACAATTTTTTCTACCGGCAAGTCGCCGGGTGAAAAATGTTTTAGTCTGTATTTAACGTCTGACTTTTCGTCTGTGGCTGAAATAAGAAAAGAACTGTTGGCCTTGGACCGGAAAGACAGGCAGAAAAGAAAGGAAAGATTAATGGCCACGGACAGGAAAGGCAGACAATAAAGACAGACTGAAGAGAAAATCATTTCCTGTGAAGGACTTCTTCACAGGAAAACTTACCTCGCCAAAGGCATGACAACCTTTTCTCTCAGCATCTTGCTGCATAAATTTGAAATTATCTCATTCCTTGTTCTTGCCAGCTTTTTTGATTTTCATTAAAAAGGTATTGTAAAAGATTCATGCAGAAAAAGAAACTTCTAAAAAAAATTATCAATGGATCCAGAAATGTAAAGTTTTCTGATATGGTGAACTTGGTGAAAGGGTTCGGATTTTGTTTATGAAGAACTGAAGGAAGCCACCACATTTTTGTGCATCCGAACATACCTGAACAGATTAATCTCCAGGAAGTAAAAGGAGAAGCCAAACCATATCAAGTAAGACAATTTGTCAAACTTATTGAAAAACATAACCTGCATTTGGAGAAAGAATAATGTCTGATTATCATGTTAATATTTTCTATTCACAAGAAGATCAGGGATATATAGCTGATATTCCTGATCTCGAATCGTGTTCAGCGTTCGGGGAAACGCCTGAAAGTGCACTGAGAGAGGCTCTTATAGCGAAAAAACTATGGATAGAATCTGCAAAAATTCAAGGAAAACCAATACCTTCTCCCATGTATCGTCCAGCCATCTACCAAGTTGCATAAAAGGGATGATGACTGCAGGTGATCATTTTTTAAGAAGAAAGAAGATTTAATGGCCACGGACGGGGGAGGC
This sequence comes from Desulfonatronovibrio magnus, assembly GCF_000934755.1. Taxonomy (NCBI): domain Bacteria; kingdom Pseudomonadati; phylum Thermodesulfobacteriota; class Desulfovibrionia; order Desulfovibrionales; family Desulfonatronovibrionaceae; genus Desulfonatronovibrio; species Desulfonatronovibrio magnus. The sequence continues at coordinate 49,154 of NZ_JYNP01000045.1, forward strand.
AGACGGTTTTGGGCCAGGAAGAGGAAGAGTTTATTGGCCACAGACAAGAAAGGCAGACGTCAAAGGCAGACGTAAGAGAAAATCATTTCCTGTGGAGGACTTCTCCACAGGAAAACTTGCCTCGCCAAAGGCGATGACAATTTTTTCTACCGGCAAGTTGCCGGGTGAAAAGTGTTTTAGTCTGTATTAAACGTCTGTCTTATCGTCTGTGGCTAAAATAAGAAAAGTATTATTGGCCACGGACAAGAAAGGTTCACCCAGTTAAATCCAGCGTAGCTGGAACGCGAAGCGTTATTTAACCGGGCAGGGACTATAAAGGCAGACAAAAGAACTATCATTTTCTGTGAAGGACTTCTCCACAGAAAAACTTCCCTCGCCAAAGGCGATGACAATTTTTTCTACCGGCAAGTCGCCGGGTGAAAAATGTTTTAGTCTGTATTAAACGTCTGTCTTATCGTCTGTGGCTGAAATAAGAAAAGTATTATTGGCCACGGACAGGAAAGGCAGACGGGAAAGGCAGACGTAAGAGAAAATCATTTCCTGTGGAGGACTTCTCCACAGGAAAACTTGCCTCGCCAAAGGCGATGACAATTTTTCTACCGGCAAGTTGCCGGGTGAAAAATGTTTTAGTCTGTATTAAACGTCTGTCTTATCGTCTGTGGCTAAAATATGAAAAGAATTTATGGCCACCCCGATGAAACCCAGTGAAATTCGCTCCGCTGAGACTTCGTCCCCCAATGAAATCCAGCACAGCTGGACTGCCACGGGCAGTATTTCATGGGGTAAATATTTCACAAGGCAAGCAACGCGAAGCGTTCCTGCGAAGCAGGGTTTCATCGATGCTGGAAATGAGAGGCAAGTTTAATTTTCAGGAAAAACTGAAGGATACCTCTCAACCTTTTGTAATATTGTAAAAAATCATACTATTGATGTAGAACCCTTTCATTTTTTGTCTTGATATGAGAAAAAGACCTAATGCACGTTGAAAAACGAAAAATTCTTGATTACCTGCTCAACAAGGAAAAAAGTCGAGGAAAAGCTGCTTTCTTTATGACTATGGGCTTTAAAGCTTCACATTGGGAGGTATTGGCGCAAGCCCTTAAAAATCAAGCCGTTATAGGGACAGTATCCAGCATTGTTGAATCGCCATACGGAATCCGCTATACTGTTGATGGTCCCATCGAAACTCCAAATAAACGCTCACCAATGCCCAGTATAAGAACAGTATGGATCAGAGAATCTGCTACTGAAGAATGGAGACTTGTTACCGCTTATCCTCTAAAAGGAGATACACCATGATTAAAGAACATGAGAATGCTGTTTTGACAGTCGATTTACCTTCTACGGGCCTTGTGGCTGGAGATGTTGGTGTTGTGGTACATGTATACAAGCATGCAAAGGCCTATGAGGTCGAATTTATTGCACTTGACGGGAATACATTGTCAGTTGAGACCCTGGATGCTGACAAAATCCGACCTATCCGAGATCGCGAGATGCCACATGTCCGTGACATGGCTGCTGCCTGATAACCTGATGCTTTCATCTCTAAAAAATGCCAAATAATGGCAACCTTTTCTCCCAGCATGTCGCTGGGAGAAAAATGCTTATGTCTGTCTTCAGTGTCTGACTTAATGTCTAGCGAAGTTCACCCCGTGAAATGCCGCTTACGGCGCTGCGTAGCAGATTTTACTGGGGCGGGTGGCTAAAAAAAGAAAATATTTATTGGCCACAGACAGGAAAGACAGACGAGTAGGACAGACTGAAGCAAATTTCCAGTGGGCGACGGAGTCCACTGGAAAGGTGTCCTGCTTAATGTTTTTCTATGAGGTTTGGGAGATGGAAAGTTTTTCGTCTACCTTTCATATCTGCCATTCTCGTCTGTGGTTAGAAAAAGAGGTTTTGCATGGATGTCAATGAGCTGACATATGCCATTAACGGGGCGATATATGAAGTGAACAAGGTGCTTGGAGCCGGATTTCTGGAGAAGGTCTATGAACAAGCCCTGATGGTTGAGCTTGAAAAGCGAGGGTTGAGGGCTGAGAACCAAGTTTCCATTACTGTGTGGTACAAAGACTTGGTGGTTGGCGAGTATTTTGCTGATATCGTGGTGGAAGACCAAGTCATTGTGGAGTTGAAGGTGGTAGGGGGGTTGAGTGGTGTACACGAGGCGCAGATGCTGAACTATCTAAAGGCGACCGGATTCAAGGTGGGACTGCTGGTAAACTTTGAATATCCCAAGGCTGTGATCAAGCGCTACATGCTGTGATAAATGAATTGTTTGCCACAGACAGGAAAGGCAGGAAAAATTAATGGCCACAGACAAGAAAGACAGACTTGAAAGGCAGACGTAGGATATTTTCCTGTGGAGGACTTCTCCACAGGAAAGCTGTCCTCGCCAAAGGCGCGACAACCTTTTCTCCCAGCATGTCGCTGGAGAAAAATGTTTTAGTCTGTCTTAAACGTCTGACTTATCGTCTGTGGCTAAAAAAAGAAAAGAATTTATGGCCACAGACCTGAAAGACAGACTATAAAGGCAGAAGGGGGATAATTTTCTGTGGAGGACTTCTCCACAGGTAAGCTTGCCTCGCATAGAGATGACATGTTTTTTTACCGGCAAGTTGCCGGGAAAAAATGTTTTAGTCTGTATTTAACGTCTGTCTTATCGTATGTGGCAAAAAAAAGAAAGAAGATTCATTGGCCACAGACAGGAAAGACAGACTTGAAAGGCAGACGTAGGATATTTTCCTGTGGAGGACTTCTCCACAGGAAAGCTGTCCTTGCCAAAGGCGTGACAACCTTTTCTCCCAGCATGTCGCTGGGGAAAAATGCTTTAGTCTGTATTTAACGTCTGACTTATCGTCTGTGGCTAAAAAAAAGAAAAGAATTAATGGCATTGAGCTGAGAAAAATACATCCCTGAATTTTTCAGGTTCATCCGGATGGAGGAAGGTATGAATGAAATACGATTGATGACAGACAAACCTGACAAGGCAGCGGAAATATTAAATGATGCACTGGCCATTGAGAAGGCAAGATTGCAGTATAGCCTTGAACTGTCTCAGAAACGCTTGAAATATTTTGAAGAGAAGTACGGTATTGACAGTGAACGGTTCATGATCGAAGGGTCTGCTGAAGATCTGGAGGAAAAGGATATGGAGTATGTGGAGTGGGCTGGAGAATATAAACTGGCCACTTCGATGATCAACAGGATTGATGTCATTACCGGAATCAGACATGAGCCTTCATGAATATTTACAAGCATTTCGGGAAGCCATCGATAGAATTGACCGTTATGGATACGCGGACTCCATCAGTTTTCATCAAGAATTAAGAGCAGGAAAGCAGGCGCTGCTGAAAGTGACCGTCATCCTGGTCGATGGAAGCCTCTTCATATCAAAGAATATATCGATGCAATGTACGGCATTGAGGTGGTCAGCTATGGATATCAATACCAGGACATAAATGGCAGCCTGCACTTCCGATATGACAATGCCCGTCACAAGCCAGAACTACAATTTAAAGAACATAAGCATTTGCCAGGCAACAAGATCATTGAAGCACCACCTTCGGATATTTCAGAACTTGTAGATGAAGTTATCAGTTTCTTGTGAACGTTAACAAAAGGAAAAAAGTATTGGCCACCCCCGATGAAACCCTGATAAACCCCTTTGGGAGATCGTGCCGAGCTGTCGAACCAAACTGGATCCAGGATTCTTCCTGATTTTTTATAGTTTGGCCTGGTACCTTAGGACCGGACCCCAGAATGATTTTCAATCCTGTTGAACCGTAACGACCAGATTTTTCTTTCTGTGTTGGCGAAATCCCGGATATGGTAAAGCATCAGGTCAATGATTATTTTGTCACCGATTGACGATGATACGGAGCTGGTAGATGGGCTGGGTCATGGGGAGATAAAAGGCGGGAAGCAGGATTCGGATAAAATGCCGAGAGAAGGTCTTGAAGAACTATAACCTTCCTTTGCAGGCGGGG
>NZ_JYNP01000048.1 GCF_000934755.1 Desulfonatronovibrio magnus
ACCCTGGAAGACTACCAGGTAGATAGGCCGGAAGTGTAAGCATGGCGACATGTTCAGCTAACCGGTACTAATAGTCCGTGAGTCTTAACCTAACTATTAAAAAACTTACCCTTATTAACTATACATTTTGTTTCGGTGGCCATGGCGGAGGGGTCACACCCGACTCCATTTCGAACTCGGAAGTTAAGCCCTCCAGCGCCGATGATACTTGGGGGCTACCCCTGGGAAAGTAGGTCGCTGCCGGAACATCTCTTAAATGCCTTAAGGCACAAAAAAAGGGACTCATATGAGTCCCTTTTTTTGTGTGCTTATGTTGCTTTTCCGAAAAGACACTTCTTTACCAGCACTAAAGGCTGAATGCAACTGACTTCTCAACTAAGCCAAGCCTTCTGGATCAGCATCGAGCTACAACACGTTATGAGATGAAATATGGAGAAGAGTGAAGAATAAATCGTGGAACTAAAAAAGGCCGCCTACTCCAGTTAAGGAATAGGCGCCCGGAAAAATGAGAGGAGTTTATGAAAAGTTTAGTTGAGAACTTTGTTTACCAGTTGATCAAACTCTTCCACTGAGTTGACACGGTATGTTTTCTTGAAGAGCGTATTAAGGATGTCTAAGGATTGAACAGATTTAATCTTTTCAGATAATGATTGTCCAACCACATCAAATCTTTCAGTTAAACTTTCAATGATTACTCTCTGTAACGTACTGATTTCACCTTTCTGCTCCCAGTAAGGTTTACTCGTACGTTCCAGTTTCTCTTTAATTTCTTGTGCTGCTACGCCTAACATTTTTTCACCCCCTGCAAAGTTTTTTACAGAATGGACAAGTCGTTTCCTATGAACTTTCCCTATGGAAAGAATATATCTTATGGATATTTCCAGATAATCTCTGGCTTCGTCTCCATCCGGCAATTTTGCTATCAGGCTGTATATTTCATCAATTTTTGACTCAAGATCATCATAATGGATGTATTTGAGCAGTAAATGAAATATCTCCATTACTATGCTTGTCTTAAAAGCTGCATCATCCATCCGGCCGATATCATGATGAATGTGGCGGAATTTAGGTACGAAATCTAAAAAATGTTCTGATGGCAGTTCAAAGTAATCCTCAAAATGAGTGCTGAACTTCCATGTGTCTTTGCCGTTATAAATAAGCACCGGAATAATCACAGGCAAGTGTGAACTCAGTTGATTACTGTCTTTTAACTCAATCCATTTTTGAATTTCATAGTTGAGCATTTGCACTCTGGCAAACCAGTCAGGATAGCTCTTATGCTCGTATAAAAAATAAAGACGCAGGGAATTAGCACTGCCTATGATATCGAGTGTGGCCATGACATCTGAGAAATACTCTTTCATTTCTCTGGATATAAATCCAGTCATAGATATGTGCAGACTGTTCAGATCAACATGTCTTCGTATCTCGTATGGAATATAATACCTGATATAGTCAGCAACTACGTTCTTTCTTTTGAAGAAACCTTTAAAGCATTTATCATGTGCCTGGCGGATGATTTCGTTTTCCATACAGAAAAGTTTATCCCAGAATGTTTTGGTTTGCAAGCACCATCACAAACGTCTCCACGACCAATTTCAGGAGCCAATGAAATATTTTCATTTTTGCGGGCGACCTGATAAAGGGCAACGAGTATTATCATTATTGTAAGCTCCTCACCCGGGGGGACCGGTACCGAACCTGCGAGTAACTGTCTTTAAAGTGGAGCCTGCATCCTGCAGGCTATGTAATTCCGGGCGGCTGGAAGCCGCCTCCACATTGAAGATTAGTCCCGTATTGGACATTGGGACAGTCCCCGCGAGGTACTATAAAAATGATTGATGCTGCATTGGTTCCTGGAAGAAATTTGCTTTGATGAAAAAATCTACACAGCGAGGGACAGTCCCCCTCCGGGCTGTAAGCCTCCGGGCAGGAAGCTGTGCCTGGCGTAAAGCGCTCATCTTTGACGGAATTTTTCAGGCAAATGTGCATCAATCATAAGCAAAAATCGTAAAAATATGAAAATTGTAACCGTTTGATTTTATTAGCAAAACGATTATAGTAATTAGTAAGAGAGGCTGAAGGTGGATGAGTAAAGGCTGAAAGGAAAAAAATAATGGCTGTGACAAAGGTAAGGCAGACAGGAGGACTGTTTATGTTTGAGGAAAATACACAAAGACTTGAGAGTTAAAAGTTATCGGTTAATTGTTAGTATCTGAAGAAAGAGGCTCCAAAATTTCAAACGCTTATAACTTATTCACGTCTGGGTGTTTAAAGGCCAAAAAAGAATCGTAATTTCAGTGTTTTGCATGAGAAGTTTTGACTTTCAAGTCAGATGAACATCTAAGTGCTTTGACATTTAGTACTGTTATGTTGTACTAAATGCTTGTCTGTAAATATGGAATATACTGCTTCAGGGGCAGGTGAGCAATGGGCTTGTCAGTATTTTAATTGTTTTTTCTCAGCATTTATAGAATTTGTTTTCTGCTCATGTGCCTTTTCAGCAATTGTTTGAACCTGGAGAGCATGAAGCCTCTGTGTCGCATGCCAGGAGCTTATACCAGTAGTTAAACTGTCATAACAGGGAGGAGGAGAATGAAGTTAGTTGTTTTTGGGGCAACAGGGAAGACAGGAAAGGAGGTCGTAAGGCAGGCTCTGCAAAAGGATTTTGATATTACAGTATTTGTACGTAACCCTGACAAGGTTCTTTTAAGGCCTGCAAACCTGACAATCCTTCAGGGAGATGTTCTTGATCAGTCTGCTGTATCAAAAGCCGTGCAGGGCCAGGATGCAGTCATATCAGTGCTGGGTGCCGGGATACGCAAGACAGATTTGAGGACAAAAGGGACGCGCAACATAGTTAAGGCCATGCAGGAACATGGCGTTAAACGCATTGTGAGCCAGTCTTCTTTGGGAATTGGGGAAACTATTGACAACCTTTCCATCATGGCCAGGTACTTATGTGTGCCGGTGTTTTTGAAAAATGCCTTGATTGATCATGCGGGGCAGGAAGAACTGATAATGGAGAGCGAACTGGACTGGACTATTGTCAGATGTGCAGGCCTGACCAGTGGACCTTTGACTGAAAAGTATCAGCATGGCTTCACATCTAAAAAAAGTAATATCAAAGGGCGTATTTCCCGGGCTGATGTTGCCCATTTTATGCTCAGCCAACTCAAAGATTCATCCTACTTGAATAAGACTGTGAGCATTTCTTATTGAATTTGACGTTTTTATGGCAGGCACTGGGCAGCCAGCAGTAAAGAGAGCCGTAAGGGAAAAGTGCCTGCCTTATTTTAGAAAGTGTCTTTATCCAGCCAAGAGAGATTATAGTCCCTTCTTAGAAACATAAGCTGCCATGTCCGCAAGGCGGCATGCATATCCCCACTCATTGTCATACCAGGCCATCATCTTGGCAGTTGTACCTTCTCCTCCCATAATCATGGTGAATTCTTCATCTATGACGCTGGAATTGGATTCTGCAATAAAGTCTGAAGATACCATGGGTTCTCTTGTAAAGCCGAGAATTCCTTTGAGGGGTCCTGAAGCAGCGTCTTCAAAGGCTTTTCTGTATTCTTCAGTGGTGGTACTCTTTTGTAGAATCAGGGTGCAGTCTACAACAGATACTGTCGGGGTGGGCACTCGCAAAGAAAAGCCATCGATCTTGCCTTTAAGTTCGGGTATAACCAAGGCTACGGCTTTGGCAGCACCGGTAGTTGTAGGTATGATATTGCACGCAGCAGCTCTTGCCCGCCTCAGATCCTTGTGGGGCAAATCAAGAATGCGCTGGTCATTGGTGTAAGCGTGGACTGTAGTCATGGTTCCGTGGTCAATGCCAAACATTTCATGCACTACCTTGACAGCAGGAGCAAGGCAGTTGGTGGTGCATGAAGCATTGGAAATAATATGATGCTTTTCAGGGTCATAGTCTTTTTCGTTGACACCGAGAACTACTGTGACATCCTCTTCTTTGGCTGGTGCAGAAATTATTACCTTTTTGGCTCCAGCCTGAATATGAAGTCCTGCCTTGGGACCGGTGCGGAAAATTCCAGTTGACTCCAGAACAATGTCCACTCCATTGTCCCGCCAGGGAATCTGTGAAGGATCTCTTTCGGCAAAGCTGTCAATTTCCCAGTCTTCAACAATGATTTTATCTTGTTTGACATCGACATTAAAAGGAAATCTCCTGTAATTAGTGTCATATTTCAGAAGATGGGCATTGGTATTAATGTCGAAAAGATCATTAATAGCCACGACTTCCAGCTCGTTTTTATGTGTCTCAAGGATGGCCTTAAGGACTTGCCTGCCCACTCGACCGAATCCATTGATTCCTATTCTTGTTTTGCTCATAACTTTATCCTTCAGTTTTATATGTTCAATGTTCACTCTACACATTTCACTTCATAAACAATACGTAGATGAAAACAAATAATATGGTTGAAAAAAACCCTCAAATGGGTCAGGAATTACACAGGTATAAAAATATTAAAAAGAGAACAGTCGAAATGTGTTATATTTGAACGGTGTCAGAATAAATACATATATGCCCTGTGTCATACATTTAATAAAAGGTCTAATCTTCAAAAAGTCTGTACTCGAATGCTTCCTGCAGTTCACAATCAAGTTTAAGTTTCTGATGCAGCCTTGCGTTTTCTATGGCTATGGCACTCAGATTGGCGACAATGGTCAAAAACTCAATTTCTTCATCAGTAAACTCCCGGCATGTTTCAGAGTAACCCCTGAGCACCCCGATGTACTGGTCTTCGATTTTAAGAGGTATGACCACAACAGATGCGATGCCTTCTTCTTTGGCCTTTTCAGGATACTGAAATCTTGGATCACTGCAGGCATTGTGAATGGTTACGTTTCTGCCTGACAATGCTTCCTGGTCAAGCCCGCTCTTTTCAACCCGCACAGCACCTTTACGGATATAACCCTTGCTTAGTCCATAAGAAGATCCGAGCATCAATCTTTTGCCTTCCTTATCCAAAAGTCTGATGGAAGCTGCTTTAAGCTTCATGGCTTCAGTGACCTGCCGGGAAATCTTGTGCAAAACTTTGGAAGGGTCCAAGCTTGAGTTAATGACCTTGGCCACTTCATACAGTGAATGATAATAGTCTTTTTCGGTTCCGCTCATTAAGTACCTCCTCGTAAAAATACAGATTTATATGTTAGTTAAGATTTAAGATCCTGTCAAAGGAGCTGTAGGAGAACTTGAATTTTCAAGTTACTGAATATCAGGCGTTTATTAGCTCCTCACCCGGGCGGCCCGGGACCGAACCTGCGAGTAACTGAAAATGAGTCTCCTCTATGGACATTGGGACAGTCCCCGCGAGGAAACGTTAAAAAGTTTGATACTGCATTGGTTTTTGGCAAAAATCGGTTTTAATGAAAAAGTTTACATAGCGAGGGACAGTCCCTGTGCCAAGCGCAAAGTTCCCATCTTTGACGGTACTTTTTTGGTAATTGTAAGTGAATCTTAAGGAAAAATCGTAACACACTGAAAAACATAACAGCTTGAAATAATTGACATAAAAAAGTAGTTACTTAGAAGTTTACCTGCTGCTGGTGAAAAATGTTTTGCCAGTTATGGTTAAGGCCCTTTTTAACGACGGCCCCTTGCAAGTTATGATAAAATATCCTGCCTGAAACCTCCTCTGCTCCGAAACGAAGCATATGCTGGGTAGTTTGCTGGCAATCTATAAAATGAAATTTGTTTTTAGCCAAAAAACCAACAAGTTTAACCAGGGCTACCTTGGAAGCATCAGGCAGGAAATAAAACATGGACTCTCCAAAAAATGCCTTGCCCAGGGATACCCCATAAACTCCGCCAGCAAGCTTATTGTTGCTCCAGACTTCCACTGAATGAGCGTAACCTGATTTATGCAGACGAATATAAGCATCCATCATTTCAGGTACAATCCATGTTCCATTACCGTCCGGGCGTGACACGCCCGCGCAATACTCTATTACTCTTTCAAATGCCCTGTCTGCAGTGACTGTGAAGCGTCCGGAATTCAGAGTGCGGCGCAGGCTGCGAGAGATATGCAGTTTCTCCGGATAAAGAATCAGCCTGGGGCTGGGAGCCCACCATAAGATGGGGGAGCCTGGGCTGTACCAGGGAAAAATACCCTTGGAATAGGCGTTAAGCAGTCGCTGTTCACTCAAGTCCCCGCCTATGGCAAGTAATCCATCCGGGTCAGCGTTTTCAGGGTGGGGAAATACCGTGCCCTTGGTCAGAAAAGATACACTCACTCATTTACTTTAAAGTTGAAAGTTAAATAGCTTTCTTTCATGACTGATAAACTATGCTGATACTTTAAAATTAAGCTTGTCTTTTTTTCTGTTTAACTCCACCTTTATAACAGAATTTTTGTCAGTATTTTCAAACAAAAGTTTTTCAGCCAGGGGGTCTTTAATTTCTTCCTGTATAACCCTGCTTAAGGGTCTGGCCCCGAATGCCGGATCAAATCCTTTGCGGGCCAGCCAGGCTCTGGCAGGTTTTGAAAGTTCAATGCTTAACTTCTTGTCAGTGAGACGCTGGTTGAGTTCTACAATGTTTTTGTCAACAATGGATTCCATAACACCAGTACTTAAGGGTTCAAATGGAACTATAGCATCCAGACGGTTTCTGAATTCCGGGCTGAAAAGTTTTTGTACTGCATTGATGCCCTTGGCGCTTAAGTCACTGGAGCTTTCCTGGCCAAAACCTATGCTCTTGGAGCTCATTTCTCTTGCTCCGGCATTGGAGGTCATAAGCAAAGTGGCATGTCTGAAGTCAGCTTTTCGGCCATTATTATCTGTTAGTGTGGCATAATCCATGATTTGTAATAATATGTTGAACATGTCGGGGTGGGCCTTTTCAATTTCATCCAAGAGCAGAATGCAATAGGGGTTTTTGCGGATGGCCTCTGTCAGCAAACCACCCTGGTCAAAACCTACATATCCGGGAGGTGCCCCTATAAGCCTGGCCACTGCATGTTTTTCCATATATTCGCTCATATCAAACCGTATGAATTTGACATTCAAAACCTGGGCCAGCTGCTTGGAAAGTTCTGTTTTACCAACTCCGGTGGGGCCGATGAGTAAAAAACTGCCAACTGGTTTGTTAGGCTCACGCAAACCGGCCTTGGACCTTTTGATGGCTTTGGCAAGGATGTTTACTGCATTGTCCTGACCAAAAATGACTTTTTTAAGATCATGATCCAACTCGTGCAGTCTTGCTCTATCCGAACTGGAAATCTGCTGCATGGGGATTCTGGCCATGCTGGCAATGACTTTTTCAATATCTTTGGGTGTGATCTGCTTTTTGCCTTTGGGAGCACCTTCCAGAACGTGAATGGAACCTGCCTCATCCATAACATCAATGGCTTTGTCAGGAAGGAAACGATCATTTATAAACCGTGCTGAGAGATCAACAGCAGATTCTATGGCCGATGGCATGTATCTAACCTTATGAAATTCTTCGTAGTAAGGTTTCAGTCCCTTGAGAATGGCAATACTTTCAGTCAGTCCTGGTTCTGGCAAGTCGATTTTCTGAAAACGCCTGGAAAGCGCTTTGTCTTTTTCAAAGTGATTCTTGTACTCTTCATAAGTTGAGGAGCCAATGCAGCGTACTTCGCCGGAAGCGAGGACCGGCTTCAAGATATTGGATGCATCCATGGAGCCGCCGCTTGTAGCTCCTGCTCCGACAATGGTATGTATTTCATCAATGAATAAAATTGCACCTTTGATATTTTTGATTTCATTGATCACGCCTTTAAGCCGGGCTTCAAAATCTCCTCGAAATTTGGTTCCGGCCAGAAGGGAACCCATATCAAGAGCAAATATTTTTGTTTTGAGAAAGGATTCAGGAACTTTCTTTTCAGATATGCGAAGAGCAAGACCTTCGGCCATGGCAGTTTTACCCACACCGGGATCACCTACGAAAATTGGATTGTTTTTTCTGCGCCGCAGAAGCACCTGAATAACGCGTTTCATTTCCATTTCACGTCCCACCAATGGGTCGATAAGTCCCTTGGCGGCTTTCTGGACTAAGTTTTCGGTATATTGCTCCAGAAAGCTCTTTCCTTTTTTCTCTTTAGGCTTGCATCCAGGGCAGGCGGATCCCGGCTGATCAGTGTCCATTTCGTGAGAAATATACTCCAGAACATCAAGTCTGGTCAGCCCCTGAGTCCTCAGGTAGTAAACAGCAAACGCGTCATCCTCTTCAAGCATTACAGCAAGAAGGTCTCCTGCCTGGATCATGTTTTTGCCTGCTGACTGCACATGCTTAAGCGCCTTGTGCATTACTCTTTGAACTCCTATGGTCTGAACAATTTCACGATCCCCTGAGGGGGGCAATACTTCGAGATGGTCAAGAAAAAATCTTTCCAACTGGTTTTTCAGTTTGAAAAGATCAGCTCCACATCCGGACAATACCTGTTTACCCTTGTTGTCCAGAAGGTATGCGTAGAGTATATGTTCAAGGGTCAGATACTCATGGTGCCTGACTTTGACTTCCCGAATGGCTCTGGCAATAATTCTTTCAAGTTCGCTGCTTAACATTTATACCTCTTCCATGGTGCATTTGAGGGGATAACCTTCTTTCCTGGCCATACTTTTTACCATAACAACCTTGGTCTCTGCAACCTCGGCAGTATAGATACCGCATATGCCGATGCCGTTTTTATGAACGCTCATCATAATCTGAACAGCTTCTCCCTCGGTTTTGTTAAATACTTTCTGCAGTACATAGATGACAAATTCCATGGTGGTATAGTCGTCATTGTGCAAAAGCACCTTGAACCGCCTGGGTTCCCGAATTTCATCATCCTCGAATGCTTCCTGGGAGACCTGTTCGTCAGTTATTTCTCTGGTCATAGTTTGAAACCCTAATATTTAAAAAATAAAAGTCAATCTTTCGTGCCCTGTTGATGTTATGAAGTTCACAGAAAGCAAATGGTTTTCTGTATCGCATCTGTTTAGCGCTTCTAAGTAACTAGAATCGTTTTGCTAATAAAATCAAACGCTTATATTTTTCACATTTTCACGATTTTAACTTTGATTGATGCACATTTGCCAGAAAAGTTCCGTCAAAGATGGGAGCTTTGCGCCTGGCACAGCTTCCTGCCCGGAGGCTTACAGCCCGGAGGGGGACTGTCCCAATTTTCAGAAAAGTGACAGACTCGTAAAGTTACTCACAGGTTCGGTCCCGGGCCGCCCGGGTGAGGAGCTTTTAAGGAAAGCAGGGGACAGGCATTCCGGGCCCCACTTGAGCGTCAATTTGTGCTCTAAATGTGGTGAACAGGTACGAATTTCTGACATAAAAAATACACAGCAAGTCCAACACCGGATCGATTCACCTGGTGCAGTGTTAATCAGGGTAACAGATACTTTCCAGGCACAGCCCCTTAGCCGGTGCTGTAGCTGGGCCTGTGGTGCGGTCTTTGCCTTTCATGAGCTGATCAAGATAATGAACAGGGTACTTGTTTCGTCCAATAACCTCAAGGGTGCCGGCTATGTTTCTGACCATTTGTTTTAAAAAACCGTCGGCAGAGATGCGCAGAACTGTTTCCTGAGGATACAGTCCAGCTGAAAAGGAAACTTTATGGACAGTCCTTGTACATGTGTTGACGCTGCTTCCGGTATTCATAAAGGCTCTGAAATCATGCCTGCCCACAAGCGAAGCAGCAGCCTCAGTCATAGCCTTGATATCCAGCGGGCCTGTTTTATGAACATAGCGTCTTCGCTGAGGATATACAAAGAGTTTTTCTGTCCAGTAAGTGTAATTATAGGTTTTGGACAGGGCGCTGAACCTTGAGTGGAAATCTCTGGATACTGTCTGAAGATCAATGACCCTGATGGATGAGGGCAACAGGCTGTTGAGGGCTTTGTTCCAAGGCAGGGATATTTTATCATCTGGTGGATCAAAGTGGGCCACCTGACCTAGGGCGTGGGTTCCGGCATCTGTCCTGCCTGCTCCATGGACCCTTACCTGACAGGAGCAAATTCTGCTGATGGCTTTCTCCAGAGTTCCCTGGACTGTTGGCTGTTCATGCTGTAATTGCCAGCCATTATATTCTGTTCCATCATAGGCCAGGGTCAGCCGAATACGTGTCAGTTCCATTGCGAACCCTGAATAATCATTTTTTCAGCCATTAATTTGTTAAGGTCATTGAGAACAGCCATTTTTCCGGCAGCCCAGTCAGGTGCCAGAAGTTCACCTGGAGCGGGATCTCCGGTAAGACGGTGGATAACAATGTCCGGTCGCAGTCTGGACAAGGCCTGGACAGTCCAGGATATATATTCATGCAGACTTAGAGGCGTATATTCTCCCTGATACCACATTTGGGCCATGGCAGTTCCGCGGCAGACATAAAGATTGTGGATTTTTATTCCCTGGACAGGGAGGTCATTAATAAAGTTAATGGTTTTCCTAAAGTTATGGATATTTTCCCCGGGCAGGCCTGCAATCACATGAGCACAGACCTTTATGCCAAGATTGTGCGCCATGGTGCAGGCCAGAGCAAAATCATCCGCCTTATGTCCTCTGTTGATACGCTGCAGGGTTAAATCGTCAGAGCTTTGCAGGCCAAGGTCTAACCATATTTCCTGTGCTGGAAAAGAAGCAAGAATTTGACATTTTTCCCTGTTTAGACAGTCAGGTCTGGTGCCCAGGCACAAAACAGCAAGGTCTTTCATGTCTGTGATTTGCTCAAGAGTGCTGGTAAGATGCCGGGAAGAACAATAAGTATTGGAATAAGACTGCAGGTATGCAGCCAGTTTCAATGATTTATTTTTTTTGAGCAGTTTTTCTCTGAATAGATTGTATTGATCTTTTAAAGAGATGTCTTTATTGAATAGTCCTGTACCTGATCCCTGCTCATTACAGAATGTACAGCCTTTGAAAGATATGGTTCCATCCCTGTTGGGGCAGCTGAAGCCTGCGTCTAAAGGTACTTTTCTTACCCTGGTTCCGAATTTTTTTTTCCAGTATGAAGATAGTTTATTATAAAATTCCATGGCTTTGGTAGTTATGCCCTTTTATCTTTCACAGGCCTGGTCAGTTTTTTCTGCAAAAAATGCACCCTGCGCAATATTGCCTGACCAGGGTTATTCTGGTAAGGAGATTGTTATGCGATTTTGAAAATCAAGTCGGTAACTTGAGAGTTAATTGTTATCAGTTGTTAGTTAATTGTTAATAGTTAAAGAAAAAAGATCATGATTTTTAGTGGTTAGGCTGTATGCATGTCTGGACAACAAAGGTTTTGAAAGGTGCAGTAAATTCAAGGTGTTGCACGAGAACTTATGTCTGTCCAGTTACCTGACAGCCTAATTTAATTTCAACAATAGATGTATGAGGAAAGTATGCCAAGAATACTGGATAAAATATTCGGTGCTGTATCCAACGATCTGGCCATTGACTTAGGTACTGCTAATACCTGTGTTTATGTCAAAGGTAAAGGGATAGTCCTTAGTGAACCTTCGGTGGTGGCTGTGAAAAAAGACTCCCGAGGGACCAATAAGGTGCTTTCAGTGGGCAGCGAGGCCAAAAAGATGCTGGGCAGAACACCCGGTAATATCACTGCCATAAGGCCAATGAAAGACGGGGTTATTGCTGATTTTGAGGTGACAGAGGCCATGCTCAGGCACTTTATTTCCAAGGTGCATAACAGTCGTCGTCTGGTCAGGCCCAGAATAATTATTTGTGTGCCCACGGGCATCACTCAGGTGGAAAAAAGGGCAGTAAAGGAGTCAGCTCAAAGCGCCGGGGCCAGAGAGGTTTATCTCATTGAAGAGCCCATGGCGGCAGCTATAGGTGCCAACCTGCCCATTACCGAACCTACTTCAAATATGGTTGTGGATATTGGAGGCGGCACTACAGAAGTGGCTGTGATTTCCCTTTCAGGCATTGTTTACAGTCGTTCAGTGCGAGTTGGCGGTGACAAAATGGATGATGCCATCAAACACCATGTTAAACGCAAATACAACATGCTCATTGGAGAAGGCAGCGCTGAAGCCATTAAAACCACCATTGCGTCGGCCTATCCTCTTGACGAGGAACAGGAAATGGTAGTCAAGGGCCGTGATCTGGTTTCTGGAATACCTCAGAATATCACTATTACTTCTGAAGAAGTGCGCAAGGCCATTTCAGAGCAGGTTGACAGTATTGTACAGGCGGTCAGAGTTGCTTTGGAGCAGACCCCTCCGGAACTGGCAGCTGATATTGTTGACCGTGGCATAGTCCTGACCGGGGGTGGAGCTTTATTAAAAGGCCTTGACCAGCTGCTGAGGGATGAAACATCCCTGCCCATCACAGTTGTTGATGATCCTTTATCCACAGTAGTTATGGGCTCAGGAAAGGTACTGGACAGCTTAGATGTCCTTAAGGAGGTTACGATAGATTAGCTTGGAAATCTCGCAAAAAAAAATCATCGGGCTTTTGTTCCTTTTTATAATTCTTTACCTGAGTCTGTACACCTGGAATGCCAGGTCCGGAGTTCTGGACCGTTTAGCTGCCTATACCGGGCTTGAGTTTGTGGGATGGGTGATCAAGCCTGGAAAGTTGCTGCACAACCATGCCGCTGATTTTTGGTCTACATATATAGATCTGGTGGCCGTGCACAAAGAAAACAAAGCTTTAAAGCAGCAGGTGAAAGAGCTTAAACTGCAGATTATGGCTAAGTCTGAGCGGGCTGCTTCAGCGTCCCGGCTGGAAAGTATGCTTGGATTTGCACCTCCATCAGGCTGGCAAAGCTCAGGTGCCAGGGTGGTGGCGCATGATTTTGGGCCAATAGGAGCCCTGAACTCTCTAATTGTCGATAAAGGCAAGCTTCAGGGCGTTGCGGTAGATATGCCGGTGATTCATCCTGACGGTGTTGTGGGCAGAACGTTCAGGAACGGGCTGAACTTTTCTTCAGTTCTCATTCTCTCGGATCCCAACAGCAGAATTCCTGTTATAAGCTCAGAAACAAGAGTACCGGGTATTATTTCCGGGCAGGGGTATCAAAAACCTCTTACTTTACAATATGTTCATCTCAATTCTCAACTTGAAAAAGGGGAAATGCTGGTCACATCCGGCCTGGCCGGGATATACCCCAAGGGACTGCCTGTAGCCAGAGTCAGTTCAATATTACGATCTGAAGTTTCACTTTTTCTAATAGTAGAAGCTGAGCCAATGGTTGATTTCAGGAAATTGGAGGAGATTATGGTTCTCAATAAAGACGAAAGACTTAAGATCAGAGATCTTGGTTTTGAGGGTTAGGTATATTGAAGCAGGTTTATTTCTGGCTTATTTTCAGTGTACTGGCGGTCTGGGGGCAGTACTTCGTTCCATCCATGGATTTTTTTACACCAGGGCTTGTAGTGTTATTGCAGCTTGGTCATGTTTCCATGGCTATGTGGTTGGGATTTTTCTGGATGATGGTACAGGAGGGTGCTGGGGGGCTGGCATTTGGAGCTATGATCCTTTTTTATTCCGGCATGATTGTTTTCTTTTATATTGGCGGGGTTTTTTTTGAAGTAAGTAATTTTTTATTTACATTTCTGATTTTTGTTTTTCTCGTCTTTTTTATGAGGGTGGTTGTCTCGGTTCTTGCTTCACTGCAAGGGGCTGTTTTGCCGGACAACTTCCTTCTCCATGACATACTGGTGCAGACAGGACTTTATTTTCTTGTCTGGATCGTAACGTTTAATCTCTTCAAAAAGCATTGTATTCATGAGCCAGTTCAAAGGTAGCAGCTTTTCATATGAAAAGTTTGGAGCCTGCCTGCTGCTTTTTTTAATTTTTATGCTTTTCAGCATCTTTGCACTCAGGCTGTGGTACCTGCAAGTGTATAAGGGAGAGTATTTTTCTCAGAAGGCAAGGGAAAATGTTGAGCGCAGACAGCATATATATGCGCCGCGGGGGCTGATATCCGACAGAAATGGTGTTCTACTGGCTGTCAATGAGCCATCTTACAGCCTGGCCATAGTCAGAGAGGACTGCCCGGATATTTCAGCTACCTTGAATCAGATCAGTGCCTGGACAGGTAAGGAATTACAGGAAATCGAGGCGGAGTTTCAGCGCGGCAGAAGTATGGTCAGATCTTTTGAAAATCAGATACTTGTTCCCAACCTGTCATTTGACATGCTGACCAGGGTTGAAACAGGATCACCATACTGGCCGGGGGTGAAAATTGTGGTTCAGCCCCGACGAAGGTATCTACAGGGTGAAGTTTTGTCTCATGTTCTCGGATATGTGGCCAGGGCCAACGAAGCAGAGTTACAGCGTGATCCTGAGTTGCGTCTCGGTGACAATGTGGGCAAATCAGGTCTTGAACTGACCATGGAACATACCTTGCGCGGCAAAAAAGGGCTGAAAAGGATGGAAGTCGACGCTTCAGGCAGGGTGTTGCATGAAGAAGAGATTGTTGCCCCTGTTTCCGGTCAAGATATAAGCCTCAGTATAGACCTTGATCTGCAGCAGAAAGCTCACAGCCTTATGGATGGCAAATCGGGATCGGTTGTTATCATAGATGCAGATACAGGCCAGATAATGGCCTTAGTAAGCACGCCGAGTTACGATAATAATGAATTTGTCTTTGGTATCTCTCACCAGAACTGGCAGGAACTTCTGAACAATCCTCACCATCCACTACAAAACAGAAGTATCCAGAGTACCTATCCACCTGGATCAGTATTTAAGCTAATAATGGCGGGCATGGCCCATATGGATCCAGAGGTCCGCACCACGGACCGGGTATTCTGTCCCGGACAAATGCGTCTTGGAAACAGAATTTTTCGATGCTGGCACAGCCATGGCTGGGTGGATATGACCAAGTCCCTGGTAGAGTCATGTGATGTGTATTATTATCAGCTTGGTGACAGGTTCGGTGTGGACAGGATCAGCAGTTTCTCAAAAGGCAGCGGTCTGGGCAAAAGGACCGGCATAGACCTTCCTCATGAAAGGGCAGGGCTAATTCCCACGAGAGAGTGGAAAAGGCAAAGGTTTAATGAAGGCTGGAGAGGAGGGGACAACCTTAATCTTTCTATAGGTCAGGGCTTCACTCTGGTTACTCCTTTGCAGATCGCTCGCTTTACTGCCGCACTAATAAACGGAGGCTATCTGTATAAACCTTCTCTTCTTTTAGACGAAGTCAGAGCAGATCCTGAAAAGCTTCCCTGGAGCGAAGGGGCACGTGACTTTGTTTACAGAACCATGATTGAAACTGTTGATGGTGACAGAGGTACGGCAAGAAGACTTAGAACTTCAGGGGTTGTTGTGGGGGGTAAAACCGGAACTGCTCAGGTAGTGCGTCTTTTGCCCGAACATAAGGAAGATGATCCTGAAGCAGTGGAATACTGGCTCAGGCACCATGGCTGGATGGCTGCATTTGCCCATGCCGAGGGAAGAAGGTACTCCATTACAGTTCTCGTAGAGCATGGAGGTTCAGGCAGCGGAGCCGCCGGTCCAGTAGTCAGGGGGCTTCTGGACCATATTTTCAAGAAAGATAAAGCTGGTTGATATTATATCCATATATTCATCATAGAATCATGATTGACAGACAACTTTTCTTCTATATCAACTGGCCCATGCTGGCTGTACTGTTTCTGCTTTTTACCGCTGGAGTTCTGAATCTTTACTCTGCCAGTGCATTCAGGGTTGGGGACGGCATGGCTCTGACCATATTTTACCAGAGACAGATTATCTGGGGTGGTATAAGCCTGGTTTTCATGCTGGCGGTTATGCTTTTTGATTACAGACATTTGAAAACCGTGTCCTGGTCAGTATATATGCTGGCTTTATTTTTTCTGGTAATAGTCCTTTTCTGGGGCAAGTCCATATACGGGGCTCAACGCTGGATTGACCTGGGAATATTTAACTTTCAGCCAAGTGAATTCGCCAAAATAGGTGTGCTGCTTATGGGGGCTGCTTTTCTAGCCAGGCACAAGCCACCCCTGGGCTTTAAGGATCTCTGCAAGATAATGGTCATTGTTTTAGTCCCGGCCTACCTCATAACCAGGCAGCCTGACCTTGGATCTGCCCTGCTGCTTATATTTCTGATATGCGGGATGGTATTATTTCACGGAATAAAAAAAAGCCTGTTTAAAATTATATTACTAACTTTGCCCCTGATAGCACCTCTGGGCTGGATGTTTCTCAAGGATTATCAGAAAACCCGACTTCTTTCGTTTCTTGATCCGAGCCAGGATCCACTGGGCTCGGGATATCATGTTATTCAGTCACAAATTGCTGTTGGATCAGGAGGTTTCTGGGGAAAGGGTTTCATGGAAGGCACTCAGAGCCAGCTGCGCTTCCTGCCCGAAAAGCATACTGACTTTGCGTTTTCAGTTTTTGGAGAAGAGTGGGGCTTTATCGGGGCAGTTGCTCTGCTCTCGCTTTTTTGTTTTTTTTTGTATCAGATTTTTTTATGTTCACAGGAAGCTAAAGACAGGTTCGGCTCTCTTCTGTGCGCAGGGGTATTTTTCTATTTTTTCTGGCAGATTCTTATCAATATCGGCATGGTACTGGGATTGATGCCGGTAGTTGGCATTCCGCTGCCTTTCATCAGTTATGGAGGTACTTCCATGCTGGTTAACTTTATAATGATTGGTCTTGTGCTGAATGTATCAATGCGCAGGTTCATGTTTAAGAGTTGATATGCTGAACATATTTAAGAGCACCCCCAAATCAAAAGGAGTGATGATGGCCAAAGACGAAATAAATGCGTTCATGGGTATGGGAACCTCATATCAGGGAAAGCTGGAGTTTAAGGGTACTGTACGCATTGATGGAGATTTTGAGGGCGAGATTGAATCCGACGGCACATTGATTGTGGGCAACGAAGCAACTGTCAAGGGCAATGTTAGAGTCGGTCAGATGGTTTTGAGCGGAAAGTTTGATGGGATACTCAAGGCCCAGGTAAAGGTCGTGCTGTATAAGCAGGCAAACTTTCTGGGTAAAATAACAACACCTGCCCTGATGATCGAAGAGGGTGCGGTGGTCCGTGGTGAAATCAATATGGAAGAAGATTCAGTTGAACCCCAGCAGGAATAAAATTGCCAACTCTGTCTGCAGAAGAAAAACCGGATGGATTTTCTTGCCTGCTGGGTGGTGGAAAATCCATAATCGGCAGGATTTTCTGTGAAAATTCTAACAATATTTTGAGGTATTAAAACTATATTTTCGGAATTTTCACAAAAATGTTTTGACACAAGCTTCTAAATCGGCTAAACGCTCTGTGTCTTTCACCATAAAAAAGCAACTTTGAACTTAATTTCACATTCTCTTGGGAGGCGCTATGATTGAACTTAATGTCACGTTTTTCATTCAACTTGTTAATTTTCTTATGGTTCTTCTATTGTTGAACGTAATTCTCTACAAACCCATACGCGGCATGCTCAGGAAAAGGGCTGAGATTATGTCTAACAGGGTGAACGAGATAGAGTCATTTTCATCCTCAGCAGTAGATAAGATGAAAGCCTATGAAGCAGAGCTTGAAAAAGCAAGACTAAGGGCTCAGGAGATCAGAAGCTCCTTTAAGGAAGAAGGTTATTCCAAGGAAAAGGAGCTGGTTGAAACTGCGTCAGGCGAAGCTGGCGTGATGATCAGGGAGGCAAGGCAGAAAGTTTCTTCAGAAAAAGAATCTGCCCTAACCAAACTCAAGAAAGATGTGGAAAAATTCGCAACTACTGCAACTGATAGAATTCTTAGCAAGGCATAATCATACATTTCTATTAAGGAGGGCTGTGTGTTGAAAGGAAATAAAAACGTACCGATTATTTTGGCGCTCCTGTTGGTTGCTGCTGGAATTTTCAACGTTGTGGACCCTATGAATTTTCATCCGGATCTGAAAAATCAGATCTGGAGGGTCATCAACTTTGTCATTTTTCTGGCTGTAATCTACTACGCCGGGGGTAAAAAACTGTTTACCTTTTTCCCGGGTCGAAGCAAGGAAATTGAGTCCGAACTCAATGATCTTGCAGCGCGCAGGGAAAATGCCGAGCAGAAATTGGCAGATGTGGAAAAGAGCATTGCCAATCTCGAGGAAGAGAGAGCCAAGCTGATTGAACAGGCCAAAGCTCAGGGTGAAGCCCTGAAGTCAGAGATCATTGCCAAGGCAGAAACTGCCGCGGAACTGATCAAGCAGCAGGCCAGGGTCAGTGCAGAACAGGAAGCAAAGTTGGCACTTGAGGAAATCAAGGCCGAGCTTGCGGAGCAGGTAACAGAGGCTGCCGAAGCCATGATCAGGAAAAAACTCAAGGCCGAGGACCATAAAGCTTTAATTAACGACAGTCTAACAAGGGTGGTGCTAAATTGATAGGTAATATAGTCGCACGCAGGTACGCCCGGGCCCTTTTTGCCCTTGGACAGAAACAGGGCGATAAAGAGCTTAAGGCTTATGGTGAGGATATGACAAAGATTGTCAGTGCTTTAGAGGGAGCCCCTGAGCTGCTTAGGATTTTTAAAAATCCCATTTTTAATGCAGATGAAAAGAAAGGGATTCTAAAGCAGCTCCTGGCCAAACTCAAGCCAGGCCAGGTAGTCGGCAACTTCTGCTATCTTCTTGCTGACAAGGGAAGACTTGATTGTCTGCCCGAGATTCAAGTTTACTATTCAAAACTGTTAGATGAGTCTCAGGGTATTGTCAGGGGTGAAATCGTAACAGCCATTAAGCTGGCTGATAATATGAAACAGGAAATAGTTGGTAAGCTGGAAAAACAATCCGGACGGAAGGTTGTTCTCGATTACGAAGTAGAACCGGAAATTCTGGGTGGAATCAAGCTTAAAGTTGGAGATAAGGTTTTGGATGCCAGTATCAGGGCGCAACTGCAAATTCTCAAAGAAAACATAAAGAGGGGTGAGTAGGGCTATGCAAATAAAAGCAGAAGAAATCAGCCAGATCATTGAGGGCCAGATCAAAAACTACGAAAAACGTGTGGAAATGAGTGAAACCGGAGTTGTTCTTTCGGTTGGTGATGGTATCGCCCGCGTTTACGGTGTTGAGAACGTTATGGCTATGGAACTTCTGGAATTTCCAGGAGGCGTTATGGGCATGGTACTGAACCTGGAAGAAGACAGTGTGGGTTGCGCATTGCTTGGTGAAGATACCGAAATCAAGGAAGGTGACTTAGTCAAAAGAACAGGCAAAATTGTACAGGTGCCTGTTGGTGATGCTGTGCGCGGCAGAGTTATCGATCCCTTAGGCAGACCATTGGATGGTCAGGGTCCGATTCAAAGCTCTGATACAAGGCTTGTTGAAATCAAGGCCCCGGGTATTGTCGAAAGAAAGTCAGTTCATGAACCCATGTATACAGGACTGAAGGCAGTTGATGCCATGACCCCCATCGGTCGCGGACAGCGCGAGCTTATCATTGGAGACCGTCAGGTTGGAAAGACGGCTGTTTGTGTAGATGCGATTCTGGCACAGAAAGAAAGTGATGTTCATTGCATTTACGTTGCCATCGGTCAGAAAAAATCAACTGTTGCTCAGGTTGTTGATGTTCTGAAGCAGCATGGAGCAATGGAATATACCACTGTAGTTTCAGCTACTGCCTCTGATCCTGCATCACTGCAGTTTATTGCTGCCTACTCAGGCTGCACCATGGGTGAGTTTTACAGGGATAACGGCAAACACGCGCTAATCATTTATGACGACCTTTCCAAGCAGGCTGTATCCTATAGACAGATGTCACTCCTTTTGAGAAGGCCTCCAGGACGTGAAGCATTTCCAGGAGACGTATTTTATCTTCACTCCCGACTTTTGGAGCGCGCGGCAAAGATGAGTGATGACCAGGGAGCAGGATCTCTGACTGCGCTGCCTATCATTGAAACTCAGGCCGGTGACGTATCCGCATATGTTCCAACAAACGTTATTTCTATTACCGACGGTCAGGTCTATCTCGAGCCCAACCTGTTTTATGCAGGTGTAAGACCTGCAATTAACGTTGGTCTTTCAGTATCCCGTGTTGGTGGTGCAGCTCAGATCAAGGCCATGAAAAAGGTTGCAGGTACTCTTCGTCTTGATTTGGCCCAGTACAGAGAACTGGCTGCATTTGCCCAGTTTGGCTCCGACCTTGACAAAAGCACACAGAGAAGGCTCACTAGGGGTGAGAGGCTTGTGGAACTTTTAAAACAGCCCCAGTATCAGCCCATGAACGCGGCAGAGCAGGTAATTTCCCTGTATTGCGGTACAAAAGGTTATCTTGATGATATCCCTGTTGAGGCAGTTGCCAGGTTTGAAACAGAAATTCTCGAATATATAAGCAGTCAAAAGTCTGAAATTTTGAATGAGATCAAGGAAAAACAGGACATTGACGCGGATCTTGATAAAAAAATTGCGGCTGCCATTGATGAATTCAAAAAGACTTTTAAGGCCTAACGGGAGATTTAAATGGCATCATTAAGGGACATACAAAGAAAAATCGGCGGGGTCAAAAAGACCAAGCAGATAACCAAGGCCATGAATATGGTGGCCTCGGCCAAACTGCGAAACGCCCAGCAACGCATAGAGCGCTTTCGTCCCTACGCGGATAAATATTCAGATGTATTGACAGACCTTGCATCACGTGTTGATTCCACAGCTCATCCTCTGCTGGAAAAAAGAGATGAGATCAAAACTGTTGGAATTCTCCTTATAACATCAGACAAAGGCCTTTGCGGTAGTTTTAACGTAAATCTTTGTCAGGCTGCATTCAGGCTGGCCAATGAAAAGAAAGGGGATGGCAAGGAAGTCAAGTTTATCTGTGTGGGTAAAAAAGGACGCGACTTCATGCGCAAGAGGGGCTTTGAAATACTGGAAAGCTATGCTGACGTTATGAATGTGTTTGATTTCCAGCTGGCAAGTGACACTGGCAGTGTCATCATAAACAAGTATCTGGAAGCTGAGCTTGACGAAGTTCACGTAGTATTTGGACGGTTTGATTCCATTGTGAAGCAGACTCCTCAACTCAATCAGGTACTGCCAGTTGAGCAGGTTGAGGAAGATGAATCATCTGATGCAGGTGCCTCAAGCCAGTACATTTTCGAGCCGTCTGTGGAAGGATTGTTAGCTGAGCTTCTACCGCGTTATGTAAAAGTTCAGATTTACAGAGGAATGCTTGATACTTCTGCAAGTGAACACGCAGCCAGAATGACTGCAATGGATAATGCCACCAAGAACTGCGATGATCTAGTGGGCCAATTGACTTTGGCATATAACAAGGCCAGGCAGGCAACAATCACAACCGAACTTATGGATATAGTAGGCGGTGCTGAAGCACTGAAACAAGGATAATAGGGGGCGATAAAACATGAGTGAACTAAGTACAGGAAAAATCGTTCAGGTCATTGGGCCTGTAGTTGACCTTGAATTTCCGGAAGGTAAACTTCCCAACATATTCAATGCAATTTTGATTACCAACCCGACCATTTCTGATGAAAAGGACAACCTGGTAGTTGAGGTAGCTCAGCATCTCGGTAACAACGTTGTACGCTGCATATCCATGGACTCTACAGACGGTCTTGTTAGAGGAATGGACGGCAAAGACACAGGTAATCCCATCATGATTCCTGTGGGTAAGCCTTCGCTTGGCAGAATTCTTAATGTTGTCGGTAAGCCTGTTGACCAGAAAGGTCCAGTTAAAGCCGATGTTACCTATCCCATTCACAGGCCCTCTCCATCCTTTGTTGATCAGAGCACCAAGATTGAACTTCTTGAAACCGGTGTTAAGGTTATTGATCTGCTGGTTCCCTTTCCAAAAGGTGGAAAAATGGGAATGTTTGGTGGTGCCGGAGTTGGAAAGACTGTTGTTCTCATGGAAATGATCAACAACATTGGTAAAGAGCATGGTGGTATTTCTGTGTTCGCAGGTGTTGGTGAAAGAACACGAGAAGGTAATGACCTTTATCATGAAATGATTGACGCCGGTGTTATTGATAAGGCAGCTCTTATTTACGGACAGATGAATGAGCCTCCTGGAGCACGTGCCCGAGTAGGACTGACAGCTCTGACATGCGCCGAATACTTCCGTGATGAAGAAAATCAGGACGTTCTGCTCTTTATTGACAATATATTCCGTTTTACCCAGGCCGGTTCAGAGGTATCCGCTCTGTTGGGACGCATGCCTTCAGCTGTTGGTTATCAGCCAACCCTGGCTACGGATCTGGGTATCCTTCAGGAACGAATTACTTCTACAACCAAGGGTTCTATTACTTCAGTGCAGGCTGTTTACGTACCTGCTGATGACTTGACTGACCCTGCTCCTGCTACCACGTTCTCGCATCTAGACGGAACAATTGTTCTTTCCCGTCAGATTGCTGAGCTTGGAATTTATCCGGCTGTTGATCCTCTTGACTCCACTTCAAGAATACTTGATCCAAACATTCTGGGTGAAGACCATTATATGGTTGCTCGAGAAGTACAGATGATTCTTCAGAAATATAAGGATCTTCAAGATATTATTGCCATTCTTGGTATGGATGAGCTTTCAGACGAAGACAAGCTCACTGTATCCAGGGCAAGAAAAATCCAGCGTTTCCTGTCACAGCCTTTCCACGTAGCCGAACAGTTTACAGGTAAGGCCGGGCGTTATGT
This sequence comes from Desulfonatronovibrio magnus, assembly GCF_000934755.1. Lineage (NCBI taxonomy): Bacteria > Pseudomonadati > Thermodesulfobacteriota > Desulfovibrionia > Desulfovibrionales > Desulfonatronovibrionaceae > Desulfonatronovibrio > Desulfonatronovibrio magnus. The sequence continues at coordinate 22,539 of NZ_JYNP01000048.1, forward strand.
AAAGCTTGAAGATACTATTCGAGGATTTAAAGAAGTTATTGAGGGTAAGCATGACGATATTCCTGAAAACGCCTTTTATATGGTAGGCGGGATTGATGAAGTTCTGGAAAATGCTAAAAAAGATTAATACTTAAGCTATAAGGTGAAATTATGGCTAACTTGATAAAATTGGAAATTGTCACGCCTGACAGAAACCTGTTGAGTGAAGAAGTTGAATATGTTGGTGCACCAGGAGTTCAGGGTGAATTCGGTGTTATGCCCAATCATATTCCATTCCTTTCAGCACTCAGCATTGGCAGCCTGTTTTATAAAAAAGACGGAAAGAAATTTTATGTATTTGTTTCCGGAGGCTTTGCTGAGGTCAATCCCACCAAGGTAACTGTCATGGCCGAAGTCGCGGAAAAGGCCGACGAGATAAGTGTCGAGCGAGCTCGAAAAGCCAGAGAAAAAGCTGAACAGCGCATGGTAAAGCAAAAAGAAGAAATTGACCATGCTCGGGCTAGAGCTGCCATGGCGAGAGCCATGCACAGAGTAAAGTGCAGGGAAAGCGCAGTGAGCGCAGGCACCTGCTCAGTGTAAGACCTAACTCTATACAAAAATAAAGCCTCGCATTTGCGGGGCTTTTTTTGTGGATAACCCAACACATCTGCTGATGATATCTCAGCACCAATACTTAACCCCCAAGATAGTTTTAACAATGTCTAATCAATTGTTTAGTAATACAATAGCAGTAGTTCTTGCAGCTGGAAAGGGCACGAGGATGAAATCAGATAAACCAAAGGTTCTGCACGAGCTGCTCAACACGCCCATGCTTGGTTTATCCTTAAATACATTTCAATCCATGGGATTACTGGATATCAAAATTATTGCCGGACATGGATACGATGTTCTTGCCGAAAGGTACCCTGAATATGAGCGGCAGATGATATTGCAGGAAAAACAACTTGGTACTGGTCATGCCCTGCAGGTGGCATGGCCTTATCTGAAATCGTCCCCAGCCAAATGGGTTATTGTTGCCAATGGTGACACCCCTTTGATTACCAGTGATCAAATCACCCAACTATTGGAAGGTGTCAACAGACATAATGCCCAGGTTGGACTCCTGAGTTTGACTGTGAAAGATCCAGGAGGTTATGGGCGGGTTGTCAAAGATGAACAGGGAGAACTGCAAGCTGTTGTAGAGGCCAGAGATTGGGATTCCAATAAATACGGTGCTTATAGCGGCGAGGTAAATTCAGGCATTTATGCATTCAGCAAGTCAGCCTTAGAAGAATTGCTTTTTCTCCTTGACAATAAAAACGAGCAGCATGAATTTTATATTACCCAACTAATTTCTCTTGCAAAGAGCAGGGATTTAAAGCTATTTTCAAGTTGCGCTGGTGCAAGTCCTGAGTTGCTGGGCATCAATAGTCCTGCTGAGCTTGTTGAGCAGGAAGAATATTTACGACTAAAAATAGTCAAAAGACTTTTAAATTCAGGGGTCATAATCAGATCATCAGGGCAGGTTCGCATTGGGGCAGAAGTATCAATAGAGCCTGGATCTGAAATTACAGGACCGTGCGAAATTTACGGCTCTTCCATAATCTCTGCGGGCACCCGGATTGACTCACATACTTACATTCAGGACAGTGTTCTGGAGAGTTGTCATATATTGCCTTTTTGTCATATCCAGGGATCTAAAGTTGGATTCGGAGCAACAGTTGGGCCCTATGCCCGTTTACGCCCGGGAACAGAGCTTAAAAAAAGAGCCAGGGCTGGTAATTTTGTAGAGCTAAAAAATTCAATTCTGGGAGAGTCCAGTAAGGCAAATCATCTTTCATACATTGGGGATGCCAGTGTCGGATGTAATGTAAATATTGGTGCCGGTACCATCACTTGCAATTATGACGGTATCAAAAAGCATAAAACACAGATTAGTGATGATGTTTTTATTGGCAGCAATACCGCTCTTGTAGCTCCGGTGAACATCGGCTCCAACAGTATGGTCGGCGCAGGATCTACAATAACTGCTGATATTCCTGCCCAATGCCTGTCAGTTGCCAGGGCAAGACAGAAAAATTTACCTGGCAAAAATCCCTTGAAAAAAAGATAAAATCAATTTAATAAAAATTTATGGAAGCTATAGAACAGCTGGCAAACAAAATCGATGAGCTCCTGCAGGACAAGCAGTCACTTAAGCAGGAGAACCAGGCTTTGAAAAATGAGCTGGAAAATGAGCGTCAGAAGAATAATCTTGTTTTAAACAAGGTCAATGAAATACTGGAAAAAATTGACACTGAAAACTCATCCTGATGCCTGGATATGATATACACGTTTTAGGCTTGGACCTGACATTCAAGACTGATGCAAGTCAAGATCGGGTCGAGCAGGCAAGTAAATTGCTCGAAGAGCGTTTCGCAGAACTTGAGAAAAGGGGCAGCAAACTCAGCAAGGAACGGTTGCTGATTTTTCTGCTTTTGAGTCTGGCAGATGATTATCTACAATCTGAAATAAAGCTTGCAAGCTCTCACAAAAAAATCAGCGAGCTTTTACGGAAAATAGATTCTAGTAATAAATAAAGCGAATTTCCATGATTTTTATTGCAACTCTTTCCTGGCAGGTTTGTGATGAAGGCGATTTATTTTGAGCCAACATTTACCTCGAGGGAGCTGTTGTGCGGTTTTGGTGTGCAAACCCCGCACTGAACGGGGGAGCCTGAAAGAGCCGCTTCGGCACCCACTTATATATACGAGGTTCAAAATAAGTTCCCACACGGCCTGCCGGGGAAATATCATCAGTTAGATGCCTATTCTCAATCCTCCTGCCTGATACGACCATGGAAAGTTGACCATTAACTACTCCAACCTTTCGCGAGCTTGTCTACTGATATAACAACTATCGGGTCCTTCCATTGCGCGAGACTGCTTGACCTGCATCACCATATTATCGATTCGCGAGGCCAGTTAGCCGTGCAAATCAATTTCTTACCAGCATGGACATATTCGGGTTGCCTGCGGTTAAGAAAATAACATATACTCAAGGAGTGGACCATGCTGAGCGCGATACTTATCACTGCTATTATAGCATTAGTGTCTGGGGCGGTTATTGCCGTAGTCGCACAAAAATATTTCGTCAACAAAGAGCTCAGGGATAACCAGGAGCTTGCAGGAAAAATTTTAGAAGAAGCCAGAAAAGAAGCATCAGCTCATAAAAAAGAGATGCTGCTCCAGGCCAAAGATGAGACATTCAAGCAAAAAAAAGAGCTTGAAGAAGAAGCAAGGGCCAGAGAAAAAGAGCTTAAAAAACAGGAACAGCGTCTACAGGAAAAGGAAGAGCGGTTAGAAAAGAAACTGGAAAAGGTGGCACAAAAAGAAAGTGATGTTGTTTCCTGGGAAAACAGGGTGGCTAAACAGGAACGAGCTATTGAAGACAGGGAACATGATCTGCAGCACCTTATTGATCTGCAGACTGCGAAACTGGAAGAGCTTGCCGGTCTGACAACCGAAGAAGCCAAGGCCAGGCTGATTGCTGACATCGAGAGCAGTACCCGTCACGAAGCTGCAAAAATGATACGTCAAATTGAAATGGAAGCGCAAGAGACAGCTGCCAAAAAAGCCAAAGAAATTCTTGCCTTGTCCATTCAACGCTACGCTGGAGACTATGTCTCAGAACATACAGTCTCAACTGTGGAGCTTCCCAGTGAAGATATGAAGGGCCGGATAATTGGACGGGAAGGCCGCAATATAAGGGCAATTGAAGCTGCTACAGGGGTAGATCTGATTATAGATGACACACCAGAGACAGTTGTTCTTTCTGCGTACAGTCCATTGCGCAGGGAGGTGGCAAAGCAGAGTCTTGAGAGGCTGATCAGCGATGGAAGAATTCATCCTGCGCGCATTGAAGACATAGTTGAAAAAGTCAGACAGGAGATGGATGTCAAGCTTCGAGAAATTGGAGAACAATCTACTTTTGACGTAGGAGTGCACGGTATACATCCAGAGCTTATCCGCTTGCTGGGGCATTTGCACTACAGAACCAGCTTTTCGCAGAATGTTCTGCAGCATTCCATTGAAGTCGCTTTTTTGTGCGGCATCATGGCTGCTGAACTTGGTGTGGATCAGAAAAAAGCCAAAAGGGCAGGGTTACTGCATGATCTTGGCAAGGCTGTGGATCATGAGGTAGAGGGACCCCACGCTGTTATCGGCGCAGATCTGGCCAAAAAATACAATGAATCTAAAGAAATAATTCATGCTATTGCAGCCCATCATGAAGATATCCAGCCAACAACCATACTTGCTGTTCTGGTTCAGGCAGCAGACGGCCTTTCCGGTGCGCGGCCGGGTGCCAGGAAAGAACTGCTGGAAAACTATGTCAACCGGTTAGAAGAGCTGGAAAAAATAGCTACTGAATTTCAGGGGGTTAACAGATCCTTTGCCATTCAGGCCGGTCGTGAGGTCAGGGTGATGGTGGACTGTGACCAGGTGGATGATGACAAGACACACCTGCTGTGTAAAGATATAGCCAAGAGTATTGAAGAAAACATGACCTACCCGGGTCAGATCAAGGTAACGGTCATCAGGGAAAAAAGGGCTGTAGGCTACGCCAAATAGCCATGGTAAATCACTAACAATCAAAAAGCCTGGATATTATCAGGAGACATATATGGGAGTTGATCATTCTGAAGCTATGGAGCTTATCAAGCGCGGGTGCCATGAAATTATCGATGAAAAAGAGCTGGAGATGAAGCTCTCCAGGAACAAGCCTTTACGCATCAAGGCCGGCTTTGATCCAACTGCACCGGATCTTCACCTCGGACATACAGTATTAATCCAGAAACTAAAGCATTTTCAGGAGCTGGGACACACAATTATTTTTCTTATCGGCGACTTCACCGGCATGATAGGTGATCCCTCGGGCAAATCAGAGACACGCAAAAAGCTTACAAGAGATCAGGTAATTAAAAACGCTGAAACCTATAAAAGACAGATATTCAAAATTCTTGATCCTGAAAAAACAGAACTGGCCTTTAACTCCACCTGGATGGACAAGTTCGGTGCCGCAGATTTTATTGAACTGTGCTCCATGTATACAGTGGCCAGAATGATGGAAAGAGATGACTTTGAAAAAAGATACAAAGACAACAGGCCCATTGCCATTCATGAATTTTTGTATCCCCTTGTACAGGGCTATGATTCCGTCGAGCTGATAGCTGATGTAGAGCTTGGAGGCACGGACCAGAAGTTCAACCTGCTTATGGGACGTGTTTTGCAGCGTGAATACAATCAGGAGCCCCAGGTTATTCTGACCATGCCCATCCTCGAAGGTACTGATGGCGTTCAGAAGATGAGCAAATCTTTAAATAACTATATTGGCATTGAAGAACCGGCTCCTGAAATGTTCGGTAAACTTATGTCCATATCAGATGATCTCATGTGGCGTTATTATGAATTACTATCTGATCTTGACATGTCTGAAATTGAATCCATGAAACAAGGGGTTCTTAGCGGTGAAATTCATCCAAAAAAATGTAAGGAAGAGCTTGCCCAGGAGATCACGTCCCGGTTTCACGGACGCGAAGCCGGCTTGCAGGAGCGCGAGAATTTTAATAAGGTTTTTGCCAAACAGCAGTTGCCGGAGGATATGCCGGAGTTGAGCTGCAAAGTAAATGATGCCCTTACTGTGGTAGATGTTCTAAGCAGGTCAGGGCTTTGCGCATCAAGAGGTGAGGCCAGAAGACTCTGCAAGCAAAACGCGGTTGGTTTATATGAAGGGTCTCGCATTACTGATCCTGATTTTAAATTTACGCCTGGTGATCATGTCTTAAAGGTTGGCAAAAAAAGATTTTTAAAACTTTATGTAACTGATTGAGGGCTTCTTTTTAACCGAGAAAATCAATATGCTTTACTGCTTTGTATCTAAATTTAAAATCTGGGCCTCCATGATCAAGCTGGAACATTCAGTCTTTGCTCTGCCCTTTGCATATATTGGCATGCTTTGGGCAGCACAGGGCAAACCCGGCTGGTCTACTTTTATATTCCTGACCCTGGCCATGGTTGCTGTTCGTTCGTTTGCCATGACCTTTAACCGCATTGCAGACCTTGAATATGACAGAGAAAATCACAGAACCAGCAACAGGCCTCTTGTAACTGGTGAAATAAGCCTGAGAGATGCTTATATTTTTCTTGCCGGAACAGGACTGATTTTCATCCTTTCATGCTTTATGCTCAATCCGCTGTGCCTTTATCTCGCTGTGCCTGCTCTTTTATGGTCAGCCATTTACAGCTACAGCAAAAGATATACACACTTATGTCATTTTTTTCTCGGTTCGGTTCTCGGTCTGGCTCCAATAGCGGGCTGGATAGCTTATGATCCGAGTTTCGCCTTGCCTCCGTTTCTTCTATTCTGGGGAGTTTTATTCTGGGTGGCAGGTTTTGATATACTTTACTCCTGCCAGGATGCTGGCTTTGATCAGGAAAAGAGTCTGCATTCTATACCGGGTAAGTACGGCCTGGATACTGCTTTTACCCTTGCCGGGTTTTGTCATGTTAATGCATCAATTTTCATCCTCATGGCCGGTGCTGCAATGGGAGCAGGCTGGCTCTATTATCTTGTCTGGCTCGTAATTTCCGTGATTCTTTTAATTGAGCACCGGATCATATCGCCAGCTAATCTCCAGAAAATCAATGTTTCCTTTTTCACTCTAAATGGTCTTGTGGCTGTGCTGCTTTTTGCTGGGGTGCTTGCTGATTTGTTTATTTGACCGCGCGGCACATAAACGCAAGATGCAGAACAGATATCAAATCGCCAATACACATGAGGTTTATAAACCATGACTGATGTCAATTTCCCGGACTACAGGGGTGCTCTGGAATATTACTGTCTTGGATGCAACCAGGTTTTTTCCATAAATAAATTGCATTACACCTGTCCACGCTGCTCCGGCGTATTCCTTCTTACTGACAGGTCTTTTGACAGTTTGAAGCAAACACCTGGGCGCAAATGGCGTGAAATACTGGATGCAAGAGCGGCATCCAAGAATCTTGCTCTTAGAGGGATTTTCAGGTTTTACGAGCTTATTGCTCCAGTAGTGGAAAAGCAGGATATTATATACTTAGGCGAGGGTAATACACCCATTATTCCTGCATCAAAACATCTTGAGGCCCAAACTGGTCAGAAGCTGGCTTTTAAGAATGATGGCCAGAATCCCAGTGCTTCCTTTAAGGATAGAGGTATGGCCTGCGCGTTCAGTTACTTGAAAAAACTGGTGCGTGAAAATGGATGGGATCAAGTTTTGACCATCTGTGCATCCACAGGGGATACATCTGCCTCGGCAGCTCTTTATGGTGCGTATGTGGGCGAGCCTGTCAAAACTGTAGTCATACTGCCCATGGGTAAGGTGACAACCCAGCAGCTTTCCCAGCCTCTTGGCAGCGGTGCCAGGGTTATAGAGCTGCCTGGAGTGTTTGATGACTGCATGAGAGTTGTGGAGTATCTAGCAGATAATTTCCGAGTAGCACTTCTTAATTCTAAAAATGCCTGGCGTATCCTGGGGCAGGAAAGTTATGCTTTTGAAATTGCCCAGTGGTATGACTGGGATTTACAGGGCAAGGCTGTGTTTGTTCCCATTGGCAACGCTGGAAACATAACTGCTATAATGGCCGGTTTTCTGAAAATGTACGAACTTGAAATAATCACTGCTTTGCCTAGAATATTCGGGGTGCAGTCCAGTCATGCGGATCCAGTGTTTAAATATTACAGTCAGGATAGACAAGACAGGAAATACAATCCTGTACAGGTCCAGGCCAGTGTGGCTCAGGCAGCAATGATTGGCAATCCTGTTTCTTTCCCCAGGGTTCAGGCTCTTGCTCAAAAGTATGAAAAAATTGAGGGAGATGGCAGTTTCCATGTCATTCAGGTGGAAGAGCAGGCCATTGTGGAAGGTATGCTTCTCGCCAATCAAAATGGTCATATTGCCTGCACTCAGGGTGGAGAATGCCTGGCAGGAATGCTCAAGGCAAGGGAGTCAGGTTTGCTGAACAGAGAAGAGACGGCTATTCTGGATGCTACTGCTCACGCACTCAAGTTCAGCGACTTTCAGGATAAGTATTTCAGCAACAGTTTTTCTCCTGAATATGAGATTACACCAAGGCAAGAATATATCAATTTGCCTGTGGAGGTTATGAGTCTGGAAGATAAAAACAGGCTGAGCCAGGAAGAGTTCACAAAGGCGGCAGTTAAAGAGATTGCCGGCCTGCTTGGGTTGAGCTCATGAAGTTAATGCCCCCCTTGGGCTCGTAACCCAGAAAAATAACCACGATCATGGAAGGAAGCTGCTAATACACCCTGAAATAATCCCTGTTCCATATCTGGACGTTTTTTCTAATTATGGAATATCTCTGGAAATGCCTTTCATTGATTCGTTTATGTCCCCAGAAATCACTTATGCACTTTTCAGGGAGCATAACCCGCTTAACCGGTCTTCCCAGTGCAGCAATTCGGGCGGTAAAGTAACTGCGAAGAGCCAGGGATCTGCACTTACTGCCAAGCCCTGGATCCCAGGGGCCTGCCCATATGCTGTCAAGCAAAGACTTTTCAGGAGTCAGCCCGATCCTGATTACTGAAATGCCTGCAAGCCAGAGACTTAAAAGCCCAAGAGAAACAAGGTGAACTGTCTGAGCTAAGGACCATGGACTGAACAATCCAAGACAGAACATATTTTTAAGCTCGGTATTATCCAGTACAAGGCAAGGATAAATGCGGGCCAGTGCTGGTTCTGCCTGAATGGTTTTCCGGATATCTTTTAAAAAGATAGCGCCGCTGCAACCTGGCAGGCCAGGCATTAATTGAATGCCCAGATCAAAACCGGACTCCTTTATCAACTGACAAGCCTTAATGGCGGTCCTTCCTGAATATCCCCTGCCAGCCTTTTTCAATACATTGTTATCAAAGCTTTGCACCCCAAGCTCAATCAGATCAACCTGATGAGCTTGTAATTTTCTCAGGATGGACTTGCTTACGTAATCCGGGCGAGTGGAACAACGAATATGATTAACAGCACCTGCCTGTTTCAGGGCTGACGCAGTTTTAAGCATCATCAGCAGATCTTTTTGCCTGATGGCAGTGAAAGTGCCTCCATAAAATCCGAGACCTATTGGAGCTTTGGTCCTGTTATACCTCTCGGTGATACTTTGAAAAAAAGACTGAGCTAATCTATGTAAGGGAATGGGTGTCTGACCGGTTTGAGCCAGTTGAGAACAGAAAGAGCACCGATGAGGACATCCAGCAAAAGGAACAAATACCGGCCATATGGGACCGAACGCTTTATTGGGTTGAGGATGTTTAAATTGTATCATGGTTGAGGATGATTACCTTCTAAAACAAGGGGTTGCAAAAAAAGATTAAATGAAATATGAAGTTCTGCAACAGTTTAGCTTGCATCTGTTACAGAAACCGTCTCAATGATCATGAATGGGGTTGCCCCTAAGGTTGCCGGCAGGGCTGGTTCAGTGGTCCACGCGGGTCTGAAAATGTTAAAGGTAAAAGTCATAAATTCTGGCAATCAATGGATGGTCTGCAATGTTACAGGTACGAGCTATATGATTTAATCATGGCTGTCGAGCCCAAGACATATTATACTGGAGGAATACTTGTGAATGATTGTATATTTTGCGGCATAGTTGGCGGGAAAATTCCCTGCGCTAAAGTTCTGGAGACCGACAATGTCATAGCTTTTCTTGATATTGCCCCTGTTGCAAAGGGACATACTCTGGTCATTCCTAAAAAGCACCTGGCGAATATTCTGGAAATGGACATAGATCTGGCTGCTGATCTGCATGAAGCCGTACAAAAGGTTGGCAGATCAATGCTTGCCTCTTTGAAAGCTGATGGCTTCAATCTGGGTATGAACAATTTTGAGGCTGCAGGACAGTTAGTAATGCATGCTCATTACCATATAATACCTCGTTACAACGGCGATGAGCTGAAACTATGGCCGCAGCATTCTTATGACAATGAAAAGGAAATGGAGATTTATCGCTCAAAAATTGCTCTTATATGGTGAAAGAGGAGTATGCTACTAAGACAAACATCTCATTTTTTTCATAAACGCGTAATGCTCCCAGTCATAAATTCAGAGTGCTGAAGAGGTAAACCCGAGGATGGTTGAATAAATATTTCGTAAAACTGCTGACAAATTCAAGGGGATTAAATATGTCGCAAACGCTGACAAAAGCTCATATTGTTGACAAAATATTCAAAGACAGTCCCAAGAGACGTTCTGATGTCCAAAAACAGGTAGAGGCTTTATTAAAGATAATCAAAAAGGGTATTAAAAAAGATCACTCTTTGCTGATCAGCGGCTTTGGAAAGTTTGAAACTCGCAATAAAAAGCCGCGCAGAGGCAGAAATCCCTATACTAATGAGGATTTGATGCTTGAGGGGAGAAAAGTAGTAGTTTTCAGGCTTTCACATAATTTACGAAAAACAATCAATCAGCAAGGATGAACGCTCCAGGGTACTCTTTCTGTAATTTATCCCGAGCCTGTTCAGCTGCAAGAAGATTGCTGAACTTTCCAGCTTGAACACGCCAGAAATTGCTATTATCTCGAGATATTTTTTGAATTCTGGATTCACTGTAACCGCTGGACCTGAGGTTTCTTCGGAATGCTTCGGCGTTGTCTCTGGAAGAAAATGACCCTACCTGAACATAAAAATTACCCTTCATCTGGTCACGGGGCACGCTGCCTGTGGCCTCAACCCTGACCCGGGCTGTACCAGGTCCGATCATGTCGATTTTTCTGGCTGCGGCAAATGAAAGGTCTATTATTCTGTTGCGGGCAAAGGGCCCACGGTCATTAATTCGAAGGTCAATGACTTTTCCGTTGTCCAGATTAGTGACCCTCACCTTGGTATTCATGGGCAGCACCCTGTGAGCAGCAGTCATTTCGTACATGTTGAAGATTTCCCCGTTGGATGTTTTACGTCCATGAAATTTGGGGCCGTACCAGGATGCTATACCTTCTTCTTCGTAACCTTCATATGTGCTTAACGGAGTGTATGTCTGGCCTAATACTGTATACTTATTCTGTGTTGGGTGGCTGTTTTGCAGGCTTCCGGAAGATGCAGTCTGACTGGATTGAGCCGGTGAAGATGCTGGCGGCTGAACCGGCGCTGCAGGTCGAGCGGTCTGGTCCGGGGTGCGCACTGGTGGAGGTTGAATTTTTTTTGCACATCCTGCTAATTGAGTCAGGGACAAAAAGACTATCAGTATCAAACATATGTATTCAGTAATTGACATACTGCGCATGGCTTTTCCTCACTTTAATGGGCAGTCGTGATGTTTTAAAAGAATTAATCCGAACTTGATCTTATTCAACGGTCATAAAAAATTTTCAATTTCTTTTTTTTATCAGTTTAACACTTATTAGTAAAGTATTTTGAGATGGCCTTTCAGAATAAATGTGAGCTGCGTCCACAACCCAGCTGATATAAGGATCGTTAAGATTTGGGGATACTGAGAGTTTTAGGCTTAAGGAAGAAGGCTGAAGGCTGAAGGTTGAATGTTGAAGGCTGTTGAAAATAGAAGGAGGAAGGTTTAAGTTTTGGGAGTCTGGATATTATTGCTCTTGTCAATATCAAAAATCTTCCTGTTTTCTGGTGCAAGCTTCAAGCGGTAAAATTGCTGAATCTATTAGTAATTTATATAGGAACTTGAACTTTTTTGCATACAAGTAAAACCTAATTAGCAATAAATTCAGAGCATTATGGTTTTACCATATAGATTGTTTCGGTCGCTTAGGCTCTCTCGTGGGTGACAGGTTTTGAGCAACTACATCCCTGACAGCTCAGGTGTCATTGCGAGCGAGTCTTCGAGCGCGGCAATCTCAAACGTGCTAAGGCTGATTTTTTAGTTACTCACAGGTTCGGTCCTGGCCAGTCCGGGTGAGGAGCTTACAAGTAACTTCAAAAAAACTGGCCCCCGGATCAAGTCCGGGGAGACGGTTAAAGCAAGTTTTTACTCTTATCGTCATTCCGGCGAAGGCCGGAATCCAGTTCTTTTCTTGTTCACAAGCTCCAGACTGGGAACACCTCTTTTTTTTGTGGCTCCATCCACATTTTAAAGAAGCGGCTGAAGCCGCAAGAACTAAACCCCCCAGGCTCCAGCCTGGGAACGAGTGTTAAGGCTGTTTTGAGTTACTCTGAGGTTCGATCCCGAACCGCCCGGATGAAACGCTTACAATTCGAGTGTTACGTTGTAGTATTGTGTGTAATTATTTGTTACCGGATCAAAAAAGATGTTAATAAAAATTTTTGTTTTTCGTGATATTAGTACTGGCAATTTTTTTAAACTTAAGCTATTTGTTAAATAAATAACATGCGCGGAACGAGTTTGATTATTTATTAACTGTAAAATCATTTGTGCTTCAGGCGTTCCCGGGTAGTGAATCCGGGCTAGTTAAGGACAAACCATTTTATTTACCAATTGGCAAAGGGGGTCAATATGTCACAAGAGAAAGTAGGCGCAGTCATGGTTGTCGGTGGTGGTATTGCCGGCATTCAATCCGCTCTGGACCTGGCTGAAGCCGGCTATTACGTTTATCTTGTGGAGAAGTCAGCCGGTATCGGCGGCGTAATGTCGCAATTAGACAAGACTTTTCCCACCAATGACTGCTCCATGTGAATTATCTCGCCAAAATTGGTCGAGTGCGGTCGGCACTTGAATATTGAGCTTTTGACTCTGGCTGAGGTAGAAGGAATCAGTGGCGCTGAAGGAAACTTTCAGGTCAAAGTTCGTCAGAAACCACGAGTAGTGGACATGGAAAAGTGTATCGCCTGTAACCTTTGTGCGGAAAAGTGTCCCAAAAAGGTTGCTGACGAATACAATGAAGGGCTGGTCAAGAGAAAGTCCGCCTACATTAAGTATGGTCAGACTGTTCCCTTGAAGTACGCCGTAGAGATGGACACCTGTATTTATTTTGTCAAGGGAGGCAACAAGGGCAAAAAGGGCGGCGGAAAATGCCGGGCCTGTGAAAAATACTGTCCTACCGGAGCCATTGATCTTGACCAGGAATTCAAGGACGAGATCAAGGAAATCAACGTGGGATCAGTTATTCTCACGCCAGGCTTTAAATCTTTTGATCCCACTCCTTTTGACACCTATCAGTACTCCAATTTCAAGGATGTAGTTACCGGGCTGGAGTATGAAAGACTGCTTTCCTCCAATGGACCCTGTATGGGGCACCTTGTAAGACCTTCTGACCAGAAGGAGCCCAAAAAGATAGCATGGCTCCAATGTGTTGGTTCAAGAAATATCAACAAATGTGATAATGGGTACTGTTCCTCTGTTTGCTGTATGTATGCCATTAAGCAGGCCATAGTTACTGCCGAGCATACCACAGGAGACGTTGAGCAGACGATCTTCTACATGGATATAAGAACCCACGGAAAAGAGTTTGACCAGTACTTTGAACTGGCCAAGAAAAAGGGCATCAAGTTTGTACCCAGTCGAATTCACAGCACCTATCCTGGAGACGGCGGCGGAGTTGAGGTTGAATATTTCGATGAATCCAAGGGACAAAGAGTAGTTGAAGGCTTTGACATGCTGGTTCTTTCAACTGGTCTTGAAGTAAGCGAAAGTGTCAAGGAACTGGCTGGTAAACTTGATATCAAGCTGGACAAGTACAGTTTTGCAGAAAGTTCCAGCTTTACTCCTTCAGCTACGAATATTCCAGGTATTTTTGCCAGTGGCTGTTTCCAGAGCCCTAAAGATATTCCTCAATCGGTTACAGACGCATCAGCAGCTGCGGCATCAGCAGCAATATCCTTAAGCAGTCAGAGAGGGACCCTGGCCAAGGAAAGGACTTTTCCGGCTGAAAGGGATGTATCCACTGAGGAACCAAGAGTGGGCGTCTTTGTATGTTCCTGTGGCATCAATATTGCCGGAACCATAGACGTTAATAATCTGGCCGAATACGCAAAAGGGCTGCCCAATGTGGTTTTTGTGGATAATAACCTCTTTTCCTGTTCTCAAGATACCCAGGTTATGATCAAGGAAAAGATTACTGAACATAATCTGAACAGAGTAGTGGTGGCAGCCTGTACTCCCAGAACTCATGAGCCGTTGTTCAGAGAAACCATGAAAGATGCCGGGCTCAATGAATACCTTTTTGAAATGGCCAATATCCGCAATCAGAACAGTTGGGTGCATTCCCAGGAGCCGGAGAAAGCCTTAGAAAAGGCCAGAGATCAGGTGCGCATGGCTGTGGCTAAAGCGTCCATGCTGGTGCCCTTGGAACATCTGACAGTTAATGTTAACCAGTCTGCCCTGGTTGTGGGAGGCGGTATTTCAGGCATGATTTCTGCCCTGGGGCTTGCTGATCAGGGTTATGAAACTATTCTTCTGGAAAAGACCGACAGGCTGGGCGGAAATGCCTGGAGCTTAGTCAGCACCTGGCGTGGTGAAGATATCAAGAAATTCCTGGAAGAGATAATTAACAAGGTGGAAAACCACCCCAATATCAAACTTTATAAAGATGCCCAGCTCAAGAGCAGCAAAGGCGCTGTGGGCGATTTTGTCAGTGAAGTGGAAATAGCTGGTGAGAAGAGGGCCATCAAGTATGGTATTGCAGTAGTATGTACTGGCGGTAAGGAGCTCAAACCCGAAGAATACCTTTACGGTCAGGATCAGAGGATCTTTACCCATCTTGAGTTTGACAAGGAGCTCATGGACCATAAACCTGCTCTGGAAAAGGCCAAAGGCGCTGTGTTTATTCAGTGCGTAGGTTCACGCGAACCGGACAGGCCATATTGCAGCAGGGTTTGCTGTACGCATACCATGCATTCAGCCCTGGAGCTCAAAAAAGCCAACCCAGACATGCCTGTTTATGTCCTTTACCGTGACATCCGTACTTATGGTGCAAGAGAAGATCTATACAGAGAAGCCAGAGAAAAGGGTGTTATCTTCATCCGGTACAACCTTGAAAACAAACCTGTTGTTGCCAAGGACGGTGAAGATATCGTTGTCACAGTCAAGGATCATGTACTGCAGCGAAATGTAGAGATCAGGCCCGGATACCTGGTTCTTGCTTCTGCAATCCTGCCTTCGGACAACAAAGATCTGGTGGATCTGTACAAATGTGGTCTGAACAGCGATGGCTTCCTGCAGGAAGCACATGCCAAACTGCGTCCTGTTGACTTGAGTGTTGACGGTATGTTCCTGGCAGGCCTCTGTCATTATCCCAAGCCTGTAGATGAAGCCATAGCTCAGGCTCAGGCGGCGGTTTCCCGAGCTTCCACCATCCTGTCCAGAGCTGTGATGCCTCTGGATTCCATTAAATCATATGTTACTGAAAATTGTGATGGTTGTGCCATTTGCGTGGATACTTGTCCTTACGGCGCCATCAAGTTGACTGGATATGAAGAAGATGGGGTAGACCATAAAAAGATTGAGACCAACAAGGCCCTGTGTAAAGGTTGTGGTATTTGCGAAGCAACCTGTCCCAAGCATGGGGTATATATCCATGGGTTTACCAATGAGCAGCTTAAGGCCCAGATTTATGCGGCTTTAGAAAATGTTTAATAACAAAGGAGAAATTTAGATGGCTGAAAAGTATGAACCCGTCATTGTCGGATTTCTCTGCAATTGGTGCGCATATGCCGGCGCAGACCTGGCCGGCGTTTCTCGTTTGCAATATCCCACAAACATGCGCGCAATCAGAGTAATGTGTTCGGGAATGGTCCATCCGAATTTGGTTGTTGAAGCTCTGGAAAAGGGCGCTGATGGCGTCCTGGTCCTGGGCTGACACCTTGGTGAATGTCATTACCTGGATGGTAATCACAAAGCTTTTGCCAGGGCACAGGCCATAAAACTGGTATTGGAAGATCTGGGAATTGATCCTGAGAGATTCAGATTAGACTGGGTATCATCTGCCGAGGCTCCAAGGTTTGCCAAAGTAGTATCCGAGTTCACTGAGCAGATAAAATCTCTGGGTCCCAACCCTGTCAAAGCCCAAAAAGAGGCAGTAAACGCCTAATGGCAGCGGGAATGCACTTCCCGTCCTTATGGAGGTAGCTTATATGACCAAGGTAACAGTAGCTGAAGAGTGGTTGAATGCCTGTGCGGGGTGTGAGATCGCTATTCTCAATGTTGGAGATGTCCTGGTGGACCTGCTGGTCAACAACCTGGAATTTGTACATATACCGGTGCTCATAGATAAAAAATACTTTGGGCAGACCGGTGAGGATAAAGAGCTGAGTATACCTGAAGCAGTGGTGGGCATTGTGTCAGGTGGAGTGCGCAACGAGGAACATAAAGAAGTTCTGCTTGAAATGCGCAAAAAATGTCAGATTCTCATAGCCCTGGGTACCTGTGCCACTGATGGCGGTATTCCGGCCATGATCAATATGTATTCTGAAGAGGAACTTAAACAGTTTTATTACAAGGATTCACCTACCACTGATCCCGCCGAATATCCCACAGAGCATATTCCACCCCTTTTGGATCAGTGTTATGCGCTGGATGAAATAGTCAAGGTGGACGTGTCCCTGCCCGGGTGCCCACCGCACCCTGACTGGATAGCTGGAGCCATCCTGGCCCTTCTCGATGGCAAGACCGAATTCAAGATGCCTGAAAGATCTGTTTGTGATGCCTGTCCTACGGTCAGGGAAAGCAAAAAAGGTATAGCAGACATCAAGCGTCTTTATATGGCTGCAGAATATGATCCGGAAAAGCCTCTCAATGAGATGCGCTGTCTTCTGGAACAGGGACTGTTGTGTCTCGGGCCGGTAACAGGCGTTGGCTGCGGGGGAACTAAAGGTGCTCCGAGGTGTATTTCTGC
Source organism: Desulfonatronovibrio magnus (assembly GCF_000934755.1). Classification (NCBI taxonomy): domain Bacteria; kingdom Pseudomonadati; phylum Thermodesulfobacteriota; class Desulfovibrionia; order Desulfovibrionales; family Desulfonatronovibrionaceae; genus Desulfonatronovibrio; species Desulfonatronovibrio magnus. Next base: position 39,353 of record NZ_JYNP01000048.1, read on the forward strand.
CAGGGTGCCCTGCAGAGGCTGTTATGGTCCCGTCAGAAAAGGTGCCAAACCTTTGGTGGATTATATGGGAGCCTTGGCTTCCGTGGGATTTGATCCCGCTAAGATGCCTGATCGCCGCGGGTATCTGGCCCGTTTTTCCGGTGCTCACGGCGTACTCAAAAAGATTGGTTAGGAGGATAACATGGGAAAGACTTTAAATATAGCTCCCATAACCCGCATTGAAGGGCATGCCAGTGTATCGATACATCTTGATGATACTGGGAATGTATCTGATGCCAGGATGCATGTTCTGTCCCTGCGTGGTTTTGAGCAATTTGTTTTAGGCAGGCCGGTGGAGGAAGTTCCGCGCATAGTTCCTCGCATCTGCGGTATTTGCCCCTGGCATCATCACCTGGCCTCCAATAAGGCAGCTGATGCCTGTCTTGGGGTCGAACTGCCACCAACTGGCAGAAAGTTGCGTGAGCTGTGTCAGATGATGGCCTACATTCCAGACAAGATTCTGCATTTCTATTTTCTGGCTGCTCCGGATTTCGTGCTTGGACCGGACGCAGACTATTCCGTCCGCAATGTTGTTGGAATAGTAGGAGCTAATCCTGAGCTGGCCAAGAAAGTAGTACATATGCGTTATAAGGGTCAGATGCTGCTTGAAAAGTTTGCAGGCAAGGTTATTCATCCCGTTGCCGGTGTTGTAGGTGGTTTTTCCAAGCCACTGCTTGAGGAAGAGCGTAAGGAAATCCTTGCAGGTATCCAGGAACTTAAGGACTTCAGCATATTTACCATTAAGTTTGCCAGGGAAGAAGTGTTCCCCAAATACTTGGATGCAGTAAAGATACTGGGAGTATTTCCTTCTGGCTACCTTGGAACCGTGAGACCTTCTGATGGAGCTCTGGAGCTTTACGACGGCGAACTCAGGATGATGGATAAAGACGGAAATTTTGATCAGTTTACCTATCCGGAGTATGTAGATTACATTGGTGAGCATACAGAGCCGTGGACTTATCTCAAATTCCCTTATTCCAGAAAGGCTGGCAGCCTCAATCTCGATGAAAATGATCCAGTGGGCGTTTACCGCGCCAATACTCTGGCCAGAATTAATGTGTGTGACAAAATGGCTACACCCATGGCTCAGGAAGAGCTGGAAATTTTCCGCAAAGAGTTTGGTCGGCCCACCCATTTGACCCTTTTGTATCACTGGGCAAGACTTATTGAGCTTGTACAGGCCTGTGAAAGAGCCGAAGAGCTTCTGAATGATCCTGAAATCACAGGACGTGAGCACAGGGCTAAAAATATTGAGCCAAGAGCCGGTGACGGGGTTGGATGTGTTGAGGCACCAAGGGGAACGCTGATTCACCATTACAAGACAGATGATAATGGAATGGTGACCATGGCCAACATGATTGTGGGTACAACCCACAATAATGCTCCCATGAACCTGTCAGTAAAACAGGCTGCCAGGGCACTTATCAAAGATGGAAGTTATGATCAGGGTATACTGAATCGTGTGGAGATGGCCATACGCGCCTACGACCCGTGAATGAGCTGCGCAACACACCGCCTGGATGGCGGCATCAACGTTGAGCTGAAGATTTACGATTCGCAGGGAAATGTCATTGAAACCATGGGTAAATAGATTAGACAGAATAAAAGAAATGGTTTAAAAGAGGCCGTCTTCACATGAGTGAGGGCGGCCTTTTTCAATTTTACAGGAGAGAAAATGGACTGGTCAAGCATGTTTAATTCCAGAGTAGTCGTCTTTGGGTGCGGAAATACATTGTATGGTGATGATGGATTAGGGCCCAAAGTAGTTGAAGCTCTTGAAAAGGATGAATCACTTGGAAAGGATATAGCAGTCATTGATGCTGGCACATCCATCAGGCCACTGCTTTTTGACCTGATTATGGGCGACAGGCACCCGGAGCGAATTATTGTGGTGGATATTACCACTGATGAAGATATTGAGCCAGGAGAAATCAAGGAAATTGACGTTGATCAGGTTGACCCGAAAAAAATATCTGATTTTTCCATGCATCAGTTTCCCACCACTAATCTTCTTAAAGAACTGAAGGACAGTACTGATATTAAGCTGAACATTCTGGTGGCCAGACCTGTAAATGTTCCTGAAAAAATGGCTGAAGGCTTGACTCCGGAGATGGAAAGGGCTGTTGGGAGTATTGTAGACCGGATCAAGGAGATTGTAGCTGTCTGATTTTGCTTTATTTTTCCAGATGATATGATACTGCCTGACTTCCTGTTGCCTCAAGCTGAACTTTTCTTAAGCTCGTAGCTCGTAGCTCGTAGCTCGTAGCTCGTAGCTCGTAGCTCGTAGACTAAATCTTAAAACTTAAAACTTAAATCTTAAAACTTAAAACCTCAGTTCCTCAATGATAAACCAAAAAAATATTCGTAACTTCAGTATAATAGCTCATATTGATCATGGTAAATCAACTCTTGCGGACAGAATTCTGGAAATAACCGGTCTGCTTGGTGAAAGAGATAAAAAAGATCAGTACTTAGACAGGCTGGAGCTTGAGCGGGAAAGGGGCATTACCATCAAGGCTCAGTCAGTGCGCATTCCGTATAAAAGTAAAGATGGACAAGACTACGTGTTGAACCTCATTGACACACCTGGTCATGTGGATTTTTCTTATGAGGTTTCAAGAAGCCTTGCAGCCTGTGACGGTGCTCTTCTTGTTGTTGATGCCACTCAGGGGGTTGAGGCCCAAACCCTTGCCAATGTTTACATGGCTCTGGATCATGATCTTGAAGTGATCCCTGTGTTGAATAAAATTGATCTTCCCAGTAGTGAGCCTGAGCGCATTGCTTCAGAGATTGAGGAAATAATCGGATTAGACTGTTCTGATGTGTTGAAGGTCAGCGCCAAGACAGGTCAGGGTGTGCCGGACGTATTGGAAAGACTTATAAAGGATATTCCTCCTCCAGTTGGAGAACGTCTTCAGCCTCTTAAAGCTCTGATATTTGATTCATGGTATGATTCATATCTCGGAGTGGTGGTTTTGTTTAGAGTTCTGGACGGAAGCATTAGTAACGGTCAGGAAATCATGATGTTTTCCAATCAGAAAAAATTTGAGGTTACCAGGCTGGGTGTTTTTTCCCCTGATCCTCAGGAAATAAAAGAGCTTGGACCGGGGGAGGTTGGTTTTTTATGTGCAGGGGTCAAAGATCTGCAAGAAGCCAGAGTAGGCGATACCATAACTTCAACCGATAATCCTACTCAAACTCCCTTTCCAGGATTTAAGCGTATCAAGCCAATGGTTTTTTGCGGACTTTACCCTGTGGAATCAGCTGATTATGAGGGTTTAAAAAACGCATTGGAGAAACTGCAGCTCAACGACGCCGCCCTTGACTATGAGCCGGAAACCTCACAGGCATTGGGCTTTGGATTTCGCTGCGGATTTCTGGGCTTGCTCCATATGGATGTCATTCAAGAGCGACTGGAGCGGGAGTTTCAGGTTAATCTCATTGCTACAGCTCCTTCTGTTATTTATAAGGTCGTAGGTGTGGATGGAGTCGAGTTTGAGATAGATAATCCGTCCAAACTTCCTCCAGTGCAGGAGATACAATGCGTAAAAGAGCCATTTGTGAAAATGGAGATTCATGTTCCCAATGAGTATGTAGGCAATGTACTCGGTTTGTGTGAGGAAAAAAGGGGCGTTCAGGTAAATATGCATTACCTGTCCTCCACCAGGGTTATTATAACCTATGAATTGCCTTTTGCTGAGATAGTCTTTGATTTTTTTGATCGTTTGAAATCAGTGACAAGAGGGTTTGCCTCGCTGGATTATGAAGTTATAGACTACCGTGAATCAGATCTGGTCAAGTTAGACATAATGATCAACAGTGAGCCTGTGGACGCCATGGCAGTTATTGTTCACCGTGAAAAAGCATACCACAAGGGCAGGGCTCTGGCTCTCAAGCTCAAACGTGCTATTCCCAGGCAGCTTTTTGAGGTCATCATCCAGGCGGCCATTGGCAATAAGATTGTAGCGCGGGAGCGAACAGCTCCTCTTCGGAAAAATGTCACTGCCAAGTGTTACGGAGGTGACATTACACGGAAAAGAAAGCTTCTGGAAAGACAAAAAGAGGGTAAACGCAGAATGAAAAAAATGGGGAGTGTTGAAATTCCCCAGGAAGCCTTTCTGGCAGCCCTGCAAAGTGATGACTGATTCATGAATATGGATCAGACTGGCTGTAATGATAGACTGGGCGACTGGTTACTCAATAACAAGAAAAAGGACGGAATAAATAGATGAACCCACGTTGGCAGAATATGCTTAAAGAATATGCTGAGGCATTGATCATAGCTCTGGTATTAGCGCTTTTTATTCGTACATTTATTGTTCAGGCATTCAAAATTCCTTCAGGGTCTATGCTGCAGACTCTTCAGATAGGTGATCATCTTCTGGTCAACAAGTTCAAATATGGGATACACATGCCTTTTATGGACAGATACATATTTGAATTTGATGGTCCTGAAGTTGAAGATATAATCGTCTTTGAGTTTCCTGAAGATCCTTCCAAGGATTTTATCAAAAGAGTGGTGGGCGAACCTGGTGATGTCATTGAGCTGCGTGACAAGCAGCTTTATCGTAATGGCGAACCAGTCCAGGAAGGCTATATTCAGAATACCGATGAAAGGGTAGTCAATGGCCGTGATGAAATGGAGCCCTTTACAGTTCCGGAGAATGCATATTTTGTCCTGGGAGATAACCGCGATGAGTCGTATGATTCGAGATTCTGGGGAATTGTGGAAAGGGAGAAGATTCTGGGTAAAGCCTGGATCATTTACTGGTCCTGGGAAGGTTTTTCCAATATCCGCTGGAACAGGATTGGTAGAAGTGTGCATGCCATAGGGGATTAGAAATTGGCCTTAAACTGATTTTAAATGTGATTTTATATGTTTGCTAAGGTTACTACTGCAGCGCTGCTGGGAATAGATGCTTTCAGGATTGAGCTGGAAGTGGATTACGCCAGGAGCGGATTGCCGGCATTTACTATGGTAGGGTTGGCTGAGGGTGCGGTTCGGGAGAGCAAGGAAAGAGTTTTTTCAGCCCTGAAAAACAGCGGTTTCAAGCTCCCCCCGGCCAGGATCACTATCAATCTGGCCCCGGCAGATATACGCAAGGAGGGATCAAGCTATGATCTTCCCCTGGCTTTGGGGCTCTTATGTGCCTCAGGAGTGATTCCTCCCCATAAGCTGACCAATATCTTCATGGCAGGAGAACTTTCTCTTACCGGTGAACTCAAGCCTATCAACGGAGCTTTGCCCCTGACCCTGAAGGCTCGTGAAGACAAGGCTTCTCATGTGCTTGTTCCCCACCTGAATGCACAGGAGGCAGCAGTAGTCAAGGAGATGAATGTTTACGGCATCAAAACTCTTGGACAGGCTGTGGAATTTCTTCTGGGGGGCGAATCCATTGAGCCCACTCAGTTTGATCTTGAGGATCTCTGGAAGGAAGGAGCCAGATTTTTTATCGATTTTTCAGAAGTAAAAGGTCAGGATCACGCCAAAAGAGCAATAGAGATTGCTGCGGCAGGAGGCCACAACCTCCTGCTCATCGGACCTCCCGGAAGCGGCAAGACCATGCTTGCCCAGCGCATACCCACCATCCTCCCACCCCTGACTTTTGAAGAAGCTCTGGAAGTAACTAAGGTTTACAGCGTGTCCGGGCATCTTGCTCCTGGCCAGGCCATGATTGTTCGCCGTAACTTCCGTAGTCCGCACCACACCATATCTGATGCTGGACTAATTGGAGGCGGCCATTATCCCAAACCCGGGGAAGTTTCTCTTGCCCATCGGGGAGTTTTATTTTTAGACGAGCTGCCTGAGTTTAAGAAACATGTGCTGGAAGTTATGCGTCAGCCTCTCGAAGACGGAGAGGTCACTATTTCAAGAGCAGCCATGTCACTTAAGTATCCGGCCAGCTTTATGCTGGTGGCGGCCATGAATCCCTGTCCGTGCGGATACCTAACTGACGATCAGCACAATTGTATTTGCAGTCCTGTGCAGGTGCAGCGCTATCGTTCCAGACTTTCCGGGCCATTGCTGGATCGTATTGACCTGCACATTGAAGTCCCTGCCGTACCATACAAAGATCTTAAGCAGGCCAGTAGCAGTATTGATTCCCAAACCATGAGCGAGAATATTGCACGCGCAAGAAAAATCCAGCAAATCCGCTATCAGAATCTGCCTTTTTTTACCAACAGCCAGTTATCCGGCAAATGGCTCAATGACTTTTGTTCCCTTGGTGACACCGAGCATGATTTTCTTGAGGGTGCTGTAAGCAGTCTCGGGCTTTCAGCCCGTGCTTATGTTCGCATCCTTCGTTTGGCCAGAACCATTGCAGATCTTGAAGGTGTAGAAACGGTGCAGGTGAATCATTTGTCTGAGGCAATAAATTATCGAACTCTGGACCGTCAGGATCAGGTCGGCTTTTAGTGTTGAGCGCAATCCCTTACTTTATTCCATTACCTGTCATTATGGTTTTATGATTTTTTTAACACTACAGCGATACTTTAATTAAGCTTGAAGAGGACTGGCTCTTTTGCCGCCGGATCCTGTCCCAATTTCCTGATATGGGACTGTTCTTCAAAGTGGAGGCAGCTTCCACCCGCCTGGTCTTTAATAGCCTGCAGGATGCAGGCTCCACTTTGGAGGCAGTTACTCCCACCTTCGGTCCCGGAACGCCCGGGTGAGGATCTTATGACCAGGAACGGAGAACCAGGCACTTTGAACTCTCAAGAGGTTATGATTAATAAATGAACAGAACACTTCCAGAACAACATCATGTTTTCAAGCTGGCCGGAAAATACGTGTGGTGGAAAAAACCTGAACAGGCCCTGGAAGACAAAAGACATTTTCTTGCATCTTTGATGACCTTTGCCACAATGGAAGATACGCGGTGGATGGAGCAGAACTTTTCCACAGATGAACTGATAAATGTTTTAAAAAAACCTCCAATTGGCATTTTTACTGCGCGCGCATGGCACTTCTGGCATTATAGACTGGGATTAGCAAAAAATGAATCTGAAATCCCGGATTTGCCAAAACGGAACTGGCACATGCAGGGCTGATAATTTTATGGACAGCTTTAAACCATACTTATCTATTCTACCTCCTGCGCAAAAAAGCATATGGAACGAACTGACAATAGTTCCTGGAAATTTTGTTTTATATGGCGGTACAGCCATTGCGCTGCAACTGGGGCACAGATCGTCAATAGATTTTGACTTCTTCTCATCTGATTCTTTTGAGAACGATCATCTATGTCAGGCAATGTCCTCACTTGGCTCATTTGAAATAATTCAATCACGAAAAAACACCCTGACGTTAATAATTACAGCTGAATATGAACCTGTAAAACTTTCTTTTTTCGGAGGATTCGAAAATGGAAGAATCAATCCGCCTATAGTCACTGATGACAGGATATTACGGGTTGCTTCTTTAGAGGATCTAATGGGACATAAGCTTAAAGTTATTTTGCAAAGGGTTGAAGCCAAAGACTATATTGATATTGCCTGTCTCCTCAACAGCGGACTTTCTCTTGAAAAAGGATTGTCCTGCGTTTTAGCATTATGGCCTCATGCACCGATTCAGGAAATTGTGCGGGCTTTGACCTATTTTCAGGAAGGTGATTTTTCTGAACTAAATGATTTACACAGGCAGACATTGATCAAGGCATGTTCCAGTATTTCATTTCAGAATGTTGTGAAATACCCGCTAAACTCAAGGAAATTATCAGATTATTAACATTCATAAAATAATTATCACCTGACGCGGGCTGTGCCCGCTACCCAAGAAAAAGAAAATGTATGTGAGACGTGCAACAGTAATCTAAAGCTGCAAGCGGTATGCGCATCTGTCCGAGCAGACCACGGCTGAGGCTGTGAATGTGGAGCCTCTGGGTAAGGCAGCATAGCTGCTGATGATGTGTGAGGCCACCCTGTTGGTACGGGGTGGCCTTATTATGTGGTAATTGGAAAGGAAGGAAGTTAGTTGTCGGTAATCTTTCGGACCTGGTCAGTGAATTGATCCATGTTTTCAGCTCTCAATGAGAAGTCAAAGAGGGCGTCCAGAACTTCTAAAGATTGTATTGTTTTTATGCGGTTGACTATTTCGGGCTGAAGGATTCCTAATCTAGAATTGGCAACTTTTAAAACTGATTCACATGGCGACTCAATTCTAGCAACCCCCTCCCAATAAGGTCTCCTTGATTGCTCAACCCCCTTTAAAATTTCCTGCACTGCTACTCCTACCATATCCTCACCTCCTGGAAATCGCCTGGTAAGCTCGGTTACTCGCTCCTCACTCAAAGGACCCGATGCCAGTACGTATTTCAAAATATTAAACAGATATTCTTTCCTTTTATCCTCATCAGGCAGCTGCTCAAGCAAGTCAAATATTTCCTGCAGCTTTATGTCCAGTTCAGGGAAGTGAATGTACTTAAAAAGCAGATGAAAAATTTCCATAAGGATAGAGGTTTTGAAAGCCTCGTCTGCCATATGTGTTATGTCATGCAGTAAATGCCTGAACTTAGGAATAAAAACTCTGAATGACTCATGGGGTATGTCAAAATAGTCTTCAAAGTTGTGGCTGAAGTTCCACTTATTTACACCGTGATAAATAATCACGGGAATAACTATAGGCAAGTAGCCTGCCAGCTTGTTACGTCTGTAAAGGTTCATCCATTTCTGGACTGAATAGTGAAGAGCTTGAAGCAGTGCGTACCTGTCCGGGTAACTTTTATGTTCAAAGAGGAAATAGAGTTCTGCAATCTCGCCGCTTTTTTTTAGCCGAACCCTGACAACCACGTCAGTAAGAAACTCTTTGAACTCTTCAGCTACAAACCCGCTAATATCAATTTCTATTTCTGACAGATCTAAGTAGGCCTTGATTTCATCCGGTATGTGATAGTCTATGAAATCTCGGACCAGCTCTTCATCCTGGAAAAAGGTCTTGAAGCCTGCATCGTGTGGGGATGGAATTTCAAATGACATAGTGAAAAGATATCTTATGGTTTGGGACAATGCAAGAAGATTAAATATCAGCTTTTAGTTGATACTTCCGGTTGGGCCAATTATATGGTTTACAGTTAGAGAAAAAGCTGGTCTGGAAGACGTAAAGCTGCACACTCTCCGGCACAATTTTGCCAGCTTTTTGATAAACCCCGGACGCTCAATGTATGAGGTTGGAGACTTACTCGGACATAGTAAAAATTGAAATGACTAT
>NZ_JYNP01000049.1 GCF_000934755.1 Desulfonatronovibrio magnus
CGCGATGCCTTTATTGAGCATCTGACTCATGACAGCTACGTGATCCAGGTATCTGAACTTAAGCAGCGTCGGCGTAACAAGCTTGAGCGGCTATTGTCATTTTTTGAACAAATGCATCTAAAGGCCAATGGACATCTCAAAGTTTACCATGATGATCTTGATGAAGAATTTCAAATTGTTCTGGATCGCCTGGCTCGTGCAGCTTTGGATAAGGTCATCCGTGATGAGATGGATGTTGAGGATGAATTTCTGGAGCTTTTAAAACGCAAGGAACGCTCTCACGCTGAAACCTTGAAGGCAACGAGAAAGGAGTTGGAAGAAGTTAAAGTAAGGGAAGAAGAAGCGCGTGCACGGGCAGAGGAAGCACGAACACGGGAGGAGGAAGCACGAACCCGGGAAGAGACTGAACGTCGTCAGAAGGAAGAAGCACTTGCCGAGCTTGCAGATCTAAAACGCATGCTGCAAAAGGTGAACACATGAGCATTTTGAATGCTGTTTCACTTTTCTATCAGTACAGCGACATCTTGTGTAAATTATGCTTTGTTCATCGGGGACTTGATCCAGGGACCAGGTATTTTTATTTGATCTTGCTGGACACTTGCCAAATGAATACCAAAACACTTTGACTGTCCAGTTCTTTATGGAGATGAGTTTATGGCTACATTAAGGGACTATGGTTCAATAATCAGATTCAGCAGGGATGACGGCCTGAAAAGATGTATGGGGAAAGTTGAGCTGGCCCAGGAAATGTCTCATATTTTTGTTAATGAAAGTTTGCCCAAATATCTACCTTCCTTAATCAAGGGCGTCCAGGAAAGGGATTGTCTTCTTGTTCAGAAGAATGCTCATGGTATCAAAGGTGGATGCGGGGCAATAGGTTTTATCAGGTGCATGGAAATGGCGTATGATCTGGAAAAGGCTGCAAAAGAAAATGATTATGATAGGGTTAAACTGATATTTCCATTATTGCTTGATGAGATCAACGAGGTATCTCAGCTTATTAAAGATGGTAGTTATAGCGAAAATATTAACAATTAACTGATAACAGATAACTTTTAACTCTGAAGTTAAGACAGGAACAGGTTATGAGCGGTGATTCTTTTGGCAGAATTTTTCGGGTTACTACTTTTGGTGAGTCCCATGGACCAGGCCTTGGGGGAATAGTTGAAGGATGCCCAGCAGGCATTGAAATCAGCGAAAATATTATTCAGGCAGAGCTGGACAGGAGAAAGCCTGGCAAGGGTCCACTTTCAACCAAAAGAAAAGAGCCTGATGTCGTCAGACTTTTGTCTGGAGTTTTTAATGGTATGACTACAGGTACAGCCATAGGTTTTTATATTGAAAATAAAGATCAGCGGTCAAAGGATTATTCCCAAATCAAGGATATTTACAGGCCCGGCCATGGCGATTATACTTATGATGCCAAGTTTGGGTTCAGAGATTATCGTGGGGGAGGCAGATCTTCAGGCAGGGAAACAGTATCGAGAGTTGCGGCCGGTGCCATTGCCGGGTCTTTATTGCAGAATTATGGAATCAGCCTGTTTGCTTATACTAAAGAGCTTGGCGGAATTTCCGCTGGCTTTAAGTCAGCTCAAGCCATCTACGAAAATGTTTTTGCCTGCGCTGATCCAGATTCAGTTCCAATATGGGAAAAATTAGTGGCAGAGGTCAAAAAAGAAGGGGATACCTTAGGTGGAGTTGTAGAGATTGTTGTTGAAAATGTTCCAGCTGGACTTGGTGAACCCGTGTTTGACAAACTCGATGCCAGACTGGCCTATGCCCTTATGGGAGTTGGGGCTGTTAAGGGTGTTGAAATTGGCAGCGGTTTTGAAGCAGCCAGGCTTAAAGGAAGTGAAAATAATGACACCATGACTAAAAGCGGTTTTAATTCCAATATGGCTGGAGGAATTCTGGCAGGTATTTCATCAGGACAGCCTGTAGTTGTCCGGGTGGCAGTGAAGCCCATTCCTTCCATAGCCAAAACCCAGACAACGCTTAACAATAAAGGTCAAGAGACTGATATTAATATCGGAGGCCGCCATGATATCAGTGCCATACCCAGGATTGTGCCTGTTTTGAAGGCTATGACTGCTATAACCGTTGCGGATATGCTCCTGCTTCATCAGGCAAGAAAGAATGAGTGATGCTCACATTGATAGATTTTATAACAGGATACATCAAAAGGCTTGAATTATGAAAATTCTTATTGCTGATGATGAAAGGATAAGCAGAAAAACAATTAGCAGAATTGTCGAGGAGTTTGGAGAAATTACTGCTGTTGATGATGGAAAAACTGCTTTTGCCAGCTTCATCAGGGCCCATGAGTCAGGCAAACCATTTGAACTGATACTTCTGGATGTTGGTATGCCTGGAATGCTGGGTACTGAGGTCCTTTTTTTTATCCGTAAATTTGAGGAAAAGAAGAATATTGATCCTGAAAACAGATCCAAGGTCGTAATTATTACTTCATATTCAGATGAAGAAACAGTTAAAAGCAGCATCAAGCATCAGTGCAACGCATATCTGCTTAAGCCATTGAACCGGGAAAAGGTCATGGCCAAGATCGGTGGGCTGTTAAAGGCTGCACCATCCGAGTAGTGTTAAAAAATCATGAGGTTATTATGAGAAAATTTATATGTGTAATGATTTGTTTAATTTTTTTGGCAACATTATCCTGTTCAACGACTCATGTTAATGAACAGACAAATGAGCTGAGTTACTTAGATCAGCTGCCACTTCTGCTGGATCGGGAGCTGTTTTTTGATGACGCAGATATTGACGGAGCCAGGCTGTCTCCAGATGGCAAGTCCATCATGTTTCGGCAAAGGTACAATGGGGTGATGAATATCTGGGTCAAAAGTATTGGCGAGCCCTTTGAAATGGCAAGGCCCATGACTGCTGACTCCCGTCCAGTGCATGGTTTCTTCTGGAGCAGAGACAGCAGGCTGATTCTGTATGTCCAGGACCAGGATGGTGATGAGAATTATAACCTTTTTGCAGTCAATCCAGCACATGAGCCTGATCCTGAGACAGGTGTTCCTGCTCCAAAAATTATTACTGAATATCAGGATGTTCAGACCAGAATTTTTTCTGTTCCCCGTGAAGATCATGAGCATATTATAATTGGCATTAATGAGCGGGATCCATCACTACATGATGCATACAGGGTAAATCTCAATACTGGTGAGCGTGAGCTGATTTTTGAAAATACTCAGAACATTACAGGCTGGACTTTTGATGACTATGGAAAATTACGTTTTGTTTCCAGACAGACCCCGGATGGAGGATCAGAAATCCTGAGGGTAGAGGAAGATGAACTTCAGCAGGTATATCAGGTAGCTTTTGGAGAAAGTGCCTGGATTACAAGGTTTTGTGAAGATAATGAGCGGGTATACATGGTCACAAACAAAGGTGATGATGTTGATCTCAGCAGACTGGTCATTTTTGATCCTGAAACCGGACGAAAAGAGCTTGTGCAAAAAGATCCCAAAGGCGAAGTAGATTTTGGAGGAGCAATTTTTTCTGAATTAACTCATGAATTGCTGGCTACTTTTTATGTTGGAGATAAGGCTCGGATTTACTTTCACGATGAGCAGTTCAAGGAAGATTATGAACAGATAAGATCACAAATCACTGAGGGAGATATTCATTTCAGATCAAGAAGTGATGATGAAAATACTTGGCTCATAGTAGTCAGTCGCGATATTGATCCGGGCAGCGTTTATACTTTTGACCGCAACACTCAGGAAGTTGATCTGTTGTACAGATCCAGGCCTGATCTGCCTTCAGACCATCTGGCATTTATGGAGCCCATCAGGTACAAGTCAAGGGATGGATTGTCCATTCCAGCTTATCTGACTCTGCCGAGAGGCCCGGAACCTGAAAACCTGGCATTGGTAGTGCTCCCGCATGGCGGCCCCTGGGTTCGGGATACATGGGGGTATGACCCGCAAGTTCAGTTTCTGGCAAATCGGGGATATGCGGTACTGCAGCCCAATTTCAGAGGATCTTCTGGTTTTGGCAAAAGTTTTTTGAATGCCGGTAACAAGGAATGGGGCACTGGTTATATGCAGCATGATATAACAGCCGGAGTTAAATATCTGATTGACAAAGGTATAGCCGATCCTGAACGTGTAGCTATTTACGGGGCATCCTATGGTGGGTTTGCTGCATTGTCCGGTCTGACTTTCACCCCGGATCTTTATGCGGCAGGTATATCCAATGTCGGCCCTTCCAATATTATTACCCTTATTGAATCTGTTCCACCTTACTGGCTGCCGGTAATCAGAACCTTTCATCTGCGTGTGGGCGATCCGGATGATCCGGAAGACAGGGCCAGACTGAAGGAACAGTCTCCACTTTTTTCAGCAGATCAGATCAAGGCCCCTCTGCTTGTGGTGCAGGGAGCTAATGATCCGAGAGTCATTCAGCGTGAATCAGATCAGATTGTAGAAGTTTTGCGTGAAAAGGGGAGGCAGGTTCACTATCTTGTGGCCCCTGATGAGGGGCACGGTTTCACTGCAAGAGAGAACAGACTTGCTTTGTTTGTGAAAATGGAACGCTTTTTTTCCCGGTATCTTGGAGGAAGATCTCAGACCCAAGTAGATCCGGATATCGCGCAAAGGCTTGAAGAAATTACTGTTTATCCCAGGTAAATATATTTCCCGCCCCCTGCAAAGGTAATAGGAAAATGAAATCAGACGACAAACTGTTAAATCTGCTTAAGCAAATTCAAGGTGTCAATGTATTGCCTTATGATTTGAATCAGGAAGAACTTGTGATTCTTGATTTGACAGCTGAAAATCAGGAAATGAATAATATAGATCCTGCTGATGCAGTGGCTTTCAGTAAATATATTTTATCGTTGTTGAACCGTTCTGGGGCGCGAGTGGCTATTGGCAAATATAATGAAAATAGAACCATATATGATAAAAGTGCTGTATTCGGCTCAGAAAATACTGATCAAGGCCAGCGTACTCGACGAAGAACTCTACATATTGGTCTGGACTTATGGACTGCATCAGGAACGTCAGTTCTGGCAGCACTGGATGGATGGGTGCACAGTTTTCAGGATAATAATGCACTGGGCGACTACGGACCGACCATTATCCTGAAACACGTAATTGACGAGGTTGAGTTTTTTACATTGTACGGACATTTAAACAGGCAATCTCTCGAAGAAAAAGATATCGGTCAATTTGTAAAGGCAGGCCAGGAAATAGCGCAACTCGGTGATCCTGATGAGAATGGCAACTGGCCGCCTCACCTGCACTTTGAAATTATTAGAGATATGCGCGGAATGCATGGAGATTTTCCTGGGGTGTGTGCTCTTAGCAGAAGAGATGAGTTTCTTGAACTATGTCCTGATCCTAATCTTCTTCTGAAAATCAAAGCCCTTATGGATTGACGGCCATGGGAGATTAAGCATTTCTGAAAAGTCAATATAGGGGGGGCATTATGCGTTTCTGACAATTAGATAGGGGACAGTCCCGAAGCCAGGAACAGTCCCAGCTCCAATCCATTCTGCCTTCCTTCCGTCTTCAGCTTCCCACTTTCCGCTTTCAGCCTTCCACCTTCTTTACTCCCTTAGAAAAAAGTGTCTGTTGCTCGCAACAGTCAGGCCCTTGACTTCTATGACTGGGTGGCCGTCCTGCTCGCTGACTCCCTGAGGCCAATGATAGTCAGGATCTATTTTACGATAGTAGCTTAGAGAGTACGGAAGCAGCTTCATCCATACACTGCCCTCATTTTTGTCTGGATCGCTGCTGTCTGGAATTTCAGCTTTGACTATTCTGGCTGTGAAGTTAAAATCTGCGTCTCCAAGAGGAGTTTTAACTGCGTACAGAGGCACTTCCCTTCCGCTCTGATGTCGGCGCAAATTGGTGGCTATATGAATGACTGTTGTGGCATCTACCGGTGAAGACGCGTTCCATTTTTCCTGGACCGGCATGCCCGCAGTATAAAGAAGCAGCAACTCTATTCCGATCTGCCTGCATTTATAGCAGATTTTTTTCATTTCATCTTCATTGTCGTTTATTCCTGATAAAAGAAGAATATTGTTGTAGACCGTGACTCCTTTGCTCAGGAAATTGCGGATAAGGTGGCCATGTACTTCTTGTATCTCTGAAGAATGAATGAATTGTGTTTCAAGCTCCACTCTTGTGGGAGAGGACGCATTGAGTAGATTGAGCCCGGCAATGGTGTCCACAACTTCATCACTGAAGAGATCGGGCTGATAAGCAAAAGTCAGGCTGCGTACCCGCATGGCCCTGATATGAGGTATCAGCTGCAGTTCTTTGGCATACATGGGCAACATTTCAACGCAATCCAAAAGGCTCTTGCGGGGAGTAAGAATAACATCGGTCAGTTCAGTATGCTCAGAGATGTAGTTCATGGCATCACGAAAGTCTTCAAGAGCCTGGATATCCATTTCAACAGTGGTCAGGTGAGGGCGTTTAAGTGCTGGTATCCCTGTATTAACAATGGAAAAGGGCAGGCGCTGATCTTTGATTGTTTCTTTTTGCAGAAATTCTAAATTTTCCTGTTTAAAAGGTCTGGCCGGGGCAGCGTGTTCAGTTATGGATCCAAGGTAAAGAGACTCATCGCCTATCTCTGCCATAAAAGCTGAATCCAAAGTGCCTGCACTGTTTACTCTTGCTTCCTTGAGTTCAAACTGAGGCGCAAATTCTCTGAAGTATTCCTGGGTATATGGAGAGCGAATCCATATTTTTCCGGAATATTCCCTGCTTGGCTCCACAGCCCATCCACTGGTGTTCCAGTCGATCTTTCCGATGCGGGTGGCAGTGCAGATGATGGGGATGGCCCGATCTGAAAGATAAGCGCGCATGTATGCGGCAGCCTTGTGACCTGCTGAAATGGGTGTCCAATAGACCTTGTTGCCCTGAATGGGGCTGCATGGGATATACACATAATGTATTTCAGAGCCTGCTCCGCGCAATTCATTATACAGGCTGGTAAGCTCCTGCCCTGAGTCGTTGCAATTGTTGAGGAAAGGTGTCTGGGTATAGACCCCGACTCCATTGCTGACCAGCTTGGAGATGATGTCTAAGCTGTAATGTGATATTTCATCAGGGTGGATAAAATGTGTAGCTATTTCAATACGCTTGTTGTCAGCCTGAAGGGATCTGCTTTTTTCAGTAAGATATTCCAGCCAGAATGATTCATGGGCATAAAAGAGCTGGGGATAATATGAGATGCATCTTGAGGCGATTCTAATGGTCTGGATGTGCGGAATCTGCTCGAGCCCTTCGATGGCGCAGGTCAGGGTGTCCTTGTTGAGTAATGGCTCCCCACCTGTCAAAACGATCTCCTTGATGCGCGGTGAGTTCTTAATGTGTTCTAATGCAGTAAGAACGTCTTTAATCTTGGGCGTCGGCAAATTGCGGCAATCCTTATGTTTGCGGAAACAGAATCTGCAATACACGGGACAACTCATATGCAGCACAAATATGGGCCGGTTCTGATACATCTGTTCCAGGAGCCCTTTATGAAACTGACCAACCCAGGTGTTTCTCAGCCCTGATTCGTCCAGTTCCTCTACAAAAGGCATAAATTGATAAGCTACATGCTTAGAAATGCGTGACTGCCTGATTACATGCTTGGATAAACGCACCGGATACTTGTCAATTACTTTCTGCAGATCTTCCCGTTCATCTTCAGGCACACTGACATTGGTCAGCTGTTCATAAGTGGCAACATCTTTTATGCCGCACAGTGTGTCACCAGGTATGATTACCTCCAGAATGGGCAGTAGAAATCTCTTGGGAAGCTCAATATCTCCGGCAAATACCCTGGTTTCTGATTTATGATTTGCAGGTTCAAGCTGAGAAATGACGGTCTTGAAAAAGTCATATTCGCTCATGCCGGCAACATGCAGAAGATTGGAAAAACGGTTTTCGGTACCCAGTATCCGGCAAAATTCCTGCCCCAGGAAAGCCGGTTCACCATAAAGGTCCAGAAATCCCAAAACAGCATTTTTCAATTCTTCAACAAATACTTCAATGTTTTCCCCTGAATGGGTGAAAGTAACATTAATCTCCTGCATGAGTGATTCCTTATTCTTGCACTATATAAGTTTGTGAGGCATGAAGTACTAATAACAGCACAATTATTTAAAGTTGATATTTCTTTTTTTCCACAATTCCATTTCATTCATTTTTTTACGCCGATCTCTTGCCAGTGACTTGCATACCAGTGACGCATTCTTTTTGAATCCCCATTTTTCTTTGTATTCGTCCGGGGTGAGATCGTGTTTGGCAAGGTGTTTTTTGGTTATTACCTTGAATTGCTTGCCACATTCAAGACAGATGATGGTTCTCTCCTTTATTGACTTTTTGGGATCAACTGCTGGTTCGTTCCTGACATCCTCTTCTTCACTGTCAGACATGGCTGATTGAATGCCTTTTGTTACTGTAAGAATCATGGAGTTAATTTCTTCCTCTGTCATGTTACGCACAGATGCTTGAGCTTTCACAATTTCCAGGGCCTGTTTAAGATGGTCTTCCATTTTTTTTCTCCTTGTTGTTAATGGATATTTGTAATGTCTTGGTCTTTTACATGGGGCATAAAAAATTGCATACTCAGTAATTATTTTCGTTTGATATGAAAATTATAATTAAAAAAATGTGCTGGCATGCTTGCCCTTATCTCTTCAATGAACTGATCTGATACAGATATTATAAATATAATGTTATATATTATTGACTACTTGTGAAGATGTGTCAAGTCTTAATACATTTGTGAAAATAATTGCTTATAATGATGTCGCCAAGTGCAGGCCGTGTAATACTGATTATGGCATTTTCAACTATTATCTGATCATTAAAATATATTAATTTTACTGCAACAGTCAATTTTCAAAGTGCTACTCAAGAGCTTGTCATCAAAAGGAATATACTGATATAATGTTTTCATGATGATAAGAATAATGATTGATTCTTAACGTTCAATGTTGATGGTTTTTTTGATATATTTGCTCATGGTAAAATTCGTCAGAGGCATAGCATTTTTCACAATTTCATATGCCAGGGAAGCAATAAGGGGAGCATTACGCGTTTCTGAAAACTGTAAATTTGAATTGTATGTCATAGCTATTTTGGTAATAAAACCCGATTGTGACGGCTTGGCATGGCTTACAGCCCGGAGGTGGACTGTCCCTGGCTTCGGAACTGTTCCAAATTGACTTTTCAGAAACGCGTAGTGCTCCCAAGCAATCCCTGCATCTTATATGAGTTGGAAATACCTTGACAATCAGCCCTGACATTTGCTTTATATATACTTGACAGCGTATTCATTTGCAGGACCATGCCGAACAGGGTGTTGCCGCTAACATGAGAGTTTAAAGTTCCTGGTTGAAAGAAGTACTGTAATCAAATTTGGATGGATACGCGAAATATTCCCCCTGACTTGCGGGGACTTCTTTAACTGATTTTTCAGAGACGTGTAATACTCTCTTAGAAGCTCCTCACCCGGGCTGGCCGGGACCGAACGTGTGAGTAACTTTACGAGTCTGTCACTTTTCTGGAAATTGGGACAGTCCCCGCGAGGTACTATAAAAAAGTTTGATGCTGCATTGGTCCCTGGAAGAAATTGGCTTTAATGACAAAATTTACACAGCGAGGGACAGTCCCTGTGCCAGGCTCAAAGTTCCAATCTTTGACGGAACTTTGCTGGCAAATGTGCATGAATCATAAGCAAAAATCATAAAAATGTGAAAATTGTAACCATTTGAATTTATTAGCAAAACGATTATAGTTACTTGTAAGCTCCTCACCCGGGCTGGTCGGGTGAGGGGCTTCTGATGAAGTAAAGATATTAACTATATTAATGAGGTGTTCTGATGAGATTAGTGACCCGTTCAGACTTTGATGGATTAGGTTGTGCTGCTGTGCTTAGGGAGGCCGGTATAATCGATAAAGATATTTTGTTTGTTCATCCAAAAGATGTGCAGGATGGAAAGGTAGAGGTTAATGAAAATGATGTTATGGCAAATATTCCGTATGTAGAAGGTTGCGGAATGTGGTTTGATCATCACTCCAGTGAAGATGAAAGGCTCAACATCAAGAACTTCAAGGGCAAAAGCGACAGTTCGGCCAAGAGCGCTGCAAGAGTCATATATGACTATTATGGAGGAAGAGAAAAGTTTCAGAATGAACACCTTGATGATCTGGTCAAAGCAGTTGACAAAGCTGATTCAGCCGATTTTACCAGAGAGGAAATATTAAATCCCACTGGCTGGCCTCTTATTTCATTTGTAATGGATCCCAGAACAGGCCTTGGAAGGTATCGTGATTACAGGATAAGCAATTATGCCCTGATGGAGGATATGATTGATTACTGTCGCACAATGAAAGCTAATGAGATATTAGAGCTTTCAGATGTAAAGGAACGGACCGCACGATATTTTGAGCAGAATGAAAAGTTCAAGGAAATGCTCCTTAATAACAGTAAGGTTGATGGTAATTTAGTCATTCTGGATCTGAGGAATCAGGAAGAAATTTTTACAGGAAACCGTTTTTTGCTTTACTCACTTTTTCCGGATCAAAATGTTTCTCTGCAGATTATCTGGGGGCTAAAAAAACAGAATGTTGTTTTTACCTGTGGTTACAGTATTTTGAAAAAAGATGCCACTGCTGATATTGGTTCCCTCATGTTGAAGTTTGGTGGAGGAGGGCACAAAAAAGTGGGAACCTGCCAGGTGCCGATTGAAAAAGCAGACCAGGTACTTAAGGAAATTGTAGATAGTTTGAGGGCCTGATGTGCGGCAGGGTAGGGTTTTATGACGGGCAAATCTCTGCTGAATGAGAAAAGTTGAAGAAAACTTTTCCAGCAAAAGCGTTTGTTTAGAAAGAATTAGCCTGGTACTGATACGCCTGAATACCTCTTTGTAGTTGTGGTGCTGCTACAAACTTTTCAAAGTCAGGGTTGTCCTGCCGGTAGTGATGAGGTATGTTTTGATTAATACGGGCAGACTCTGCTTCATAAGGCGAGTTTTCTTCTCCGGAGAACGGGTCTGCCTGTGTGGATTCAGCTGTGTTGCGCTGTTCTTCCTGTTCTTCACGTTCCTTGTTCATTTTTTCTGTTCGTGCTTCTGCTTCCATTTGCGATGCCTGTGCAGCAACATTCATATCCTGTGCAGAAGGTGCGGCAGGTGCAAGAGCAGCCTGCCTGACTGTTTGTGCCTTTTTCTCGGTCATTTCAGGATTTCCTGGAACTGGAGAGGTGTCTATTGACACTTCTCCACCCACTGCATACTGTCTACCATCCGGTCCTGTTTCATAACTATAATTTGCTCCACTTGTAATGTATTGTCCTCCTGCTGCTATATGGGCCTGTTCATGGGCCCGCACTTCTGCATCGCGTTGTTTGAGTTCATCAAGAATTTGTCTTTCTTCTGCTGAAAGCTCCTGTTTATCTAACGGGTTTGTAAATTCAAGCTTTTCAGAATTATCTCCACTGCTTTGTTCATTTTCGGAGCCAGGGTGCTTGCCTTGAGGTCCTGCAGGATTCAAAATATTCCTTGGACTAAAATCCCTCTCCTTGTCATTAAGATAGTCCTGACCACTATCTTCAAAAGAAGATTCGTGCACAAGTCTGGCATCCGGGCCGTATCCCTGATTGAGTAAATGACCTTCAGGCCTGGCTTCACTTACTCTTTCTGAAGATGGTTTATCCTGACTCGGACGCTGGGTCAGGGATGTTTTGTCCTGTGGCATGCCAGGTTGTGCAAAGCTTCCAGCAACCATGGCTGCTCCATGGGTCTGATCAGAATGGTTTGAGCTCTGCTCAGAAGGAGATGCTGCTCTGGAGGGACAATATGGACAGGGACTGCCTGATGAGCAGATATGCTCCTCAATTCCATTATTGACCTGACCTTGCTGATTCATTACAGCATACATGTTGCCTGTTTGGGACGAATCTAAGCTTGTTGTCTGCATAATTTAATCGTCTTTTTTTACATGTTAAAGTGTCGCTGCAGTGTTAATAGAAGCATTACGCGTTTCTGAAAACTTTAATTTTGAGTTGAATGTCATAGCTATTTTGATGTAAAAACCCGATTATGTCGGCTGGGCACGGGGACTGTCCCCTATTAACTTTTCAGAAACGCGTAATGCTCCCGTGTTAATAGTTGAAGAAAAAGATCATGGTTTCAAGTGTTCTAAGGCTGATGTTTTCTTCCGGGAGAAGCCGTTTATTGATTTTTCACTATACTGGTTTATTCGTTATCGGCTGATTTTTAAAAAAACTTTAGGTTTTTTTTGTAAAATCTTTTATTTTTTCTTTGGGGTGTATGGTGCGAGAAAAAAGATTTCTTGTTGTGGATGACAGCGGCATGGTCAGAATGCATATCCGCAAGCTGCTGGAAAGTATTTTTGCCTCAGTAACAGTTCATCAGGCAGAGGATGGTCATGCTGCTTTAGAATTGCTCGATAAGGAAAAGGTAGACATAGTTATTTCAGACTGGAATATGCCCAACATGAGTGGAGAGGAACTGCTGTACGAAATACGCAGCAGTGAAAAACTTAAAAATACTCCTTTTATCATGATGAGCACCAATGACAGCCGGGATTTTTTGATTACAGCTATTCAACTTGGTGTAACCCAATATATTGTCAAGCCTTTTTCCGCAAATGAGCTGGAAGAAAAGATACACTCCTGCATAGGAATGTTAAACCGCAGGCGAGAGAAACGTTATGCCCTTCCTCAGCATGTTGCCAGACTGACCATAGACAAGCAGACCTTTGAAGGTACACTTATCGACCTCAGCCGGACCGGTGCTGCTTTCACTCTGGACCAGTTCAGTCCGTCGTTTGTCCTTTATAAAGTATGTACCCTTGACCTGATAGTTCCGTGCAACAGAAGTCTTGACAAATCTTCTATGCTCATCAGCGGCTTGAATGGCAGGATTGTACGTCTGGAGGCCAAGGACACCTTTCATCCAACCTCAACCGAATTTCAAGGAGCCTTGTATTTTAACCCTGTCAATATGAAAAGAGAAGTTGAAAGCAAGCTTAATAAGCTTATTAAGTTGCTGGCAGGGAGAACGCCTGATTATATCAATAATGAGTAATGATACACTGCAGATGGGAGCATTGATAGTCTCATTTTGTGGTAAGCTCTTCACCCGGGCGGACCGGAACCGAACCTGTGAGTAACTAAAAAATCAGCCTTAGCGCGTTAGAGATTGCCGCGCTCGAAGACTCGCTCGCAATGACACCTGAGCTGTCAGGGATGTAGTTGCGCAAAACCTGTCACCCACGAGGGAGCCTAAGCGACCGAAGCAATCTGTATGGCAAAACCATAATGCTTTGAATTTATTACTTATTCGATTATAGTTGCTTGTAAGTATGACCCGGAAGAGCCAGTTCCAGTGCAACATTCAAAGAGCTAAACAATTACCGATATAAATTTTTTTTAAGGTTAAATTCTTTTGTTGAATTTTTTGAGTTTATGAGTAAGATCTTTTCAGGAGAGAAGAAATTTAAACGTTATGCAAAAGGAGTAAGAAATGCAGAAGACACAGTTTATCGCAAACCTTGCTGAAAAAACTGGATTCACCAAGGCCGATGCTGACAAAGCTCTTAATGGTGTCCTTGAGATCATTACAGAGCAACTTAAGCAAGGTGATAAGGTTACACTTACCGGGTTTGGAACTTTTTCCGTTGGAGAAAGGGCACCGAGGAAAGGTCGCAACCCCCAGACCGGAGATCCCATTGATATTCCAGCAGCCAGGGTTCCCAAGTTTAAGGCTGGAAAAGCGCTTAAGGATGAAGTGTCATAAAGTCATGGTAGCAGTTTAGCCCTTTGCTTGTGCAGCTATTTTTTGCCCTGAGGCAAAAGCAAGGAAGCAAGATGGTTTTGCAGGCACGTTAACTCGATGAAAATCATCGTTTTAAAGTAATCGTCAGGAAGAGTGTAGTTGCCATCCTGGAAGGGCTAAACTGATACATATATTTTGATTCGCTCTAAAACAAGTTGATTTCTTTACGAAAACAGCAGCATCAAATCCTTGCCCCCAAATACAACTTTGTCAGAATTATTCCTGCTTCAGCTGATTCATAAAGCTCTTCAGATCAACCTCAGTCCAATTCTGGTCTTCCGGCACTCTAAGCCACATCCTTAAAGTTTCAGGCTCTGCGATAACCTGGTAAACAGTTCTGATTGTACCTTGTTCCGGCCAGGTTGCCCCTCCTTTTTCAATGGGAGTCTCCAGAACTGTTTTCATTGTATCAATATTTATCCTTCCTTTCAGTTTACGAGCTAAATCAAGCAAGTTTTCCCGTCTTTGAATGGATTTAAACCCAGTGTTACACTGCATTCCAATGCCCCAGTCCGGATGGACGAAGTGATTCGATGAAATCAGCAGTCCTGGCTGGTCACAATGTCTTTTTTTTAAATCAAAGGGCGGCCATTCATAAGAATAACCCCTGTTTCTGTCAGCAGCATTGATAATGAACGAAAAGTTGGAACGAGTAGTGTTCATGGCTGCATCAAACTGATCTAAGGTTGAGTAGTCCAGCAAAAAGGTCAGAAGATTTACTATAACATGAACTCGGTTGGTAAATTCCAGGCCTCCTCCAGAAGGAAGGCCGTTATTAAGCTGCACAAAAAGCCCCGCAGCATTCATACCTGTGGTAGCGTAGAAGACACCGGGGAAAGTAACGAAGGCAGTGGGAATGGCAGAAGGGGGATTAAGTACAGTCAGGGTCAAGGGAGCGACAAAATCAGCATAGCTGTCAAACCAGTCATAATTTCTCCCTGCAATGAGAGGCTTGTTTCCTGTAAATTCATCCCATGCAAAGACAGATGAACATCCAGGCATGACTCCGTAAAGTTCAAGTGCGTTTAGAAGAATATGCTCTTCCCGGGAAAGTTTTGAAGTTTCAGACATGCCGAATATAAACTGTTTGAACCTTTCTGGGTAGAACTGAAAAAGGCTGCTGGCTGCAGAAAGCATTTCTGATGGATCCAGCCCTTTGTTTTTTATGAACCATTGGTTTACTGCCTTGTTCAGCAGGTCACGCAGATCATCAGCGAGAAGTGAGCCATATTGTCTGCCCATACCCCTGTAATCTCCGCACAAGTGCAAAACACTTACGCACTGGTCCTTGAATAATTTTCCCTGTTCAAAAGTCTTATGAGGCTCTGATTTTTTGTTTATCATGACTGTGGATATTGTTTAGAAGTGAAAAAAACAGATGTTGTAAAAAAAATGCAGACAGAAACATGCAGCCAGACTTCTGTGTCTTTCCCAGATGATACCGAAAATAATTGAAGGAAAAAAAACAGCCATACTCCACAAAACTGACTGATAAAAGAGATGGGCAGCCACAAACAGCAAAGAGGTCAGGATATTGGCCAGAGAAATCCCAATAAGCTTAACACGAAAAAGTTTAAATGTCAGAAAATGGTCATGGATTATATACCTGAATAGAGTTTCCTCCATCAGTGCCAGAAGAGCCAGTGCCCAGAACGCTGGCATAGTATCTGGAGAAGGAAGGAGAAAAGCCGTAATCCCCAGTGCAAGGAAGATGTAAAATAAATAATCCCTGTACCACAGGTTTCTTTTGTATGACCGCTTAATGGCCATAATGTAAGCAGATGAACGTTACTTTTTTTGCTCCATGGCTTTTTTAAGTTGCAGCCCCAATGATCCAAGGTTTTTGTTTTTTGCTGTGGCATAGGATTTCCAGTCGTCGGACTGCACATCTTCTGCTGGTTTCAAAGAGATACGCCTCGCTGCTTCATCAACAGACTCCACAGCAATCATGATTTTATCTCCAGGCTTTTTGCTGGTCAGGGTCTGGTCCTGGGAACGGTTTAGTATGGAAGCCGGAATAAGGCCTACTACACCTGGCTCCAAAGCTACCAGCATGCCAAAATCTGCCATCCTTTCCACTTTTCCTTCGACTTGGGAATTTTTTGGATAGCGAGCACTTACCTCAGCCCAGGGATCCCCTTCAGCGTCGCGCATGCTTAAAGATATTCTTCTTTCCTGGGGATCAATGTTCAACACCTTGACCTGAATATTCTGTCCAGTATCAACCTCGTCTTCGGGCTTATTTACCCTTTTCAGGTAGCTCATTTCACTGACATGAACCAGCCCTTCGATACCAGGAGATATTTCCACAAAAGCGCCAAAAGGTGCGATGCGGGTCACTACCCCATCAACCACGCTGCCCGGACTGAATATCTCATCAATTTTTTCCCAGGGATCTGTCTGAGCCTTCTTCATGGACAGCCCGATTCGTACACCTTTTTCATGGTCTTCAATGTTCAAAAGCTCGGCAGATACTTTCTCGCCAACAGATACAGCTTCTGCAGGATCAAGGTTTCTGGACCAGCTCATTTCACTGACATGGACAAGACCTTCAAGGCCGGGAGCTATTTCAACAAAAACTCCATAAGGCTCGATTCTGGTAACTGTGCCCTGACAATTGTCTCCAGGCTGAAATTTTTCTCTAAATTCACGCAGAGCTTTGGCAGCTTCTTTCTCGAGAAGCGATCTTCTTGAAACAACAATATTGCGTCCATTGGATTCCACTCGACTGACTAAGAAAAGTAGAGTTTCACCCACCAGGGTTTGAGGATCATCAACAATCCGGCTGTCTATCTGGCTCATGGGGCAAAACGCAAGATGGCTGCCCATGACCTGAACTCTGTAGCCGCCCTTGCATGTTTCCTTAACTTTGCCCTGCACTGGAATCTCCTGTTCCATGGCCTGGACAAGCTGTTCTGTTCCTCCATGTACGCCAAAGGAAGCAGCGAGACGTATTCCAGCATGGTCCATTGAAACCACAAAAAGTTCAACTGTATCGCCTTCCTGAATGTTCAGATTACCTTCATCGTCCAACAGGTCCTGCTTATCTGCTACCCCGTCAATTTTTGTTCCGGTGTCAATGTATACCTGCTCCTGACCAATGCTGATCACTTTACCCCGCACCTTGTCTCCGGGCTTAAGCTCGGGCCCGGTATCCATCTCTGAATCGGCCAGCATTTCGGCAAAACTAAGCTGCTCATCTCTGTCTTCCATCATCATACTCCTGATTGTGTTTTTTTCATGGATAATGCAATTCGATTTCTGCGAATATCGACATCAATTACCTGAACCTGTACCTTTTGACCTGGAGAGGCTATGTCATGAGGATTCCTGATGAATCTGTCCGCCATCTGGCTGATATGTACCAGGCCGTCCTGGTGAACGCCTACATCTACAAAGCAGCCAAAGTTGGTTACATTGGTCACAATGCCAGGAATAATCATTCCAGGTTCAAGGTCCTCAATGGCATGAACATCTGCGAAACTGAAAGGGATAAACTTTTCTCTTGGGTCACGTCCGGGTTTATCCAGCTCAGACATAATATCCTGCAATGTGTGCAGGCCCACTTCCCGGGAAATATAGTCGTGAATATTTATTCTGGCTCGAAGGTCAGGATTGTTTACCAGCTCTTTAATTGTGGATTGAATATCGGTAGCCATTTTGTTCACCAGGCTGTAGCGTTCAGGGTGGACAGCGCTGGCATCCAGAGGGTTGCTGCTTTCTTCAACCCGAAAGAATCCTGCTGCCTGCTCAAAGGTGCGGGCTCCCAGCCGGGGGACTTTAGTCAGAGACTTTCTGTCTTTGAATGGTCCGTTTTCAGTCCTGTACTGAACCACAGCTTTTGCCAGACTCGGGCCAAGACCGGCCACGTAAGAGAGTAAAGCTGCACTGGCAGTGTTCAATGATACACCAACCCGGTTTACACAAGAAGATACAACATTATCGAGACGCTTGCGCAGCAGGCTTTGATCCACATCATGCTGATACTGACCTACTCCAATAGCCTTGGGATCAATTTTGACCAGCTCAGCGAGAGGGTCCATAAGCCTGCGGCCAATGGAAACAGCTCCTCTGACAGTGATGTCATGGTCTGGAAATTCTTCTCTGGCAATATCCGATGCAGAATAAACAGATGCTCCTGATTCGTTTACAAGCAAAACAGGTATTTTGAGGTCAAGAGCTCGAAAAAATGTTTCTGTTTCTCTGCCTGCAGTACCGTTGCCAATGGCAATGGCAGATATCTGGAATCTGTCAAGCAGGTTGGAGATGGCATAGCCAGCCTTATTTGGTTTGTCAAAAGGGTGGATCAGAGCGTGGGCAGCAAGATTGCCATTTTCATCGAGTACCACCACTTTGCAGCCTGTCCTGAATCCAGGGTCAACAGCCATTACAGGTTTTGATCCCAGCGGAGGACTCATGAGCAAGGATTCGAGATTAGTGGCAAAGACCTGAATTGCTTCCAGATCCGCTTTTTCCTTTAGATTTTTTCTAAGCTCATTCTCCAAGCTCGGAGCTAAAAGCCGTTTCCAGGAGTCTGAGGCTGCTGCGTCTACCTGAAGTGATGATTTGTTATTTCCAGACAAAACCTGTCGCTGAATTATTTCCAAGGCTGCTGAGTTGTCCGGTCTAATGCTAAGGTGTAAAATTTTTTCCCGTTCGCCTCTGAACATGGCCAGAATTCTATGGGTACCTGCTTTAGAAGCCGACTCCTGATGATCAAAATAATCACTATAAGTGTGGCCATCGACTTCTCTGCCTTTCATAACCCGGCTTTTAACTAATGATTTTGTGGCAAAGAGGTGTCGGAGTCTGGCTCGAATTTCAGCATCCTCGCTGATTTTTTCAGCCAGAATATCTCTGGCTCCAGCCAGAGCTGTGTCCTGGTCAGGAACCTCGTCGTTAACAAACTTCTCTGCTTCTTTATCAGGATCCACATGGTCCTGCTGGATCCAGAGAATTTCAGCCAGTGGTTCCAGCCCTTTTTGTCTGGCAATGGCTGCTTTAGTTTTGCGTTTGGGGCGATAGGGCAGGTATAGGTCTTCCAGAGTGGTTGGATTTTCAGTGTTTTTAATGGAACTTATAAGTTCAGCGTCGGTTATCCCTTTTTCATTCAGTGTGGCAAGTATTGTTTTTCGCCTTTGTTCCAATTTTTCAAGGGCTTCAAGGCGATTTATGATTTCTGAAATTTTTACTTCATCGAGATTCCCGGTCTTTTCTTTTCTGTATCTGGCAATGAATGGTATAGTACCACCCTGAGAAACAAGAGACTGGACAGCTGAGATCTGGTCTGGATTGAGGCTCAGTTCAGCCGCGATTTTATTATGATTGATAGACATGCGTTGTACTGTAAAGATGGGGATTACAAATAAAATTGGAAAAGAAAACAGGCCCTCGGCTTTACGCAAAAGTGGTAAAATAATAGTGAACAGTTACACGACGCTAAAATATATATTCCTGTTTGTGCCTTGATTGGGAGCATTACGTGTTTCTGAAAAGTCAATAGGGGACAGTCCCGAAGCCAGGGACAGTCCCCGTGCCAGGCCGACACAATCGGGTTTTAACATCAAAATAGCTATGACATTCAACTCAAAATTAAAGTTTTCAGAAACGCGCAATGCTACAGTGCCTTGATTCAAATAAAAGGATTGTTTGAAGCAGTCAGTTTATGTCTTTTTGCCGGGATAATCAACTGATTTGAAGTGAAAAATATGACAAGGGCTATAATATGCAATAATGGACGGCAATATATAATCTTACGCGCCAACCGCCCTGGCCAGATTGTTGGAATTAACTAATGCATGGTACTTTTGGGGGTCAAAAGGATAGTCCCAGGAACCGCTTCTGTACTCAATGCGACCTCCAAAGCCGGTCTTGAAGCGGTATAGGCCATAAAATGGATGGTCCCTGTTCAGGGAGGGAGATATAGCACCCATGTCATAAGTATGGCATCCGCCAGCTTTAGACTGCAGCATGGCCTCCCAATGCATGGCGTAAGGAGCCATGAAATTTCGCTTTGTATTGGATGAAGCTCCATAAAGATACAATGCGTTTTTATTTGAGATGCCGATAATTGCGCCAGCCAGAATATCCTGATTGTGAGTGGCAAGAAGGAAGAGCAGCCTGGAATCATCCTGACTTCTTAAGTTTGTGTTAAACAATGCGGTAAAGTGTCTGTATTCACAGATGGAAAAATTATTTCGTTGGGCAGTTTGTACATAAAGATCATAAAATTCATGAAGCCTTTCAGGCCCGGCCTGAATTACCCTTACTCCTTTGCGCTCAGCCAACCCGATATTGTATCTGGTTTTGGACTTCATATTGTTTAAAATCTTCTTTTCAGGTATATTTATGTCAACAATCAGCGAGCTGGATACTGTCATATCCATTGAAGCCTTTCTGAGATTCCACTGACTTGTTCCCATGTTCATACGCATTTCTCTTAATTCTGCCCTGGGATAGTCCAGACGCTTTTGCTGCCTGATTTCTTCAGCGTACTGAGATTTCCAGGGAAGATCATACCTGATGAAGGATATGTCAGAGCCAAGGTGCTGGAACATGGCTTGAGACAATTTTTCAAGATACAGACCGTATTCCTCTTGATTATCAGGCCCACATTCAGGGCCTTGAGGAATATATGCGGCCCTGCCACCGGCTCCATGTGGCTGAATAAGGACGAGAATGTCTCCCTTGCTGGAGGGAGACTTGACATCAAAAGCCACAGGCTTGAAGCCCAGGCATGATTTGACACGACTCCAGAATGGTGTCTGAAACAGGATATCCGTCGGCAACAGGCTTTTGGTTGTTTTTGGTATCAGCTTGATTTTCATGGCCGCACCTGTGACCATGGATTGATCAAGTTGTCAAGAAAATATTTGGATTTGCATGATTTGGGGTGTAGATGTAAATTATTCGCAGCTTTAATCCCGGGACTGCATGGATGTACCAAACAAAAAAGGGAGTATGTATGATCACAAAAAATATTGGTTTAGCCTTAGGTGGAGGAGCGGCCAGAGGCTGGGCGCACATTGGTGTCATGGAAGCTCTGCAGGAGTGCAAGGTTCAGGCTTCATGTGTGGCAGGAACCAGTATCGGAGCTCTGGTTGGCTCTGTATACGCAGCTGGTGGTATCAATGAGTTCAAGCAATCAGTCCTCAATCTGGACCGCAAGAAGGTTTTGTCCATGCTGGATGTGGTTTTTCCCAAGTGCGGACTGCTTGATGGAAAAAAAGTGACGGATTTTTTCGAGTCTTTTATAGCTGGAAAGTCTTTTGCTGACTTGCAGATTCCCTTTGGAGCCATGGCTACTGATTTACAGACCAGTGAAGAAATTTGGCTTTTGAGCGGTAATGTAGTTAAGGCTGTCAGAGCCAGCATAGCAGTGCCGGGTCTGTTCACTCCGGTAATGATCAATGATCGGCTTATGGTTGACGGAGGGCTGGTCAATCCACTTCCGGTAAATATGGTCAGAGAAATGGGTGCGGAATTAGTTATTGCCGTTGATCTCAATCATTATGCTGCCATGCGTTCAAGCGTGGTAGGTAAAAAAACTGAGTGCGCAATCAAGGAAGGGCAGCTGGAAGATGACGCCGGACAGACTGATTCTTTAGACACGGAAAAAAAGGAGTCTGCAGAAAGTCAGGGAAAAAACAGTTTTTTTCCCGGAATTATGGAACACTTGGATCGCATGGAACTATCCTGGTTTGACTCATTTAAAAACTGGCGAAACAAGCCAGCAGGGCCCAATATTTTTGATATTATCTTCGCTTCTACTCTTGTTATGGAAAAGACCATCACTAATCTCCGGCTGCATGATGAACCGGCTGATATTCTGGTACGCCCTGAACTTGGAGAAATAAGATTTATGGATTTTCACAGGGCTGATGAGAGCATCCGGGAAGGATTTGATGCCTGCCTTGCAGCTCTCATCAGCAGTGAAGAAGCTATGGATAGCCTGGAAATAACCAAAAAAGAAGCTCAAAGGCTAAAAGGTCTTATTTCCTTCCAGGGTTGAGTTGTCTTCAATCTGGACCTGTTTGCCAGTAGTATTCTTCAGGGTTACATGTCCTTTTAAGGTTACGTTCCGACCGAAAGAAAAGTCACCTTCGACCTTGAGGTATTCACATTCAATCAGAGATGGTGCGCCATGGGAAAACCTTTTTTCAAACTGGTCAATTTTTTTGTAGTAACTGGAATCCAGTTGCACATCTGGTGTGGGGCCTTTACGTTGGGGATTGGGTATAATGGTGTTCATTTCAGACAGAATGAAGCAGTCGGACATGACTGTTAGCAGATCTCCAGTGGTCTTTACCGGAGCAAAACGGTCTCTTGGAACATTAAGGGCTCCAGCATGATCAAATGCTGAAATGGCAGAGCCCATGGCTGTTTCAAGTTGATAAACACTTGGCGAATCAGAGTTTCTCGGGTCCAGTGTTTTGGTATTGATGATAAGATCGAGAGGGACCATTCTATGACGCAGAAAAACCTTTTCTAAGGCTTCGAGGTTCAGCCAGATGGAATTGGTGTTAAAGAATGAATATTTGTTTATGTCCATAAATTCATCAAGTTCATTTTCCGGGCATTGTGCGATTTCCCTCAAAGCCAGGCGGTTATTTTTCAGCAGACGGCATAAGTGGCCTCCTTTGCGGTCAGAAACTGTCCTGGCGGTTACTTCCATGAGAAAGGTGAATTCCTGTGACTTGACGTATCCCAGTATCTGTTCATTCATGGTAGCACCGAGGTTGTCGGAATTGGAAATAAAGGCGTACTTATAACCTTTGTCCAAAAGGTTTTTCAGAATGCCTGAGGTAATCAAGGCAGTGTAAATATCGCCATGTCCTGGAGGATTCCATTCCAGCTCTGGATTGTCCGGCCATTTGGCAGGTGCATTTTCATCCACGAGAATCTTGGGGTATTTATGTTGCAAAAAGGCCATGGGAAGGTGATAGGGGTTTTCAAGGTCCTTGATATGAAGCATGGTATCCATGTGCGTCCGAAAACTGTTCATGAAAAGCAGTGGTATGGCGGTATTGTATTTTTCCCGTAGCACCCTGATCTGATCCTGAATAAGCTCGAGGAAAGACTTGCCGTCCCTGACTTTTATCAGAGACTTGGCATTTTCCATGCCCATGCTGGTTCCCAGGCCGCCATTAAGTTTTATGACCACCAGTTCGGATATTGCTTCTGCCGCGGCCTCCCTGTACTCTGATATACTGCTTAGGTCCTGAAGTTCTGACTCTTCTACCGGGAGAATCTCTTTTTTGTTAAGTTTTCCCTGGCTGCCGTAAAGCATTTGGGAAAAATAGCATTTAAACAGATTTATCACTATGGGAGGAAGTGATTGTTCTTCCATTTTCAGGGCGAATGGTCTGAAAATCTGCATAAGTTCCGGGTCAGTGTTGGAAATACACGACAGATGCTTATTATCCATATCTTACTCCTTTTTTTATTGTAATAGTTTAGCACTTTGCGTATGGCATGGGGACTGGCTCTTCCGGGACTTACCTGCCTGAAAATGACACGTTTAAAACTTCGGTTGATGCTCAAGCAGGGTCCGGACTGCCTGTCCCCTGCTTTCCATAAAAAAGGGTAAACTACTACTTTTATTTACAATTTTCAGGAGGATTGCTGAGCATGGCCATGGGTTGTCCTGTGCTGGCCATAACTGATCCCCAGTAGTTTGAATTGGTGTTCAAGGTTCTTCTTTTCTGGGTTGCCAGGGACAGGGGCAGATAAATGAACCTGTCCTGCAGCATGCTGACCAGCATGTCGGTTTTACCGGACATGCCGGCGTGCACAGCGTGCTGACCAAGAAATCCACAATAAACCCGATCATTGGAATTAGCCGGTATGGATCTGATGATATAGCTCGGATCAATGAACTTTAAGGTAATTTCAATATCTTTGGCTTTAAAATATTTATCAATTTCCTTTCTTAAAATCGAGCAGATGTCACCGAGAATGATATTGCCGGAAGGATCTGATCCTTTACGCTCAAAAAGTTCCTGTCCTGCTCCTTCAGCTACAACGATGACCGCATGCCCTCTGTCCTTGAGCCTCTTTTCCAGGTGAACCAGAAGACCGTTTTCTCCATGAAGCTCAAAAGGGGATTCAGGTATGAGGACAAAGTTAACCTCTTTGAGGGCAATGGTTGCCTGAGCAGCGATAAAGCCGGATTCCCGGCCCATCAGTTTAACCATGCCTATTCCGTTGGGAGCACCCAGAGCTTCAGTATGCGCACAGCGAATGGCCTCGGTGGCTTTTTCCACTGCAGTGTCAAATCCAAAAGTTCTTGATACAAAGTTGACGTCATTGTCTATTGTTTTAGGAACTCCAATGATGGACATTTTGTTGTTACGTTTGGCCACTTCCCTTGAGATAATCTGAGCTGCCCTCATGGTGCCATCGCCGCCAATCATAAATAATATGCTGATGTTCATTCTTTCCATGGCATCCACAATATCTTCGGGAGGCTGTGGACCTCTGGAAGAAGCCAGGATGGTGCCTCCGAACTCATGTATCTGGGTTACGCTGTCCGGAGTTAACTCCAGAACGGGATGACCATATTTGGGAATAAAGCCCTGAAGCCCATACATTATACCCAGAACAGAAGGGACATTGTAATTGTGGTAGGCTTCCATGACAATCGCTCTGATGACGTCATTTATGCCGGGGCAGAGACCTCCGCAAGTGACTATAGCGCATTTGGTTTTGGAGGGATCAAAATAAAGGTTTTTTCTGGGTCCAGCCTCTTCAAATTTAAGATTAAGGTCGCCGTTTTGTTCTTCACCCAGCATTTCCGGGTTGATATTCATGGAGATTTGTTTGTTATCCTCCACTATGCGGCAGAAGGGAAGGTGGGTTTCAATTTTTGCTGGTCCTACAGTTTTTATGGAAGTATCGAATTTCTGGGTCATGCAAGTTATCCTGAAAGTAGTTAGTGGTTAAAAAATATATTATCCGGTTATCTGTCTTTAGTGGCATCTGATAAATGTGCCGGATTTCACGCTCATTCGGTTGCGTCCCTTACCACCGGTGTGAGGGGTCGGCCCCCGGTCCGCCCGGATGGGACGATTCTATGTCACTGCTCATTTTCCATTTAGGATATTATAAACGTGAAGTTTGTCAATGGTCTGATTATATCAGTGTAGCGCAGGATGAAGATCAGCGCTTATCAGTTCAACAAGCCCGACTCAGAAAGATGTTGACAGAACAGGGTGAAAATTTAGAAGAAAGTCGCCTCAAGGGACAGATCCCATAAAAGCGCTTCACTCGGGTGGGGCGGCACCGAATATGCGAGTAGTTTATATTTCTCGTTCCCAGGCTCCAGCCAGGGGGCGTTTTGTTATTGCGGCTTCAGCCGTTTCTTCAAAATGAGGCTGGAGCCGCAAAAAAAGAGGTGTTCTTAGACTGGACCCAGGGAAAAAGAGTAAAAGGTCAGCTTTTCCTGTAAGCCTGACAAAAAAATATGGAGGTAGTGTCATGAGTGATAAACATAATCCATGGGCTGAAATAAAGACAATGCGTGAGGAAATGGATAAAATCATGAATGAGTCTTTCAACCGGAAAAATCAACAAGGTCTGGGGCAGGACAAATTGTCATTATGGCAGCCTGCGGCTGACATGTATGAAAATACAACTCAGATAGTCATTGAACTTGAATTGCCCGGGGTGACTCGTGAAAACATTAATCTGGAGGTTCAGGGTGAACAACTGGTTGTTTACGGAGAGAAAAGGATGGAGAAAGATGCCTCTTCAACCGGGTATCAGTTTCTGGAAAGATCTTACGGCCCTTTCAGCCGGGTTTTTGTTCTGCCGGAATATGCTGATACATCTAATGTTAAGGCCATATTTTCCCAGGGGATTCTAAGTGTTACCATTGCCAAAACCGGAAAGCGCAACAGAACATTACGCATAGATATTGAATGAGGTCAGGGGTCAGGGGTCAGAGGGCAGATGTCAGATGTCAGAAGTTAGAGGTCAGGGGTGCCTTAGTAGCTTACCGTTTCAATCCAGTAGAAAAAAAAAGAAATTTATTTAATCTTGAAAGAGCAATGATGCCCAAGATCCATATTCTTCACCCTTCAACCTTCAGTCTTCACCCTTCACCCTTCAGCCTTCAGCCTTCACCCTTCAGTCTTCAGTCTTCAGCCTGAAGAGTAAGGTTATCGCCCAAACTTAACTATGCTTGTTTAAATTGGTTTGTGGGCACAGCCCGCATTAGTGCAGGGTTTCTTTGTAAATATTTTGTGAAAAAAAACTTTATTGGAGATAAAGCCTTGATATCACATATATAAATATAAATATTTCTTGTTATTTTTTTCTCAAATTGTCTTGACGATAAAAGACGGCTGATTTAAGAGAGGTTCATCTCAACGCATGTTGAAAGGTTTTTTGTCAGTTTATTCCGGTAAGATGAACAGTTATCAACAGCCTGCTTTGGATAGACCCAGGAAAAACTTCGAGCTTATTTTAAAATAATAATTTAACTCATAAATCAAAACTAATTAAAATGAAGATAGAAGATTTAATTAAAGAAAATAAAACTCAAATCATCAATTTGTGGCTTAAAAAATTCATTGATACTTATCCCAAGGAATCCGCCAGTTTTTTTCTTGGTGGAACAGCACAGTTTGCCAATCCTGTAGGACATACTTTTCGAATAAACCTGGAAAATATTTTTGACGAATTTCTGTCTGATGCTGATGAGGACAGGATGAAGAAATATGTAGATGCTGTGGTTCGCATCAGGGCTGTGCAAGGTTTCACTCCCTCAGAGGCCCTTTGCTTTGTTCCTATGTTCAAGGAATCAATCTGGGAAACCTGCGGCAAACAGTTCAGTCAAAAAAGTCAGCTTGAAGAATGGATAGATTTTCTCGGACGTCTGGAATATCTGAACAATATGGCATTTGATATATATATGTCATGCAGGGAGCTTCTCTGGAAGCACAAGGCGGAGTTTATGAACTCCAGGACTCATAAGCTCTTGGAGCGAGCAAATCTTCTTGAAAAAGCCGTTGAATAATTTTTAGATAATGTTCAATCTTTAAGTGAGGTAGCAGCACATGAAAGCGATTTATTCAATGTTTCTGGTCTTCGCCCTGATCCTACTGGCCATGATAGGCGCTGGAGCTATGGGTATGGAATACCTTTTTGGGGTGATAATTCCATATCTGGCCGTTGTGGTTTTTATTGTAGGGTTTGCGGCAAAGGTGGTGGGCTGGGGAAAGGCGGCAGTGCCATTCAACATAACCACTACCTGTGGGCAGGGCAAGTCATTGCCCTGGATTAAAGAGAACAAAATTGAAAATCCATCCAGTACAGGCGGCGTTATTGCCCGGATGTTTTTTGAGATTTTTCTTTTTCGTTCTCTTTTTCGCAACTCCAAGGTCGAGCTTCATGACGGCCAAAGAGTAGCATACTCCTCGAGCAAGTGGCTCTGGCTGTTTGCGATTCTTTTTCATTACACATTTTTGGTGATCTTTCTCAGGCACATGAGGTTTTTCACTGAGCCGGTACCATTTCCCTTTGAAATGCTGGATAAAATGGACAGCATGCTTCAGATAGGAGCGCCAGCACTATATCTTTCCAGTGTTGTTGCAATCGCAGCACTGAGTTATCTCCTGCTGAGAAGGCTTTTTGTACCTTCTGTGCGCTATATTTCGCAACCGGCTGATTATTTTCCCCTTTTTCTGATTCTTTCAGTACTGGTGTCCGGCATTATGATGCGTTATTTTGTCAAGACGGATATCATGGCAGTCAAAGAGCTCACAATGGGGCTGGTTACATTCAGGCCAGTGGTGCCTGAAGGTGTGGGAAGCATATTCTATGTCCATCTGTTTCTGGTATCAGTGCTCCTTTTCTACTTCCCCATGAGCAAACTGATGCATATGGGCGGAGTATTTCTCAGCCCTACCAGGAATATGCCTGCCAACACAAGAGAAGTGAGGCATGTCAACCCATGGAACTATCCGGTCAAGGTTCACACTTATGAAGCTTACGAAGATGAGTTCAGAGAAAAGATGGTGGAGGCTGATCTGCCTGTGGTGAAGCCCTTGGAAGAGACTGTGGAAAACGCTGAAAATAAGGAGTAAATAATAATGGCCATAGAAAAACCGGATGTACTGTTTAAGAACATCTCTCACAGACCTCCGCAAGGGGACTGGATGGATGTGCAGTCCAAAATTAAGCCTGGCAGATACTGCTATGCTGGAGATCCTGAAGCTCTTGAATATGTCGGATTGCCCAATCCCAGAAAATGGAACCCTTTGGATGATGACTGGAAATTGCCTGAGAATTGGCAGGAAATCGTAATAGGCGGGCTTAAAGAACGTCTGGACCGTTTTCGGTCATTCAAAATTTTTATGGATGTATGTGTGCGTTGCGGGGCCTGTGCTGACAAATGTCATTTTTTTATAGGATCCGGTGATCCAAAAAATATGCCTGTTCTCAGAGCGGAACTGCTTAGATCGATTTACCGTGGTGAGATCACCAAGGCAGGGAAAATTCTGGGTCGCTTCGCCGGAGGCAGAAAACTTACCGAAGAGGTGCTTAAGGAAATCTGGTACTACTATTATCAGTGTACTGAGTGTCGCCGCTGTTCCGTGTTTTGCCCTTACGGCATTGACCAGGCTGAAATAACCATCATAGGTCGAGAGCTTCTCAACCTTATCGGGCTTAATATTGACTGGATAGCCAAACCCGTTGCCAACTGCTACCGCACCGGAAATCATCTTGGCATCCAGCCTCATGCTTTTAAGGACATGATAGACTTTTTCTGTGACGATATCGAGGAAGTCTGCGGCATCAGACCTGAACCTACCTTTAACAAAGTAGGCGCTGACATTTTGTTTGTCACACCTTCCGGAGATGTATTTGCTGATCCGGGCACTTACACCTGCATGGGATACCTGATGCTTTTTCACTATCTCAAGGAAGAGTACGGGTTAGATGTAACCTGGAGTACGTATGCTTCTGAAGGTGGTAATTTCGGATTTTTTACTTCTCACGAAATGATGAAACGGCTGAACGCCAAAATGTACATGGAGGCCAAACGCCTTGGAGTTAAGTGGATTCTGGGCGGTGAGTGCGGACATATGTGGCGGGTTATCCATCAGTATATGGACACCATGAATGGCCCTGCAGACTTTCTGGAAACTCCTGTGTCACCCATAACCGGCACCAAGTTTCAAAGTGCCGCATCAACCAAGATGGTGCATATTGTGGAGTTTACAGCTGATCTGATTAAAAATGGCAAGCTGAATCTGGATAAGTCCCGCAATGCCAACATCAAGGCAACCTTCCACGACTCCTGCAACACTTCCAGAGGTATGGGCTTTTTTGAAGAACCGAGATACATCATTAAAAATGTTCTGGATAACTTTTATGAAATGCCGGAAGGAACTACGAAAGAGCAGACTTTCTGCTGTGGAGGCGGTTCTGGATTGAATGCCGGTGAAAATGAAGAGATCAGGATGATGGGTGGACTGCCGAGAGCCAATGCTGTTAAGTTTGTTCATGATCGTCATGACGTGAACATGCTCAGCTGTATCTGTGCCATCGACCGTGCTACCCTTACTCAATCTGTGAATTACTGGGTTCCCGGGGTTGAAGTTTGTGGTTTGCATGAGCTTGTGGGCAATGCTCTGGTCCTTCCTGGTGAGTCTGAAAGAGAGACAGACCTGAGAGCAGAACCTCTTCCGGGTAAGGAGGAAGAATAATGTATCATTCCAATAAGATAATACCGGGCTTAGTTATTTTTTTCCTGGCAATGACTTTTCCATTCTGGTTTAATATAGGCAGCGAAGCCTACTCAACTCCAGAACTGGTATTGCCGGAAGACCATGAGCACTGTGTAGAGGCTGTTGAGTTCATGCGGGCGGAGCATATGACAATGCTCAATGAATGGCGTGATGCTTATGTCCGAGACGGTTACGGCGAATATCAGAGCATGCTGACCGGGGAAATGTATGCCATGAGTCTGACCAAGACCTGTATGAACTGCCATAATAATAAGGGTGATTTCTGTGATCGATGCCATGATTCAGTATCGGTTGATCCTTATTGTTGGGATTGTCATATAGAGCCAGAGGGGGTTGAGTAAATGAAAAGCAGTAGAAGAAAATTTATAGCAATGGCCGGCTTTGCCGCCCTTGGCTGGAGTGTTTGTCCTTCTCTAACCAGGGCTGCCACAGAAGCCGGGCCCAAGCTGTATTTTAAAGAAGAGGGCAGTCTGGAAGCTTCTCAGTGGGCAATGGCCATTGATACCAAGAAGCTTGACAGACAAATCATGAATAAGTGTATTGAAGCTTGTCATACCCTTCATAACGTTCCTGACATTGACTCAGACCAGAACATCAAGTGGATCTGGATTGAGCCTTTCAGGAATCTGTTCTATGATCAGTCCCATCCCAACCTTAAAAACAAGGCTAATCAGCCCTTTCTAACCTTGTGCAATCATTGTGACAATCCACCCTGCGTACGGGTTTGTCCCACAAGAGCTACTTTCAGAAGGCCTGACGGCATAGTGCTTATGGACTTTCATCGCTGCATAGGATGTCGCTTCTGTATGGCTGGATGTCCTTACGGGTCAAGAAGCTTCAACTTTTATGATCCAAGGATATATCTTGAAAATCTTTCTCATGAGTATCCTACAAGATCCAAGGGTGTAGTGGAAAAGTGTGAATTTTGCGCCCACAGGTTAGACAAGGGGCAAATGCCAGCCTGCGTAGAAGCTTCTGAAGGAGCTCTGCTTTTCGGCGACCTCAATGATTCCAACTCAGATGTGAGAAAAGCCCTCAGAGAGAGGTATTCTCTGGTCCGCAAACCCAAACTGGGCACTGGTCCAAAAGTTTATTATCTAATATAAGGGGTGTACGATGCTCGAAAAAGCAATAAAAGGAAATATACTATACTGGGGCTGGATATTCTTTCTGCTGGCCATCATTGGAGTAGGAGCCGGTGCCTACCTGATGCAGCTTGAGCATGGGCTGGGCATTACAGGCCTTAACAGAGATGTATCCTGGGGGTTTTATATTGCCCAGTTTACCTTTCTCGTTGGAGTTGCTGCATCTGCGGTAATGATGGTTATTCCAAAATATCTACACAATTTCAAGGCATTTGGAAGGATGCTCATTCTTGGTGAGTTCCTGGCCATAGCAGCGGTCAGCATGTGTCTTATGTTCATCATAGTTGACCTTGGCCAGCCTGCCAGGCTTATGAACGTTATACTTCATCCTTCACCCAACTCCATACTGTTCTGGGATATGATCGTCCTTAATGGCTATCTATTTCTCAATCTGCTCATCGGTTGGGTTACTCTTCAATCCGAGCGTAAGCAGGTGGCTCCTCCGCGCTGGATAATGCCGTTTATTTACCTCTCCATACCCTGGGCGGTCAGTATTCATACAGTAACAGCGTTCCTGTATGCTGGTCTTCCCGGCCGTGATTTCTGGCTGACCGCTGTCATGGCTCCATCATTTCTGGCATCAGCTTTTGCTGCTGGACCTGCTCTTCTGATTCTGCTGGGGCTTATAGTCAAGGCCTTTGCCAAGTGGGATCCAGGCAAGGAGTCCATTCAAGCCCTTGCCAAGATCGTGGTTTACGCCATGTCCGTGCACCTGTTTATAGTGCTCTGTAAAGTGTTTACCGCTGCGTACAGCCAGATTCCTGACAAGCTTTACCACTACAAGTTTCTGTATTTTGGGCTTGATGGCCATACCACTCTGGCAACATTCAGCTGGGTGGCCATATTTGCAGGGATTGTCGCAGTGATTATACTCCTTAATCCCAAAAACAGGCAGGCGGAAAATGTTCTGGCCTTTTCATGTATTCTAATACTTATGAGTACCTGGATTGATAAGGGCCTTGGTCTAATTTCTGCTGGATTCATACCCAACCCCATGAAGGAAGTAGTCATTTATACTCCCACACAGCCGGAATTGCTGATAACTCTGGCCATATGGGCTAAAGGGTTCTTGATCCTGACCATCCTGTATAAAGTTGCCATTGGGGTCAAAAAAGAGATTGAGGTTTAATAATAGTCTAAGCTTAAATGTCATGTAACAGTTTAGCCATTGGCATGTGGCATAGGGACTGGCTCTCTCAACCTTTGCTTTATTGAGACTGTTATTTTCGTCAGCGAAAAACAGGTTGGGTGGCCAGTCTCCTGCTTTCCTTAAATGCGCTGAACAGATACCCATATAGAGATGAAAGACTTTGCTCAGCAAGTCACATCATGTGTTTTTACAGGTAACGGACCGCTATGCCGGTCCGTTACCATTTATTTCTGCGGTTTCTGAACTCACTGCCTTCCCCGGGATAAACCCTTTTATCGCCATCTGAAGTAGGTGATGCTTCAGGAAATGCATTGTTGACTGGCTGAGGTCCCTGCATGGCACGATATGTTGGTTTCAGGTCGAGCATTTTAGGGTTTTGATGTAAATCCAGGTCAGAATCAGGTATAGTCCAGGAAAATTCGATGGCAATGTTGTTGGGATCAAATGAGTATACTGAATAGATAAAACCATGATCCATAACCTCTGAGACCCAGATTTCGGCTGCACTGAGGCGGTCGTATATTTCCCATAGATCATCTTTTTGTTCTACTTCAAGGGCAAGATGGTCAAAGGCAAACGGACCTTTAACCGGAACTCCGTGATCTTTTTCAGGTATCGGTTCAACCTGGTTCCACTCAAAAAAAAGAAGCATGTTGAGATGACCGGCCTCGAAAAAGTATTGCCGATACCCCGGTTTTCCAAGTCCGGCAATAAGCCTGAGACCGATTAAATCTCTCCAGAACAAAATTGTTTGATCCATATTGCTGGTTACCAGTGCAATATGATTTATTCCTTTGATTTTCATGATGATGGTCCTTTTTGTTTTTTTAAAATGTAACTGGACAGTCAAAAGTTTTTTTGTAATCGTTTCTTTTTTTCAGATGCTTTCAGTTTGAGTGTGAAGTAGCTCCCTGTTTTCCTGAAATATCTGATCCGGTATTATTACATAAGGTTTTGAATTTTCATGTCTTTAAAATTGTTGAAAATCCGGCTTGACATTGAATTGTAATTTTGACTAAGTCGCATTTACTTTTGGTTTGCAGATTTTTTCTCAGCCTAATTTAATTTTGGAGGTGTTATTATGGGTTGGCAAGTCACAGTTGATACAGATAAGTGTAACGGCGACGGCGAATGTGTTGATGTTTGCCCGGTTGAAGTTTTTGAACTCAACGACGGAAAGGCAGATCCAGTTAATATGGAAGAATGCCTTGGCTGTGAGTCATGTGTTGAGGTCTGTGAGACCGAGGCCATCACAGTAATTGAAGTCTAACTTGACTTTCCGGGGAGGCCTTCAAGCCTCCCCCTTTTTTCCCACAAGCTATGCCGCAGTAATGAATTTATCTATACACGGCTACCAATCCTATGATTTTGCACAAATCCTTAAGCCAGTCAACAGTATGGCCTTTCTGCAGCATAAAATATCCAGTCAGCTGACTAACTTACAGATGCAGTTCATGCGCAACCAGGAACCGCCTTAAACATGTCTGATATTGCAAAATCCTGATGATGTCTGAAGTGATCATTCATTTGTTCACGTTCAGTTATTGCTATAGTGTTAACAACAAACCTTTCCCGCAGGAGGAAGTTGATGGACCTTGGAACTGATCTGTCAAGATATTTCAAAGCTTATGAAGATCTGCAAAAAAGAACTGATGATCTTTTTTTGCAGATGAAAAAAAATTTTTCCGCAGAAGTTCAGTGTGATAACGGCTGTACAGAGTGCTGTTATGCCCTGTTTGACCTGCCCTTAGTTGAAGCCCTTTATCTTAACAGCAGGTTTCAGGATGTTGAGTCAAGCGTCAGGCACCAGATTCTCATTGAGGCTGATAAGGCAGATCGAAAGCTGCACAAGATCAAAAAGAAACTGGCTCAATATCACCATGATGGGGCTGATGCCAGAGATGTTTTATTGAAAGCATCCAAAGAAAAAGTGCAGTGCCCTTTGTTATTTGATGGTCGATGTGCTATGTATCAGCATCGTCCAGTTACCTGCCGACTTTATGGCATTCCATTGAATACTGAATACGGAGTGGCAGCATGTGCCCTTTCCGGTTTTACTCAAGGTAAGCAATATCCGACTGTACACATGCAGAAACTTTATCAGGAGCTTATGGCCTTGAGTGAAGAAATTGCAGTCTCCATCAACTCAAGATATTCGCAGTTGCATACCATGCTGGTTCCAGTTTCCATGTGCCTGTTGACTGAGTACACAAAACGATATCTTGGAGTAAAAGAAAAGCCTGAAAAGCCTGACAATAATGCTCCTACCAAGGAGTGGGTACTGGGCCCCAGGGAGGACTAATTTATGAGTAATATCATTCATCAGGAACAAACTCAGGACAGCCAGAAAGCTGCCATTTATGAGTCATTATCGCCAAGAAGAAAGAAATTTATAGACCGCATCGGCTTTGATAAATGGGATCCTTTTCAGGAACCCAAAAATCCTATTGAAATCAGAACCGATACCACAAGAAGGACCAGTAAGCAGCTTATGCAGAAATTTTTGCATGACTGTCCACCGGACGAATATAGCAATGCCTATGGCAGAGGCGTATTGGAGA
This sequence comes from Desulfonatronovibrio magnus, assembly GCF_000934755.1. Classification (NCBI taxonomy): domain Bacteria; kingdom Pseudomonadati; phylum Thermodesulfobacteriota; class Desulfovibrionia; order Desulfovibrionales; family Desulfonatronovibrionaceae; genus Desulfonatronovibrio; species Desulfonatronovibrio magnus. The sequence goes on from NZ_JYNP01000049.1 coordinate 34,455, forward strand.
TGTGTCTGGGAATCATTAATGGTGATGACAAATCCAGAGCCATGTATGAATTTTCTTTATGGTACAAAGAGCTGTTGAAGAAGGAAAATAAGGAATTTAAAAGCGGCGTATAGGGTCAGGGGGCGGAGGTCAGAAGTCAGAGGTCAGAGATCAGGGGGCATAACGTATAGAGGAAAATAATTTTCAGTTATTTGTCGATTTTGTCCCAGCCTCCAGTATGGTACTTACAAAATAAACAAAAATTATACAACTTAGGGGATATAATGAGCAATGTTTCAACTGAACAACAGATTAAAGAGTTGGAAGAAAGGCTGGAGCAGAATCCAGACTGCGGTATAACTCATTACAATCTTGGAGTGAACTACCTGGCCACTCGAGATTTTGAAAAGGCCAGGGAATTTTTTAGAGAAGCTATCCGCAAGAATCCGGACATTGCAGAGGCATATGTGCAGCTTGGAGGAATTGCCATGAATGAAGGAGATCTTGATGGCTGCTTCAGTTACAATCAAATGGCCAGCAAAGTCAGACATCGTTTTGCTGTGCCTCATGGCAATATGGGATTTGTGCATTTACAGCGTAACGACGTGGATAAGGCTATTGGGTCACTTAAACGGGCCATTTCATTTGACCCCAAGTTTGTCCAGGCTCATGCCACTTTGGGCAGTGCCTATCTTATGCAGGGAGATGTAGACGGCTGTATAGCGCAGAGTAAAAAGGCAATTGAGCTTGAACCCAGGTTCGGACCAGCTTATAATAATATGGGGCTGGCGTACATGGAAAAGGGGGATTATCAGCAGGCCAGAGAAAGTTTCAATAAGGCTTCTGAAACAGGTTATGAGGTTGCCCCGGAAGTTCTGGAGGAGCTTGAAAAACTGATGTCATCATAAGATTTCTTCGCGGCATGGTGCCAGTTGAAAAATTTATTCAGGAAAATTATATTGACAACGGTTTATCTTTGTGTGAAAAATCACAAGAGCCGGATCAAGTACAAGTGTTAAGCGAGTTGTGAAGTCGTCAGATTTATTTTTTAAGTGGGACGACTTTTTATTCATAAGGTTATAACCATAATTCAAGGAGGATTTTCAATGCCTAAACATGAAACCCCTTTGCTGGATCAGCTTGAAAGCGGTCCATGGCCAAGTTTTGTGTCTGATTTGAAAAGGCAGTCAGAGGCAAGGCACGCCAAGAAGAATGAGATCGAGTATCAGATCCCTGAAGATGTTGTTGACGATCTGCTTGGCGTACTGGAGCTTTCATACAAAGAAGGCGAAGTACACTGGAAGCACGGCGGTATCGTTGGTGTATTCGGTTACGGTGGTGGAGTTATCGGCAGGTATTGTGACCAGCCTGAGCAATTCCCCGGTGTAGCTCACTTTCACACCATGCGTGTCAACCAGCCTGCAGCCAAGTACTACAAGACTGACTTTCTGCGCAGTCTCTGTGATCTCTGGGATTTCCGCGGAAGCGGTCTGACCAACATGCACGGCTCAACTGGTGACATCGTTTTTCTTGGAACCAGAACAGAGCAGTTGGAAGAGATCTTCTTCGAGTTGACCCACAACTTGAACACAGACCTTGGTGGTTCAGGATCAAACCTGCGTACCCCTGAGTGCTGTCTTGGCGAGTCCAGGTGTGAATGGGCCTGTTATGATTCCCAGGAACTTTGTTATCAGTTGACCATGGAATATCAGGATGAGCTGCACAGGCCTGCATTTCCTTACAAATTTAAGTTTAAATTTGATGCCTGCCCCAATGGATGTGTTGCTTCCATAGCACGTTCCGACCTTTCTTTTATTGGAACATGGCGCGATGAGATTCGTATTGATCAGGAAGCAGTTGCTGCTTATTCTGGTGGTGAAATTGCACCCAATGGCGGAGCCCATGCAGGCAAAGACTGGGGTAAGTTTGATCTTCAAAAAGAAGTTATTGACCTCTGTCCTACAGAATGTATGTGGATGGAAGATGGTAAGCTCAAAATCAATGACAAGGAATGTACACGCTGCATGCATTGCATCAATGTAATGCCCAGAGCGTTGCGCATTGGTAATGATCGCGGTCTGTCAATTCTTGTTGGCGCTAAGGCTCCGATTCTTGATGGTGCTCAGATGGGCTCACTGCTTGTTCCTTTTATCAAGGCTGAAGAACCTTACGATGAAATCAAAGAAGTCATCGAGAATATCTGGGATTGGTGGATGGAAGAAGGCAAGAACCGCGAGCGTATTGGTGAGACCATGAAAAGAATGGGCTTCCAGAGACTTCTGGAAGTTACCGGCATCAAGCCCATGCCCCAGCATGTACAGGAACCCAGGACCAACCCATACATCTTCTGGAAAGAAGAAGAGGTACCCGGCGGCTGGGATCGCGACATTGCAGACTACAGATCACGTCACCAGAAATAAGGGAGGTAAAAAATGGCTTTTATATCATCAGGATACAATCCAGACAAACCGATGGAAAACCGTATTTCCGACATCGGTCCAAGACATTATTCCGAGTTCTTGCCTCCTGTTATCAAAAATAACAAGGGCAAATGGCTCTGGCATGAAATTCTCGAACCAGGCGTGCTGATGCACAAGGCTGAAAGTGGGGATGAAGTTTATACTGTTCGTGTTGGATCTCCAAGACTTATAGGTACAGAAACCCTGCGTGAAGCACTTGAAATTGCAGACAAGCATTGCGACGGTTATCTTCGTTTCACCACCAGAAATAATATTGAATATATGGTGGACAGCAAGGATAAAGTGGCAGCTCTCAAGGAAGATCTGGCTTCACGTAAGCATGAAGGTGGAAGTTTTAAGTTTCCTGTTGGCGGAACTGGAGCTGGAGTTACAAATATAGTACATACACAGGGCTGGATTCATTGTCATACACCAGCTTCGGATGCTTCAGGAACAGTAAAGGTTGTACTGGATGATCTTTTTGAAGAGTTCCAGCAAATGAGGCTTCCAGCTCAGCTCAGGATTTCCATGGCCTGTTGTCTGAACATGTGCGGTGCGGTTCATTGCTCTGATATTGCCATTCTTGGCTATCACCGCAAGCCCCCCATCATTGACCATGAAAACTTAGAAAACCTTTGTGAAATTCCTCTGGCCGTAGCTTCCTGTCCTACAGCAGCCATCAGGCCTTCCAAGACTACCATAAAGGACCCCAAAACAGGCGAAGACAAAACCGTTAAAACTGTGGCCATTAAAAATGAAAGGTGCATGTTCTGCGGTAACTGCTACACCATGTGCCCTGCACTGCCATTGACAGACGGTGAAGGTGACGGACTTGTTATCATGGCTGGCGGTAAGGTTTCCAACCGTATCTCCAACCCCAAGTTCTCCAAAGTCGTTGTAGCCTTTATTCCGAACGAAACACCTCGCTGGCCTACATTGGCCAAGGTTGTTCGCCAGATCGTGGATGCCTATGCCAAGGGCGCGCGCAAGTACGAGCGTGTTGGTGACTGGGCAGAGCGCATTGGCTGGGAGCGTTTCTTTGAGGCATGTGATCTTGAATTTACACATCATCTTATTGACGACTTCCGTGATCCTGCTTACTATACCTGGAGACAAACAACGAACTTCAAGTTCTAATCGTCTTATTAACCAGTGTGGCGCCGTCAAATCCGGCGGCGCCTAAACCAAAGGATGGTGAATATGGATCAAGAAGCAGCTAAACAAGAAATTATTAATTTTTTGGATTCTAAAGAAAAGTCCAAGACAAAGTTTTATTTCAATGATTTTACCAAACTTTTCCCGGATATGAAGGCCAGGGAAGTTAAAAAGCTTTTGACAGCTCTGGTTCAGGAAGGCAAACTGGTCTTCTGGTCCAGCGGAAGCACCACAATGTACGGTAAAAAAGATGCCGGTAAAACAGCTGAAGGATAAATCCTTAGTCAGTTATACCTTACAATTCCAATGTGGAACATAAAACTGATAAATTAATTTTTCCGAGGATAACCCTGGCAGGCCTAAAGGGCGGGTCAGGTAAAACGATAGTATCATTAGGACTGTCCAGACTTTTTTTTCAAAAAGGTCTTAAGGTCAAGCCGTTCAAGAAGGGCCCAGATTATATTGACGCTAAATGGCTGTCTCTTGCAGCTGAAAACAGCGCTTCAAATCTGGACCCTTTTTTATTTCCAGTCTCCAAAGTCCAGTCACTTTTCTGGTCTTTTGCAAATTTTCATGACATAGCGGTTATAGAAGGCAATCGCGGCCTTTTTGATGGAAAGGATGTGCATGGATCTTATTCCACTGCCGAGCTGTGCAGAATTCTTCAGGCCCCGGTTGTGCTGGTTATTGATTGTACCAAGGTGACCCGTACCATGGCTGCAGTAGTCCTGGGCTGTAAACTCTTTGAAGAGGATTTGAATCTGGCAGGGGTTATCCTGAATCAGACAGCTGGACAAAGACACAGGACCATAATCCGCAATTCCATCGAGCAATATACAGATGTACCCGTATTGGGTGCTTTGCCCAAGATCAGGCATAACCCCATTCCTGAAAGACACATGGGGCTTATTTCCGACCAGGAACATGCAGATCTTGAAGATATTTTTCAGTCCATTTCCAAGCTTGTTGAAGACAATGTGGACACTGATAAGGTTCTTGAAATAGCCCGTCATGCCCCCTGTGCTGCTCCAGTACACGAAGAAACAAATAGTCTTCATAAGTTCCATAATCACGACAAGCCAACTATTGGTGTGGTCAGAGATAAGGCTCTCTGGTTTTATTATGAAGAAAATCTGGAAGCTCTCAGACAGAGCGGAGCTGGACTTATAGACCTGACCCTTCTTGATAAAAAAGACTGGCCTGAAATCCATGGTCTTTATCTCGGCGGAGGATTTCCTGAAACCATGGCACAAGCCTTAGATGAAAATACTATTCTCAAGAAAAGATTGAAAATTCTTTCTGCCAGGGGGCTTCCCATTTATGCTGAGTGCGGGGGCTTCATGTATCTTGCCGAAAGTCTTGAGTATGAAGACAGATGTTTTTCCATGGCAGGCATTCTTCCTGTGAGGACCAAGCTGTTTAAAAAGCCTCAGGGGCACGGTTATGTCCAGGCCAGAGTGGCCCGCAAAAATCCCTTCTATCCAGTAGGAGAGTTAATTACAGGACATGAGTTTCATTACTCCAGATGTCTTGAATTGCCGGATAATCTCAGTTTTTGCTTTGAGCTGGACAGGGGGGTTGGAATAGCTGATGGGTTAGATGGTATATGTTACAGAAATGTTCTGGCCGGTTATACACATATCCATGCGTTTGGTGCTGGCAAATGGGCAGAAAATTTTGTCAAAGCAGCCCTGATCTACAAAAATTCAGTGCTGAGTAATCAAGAGTCATGTCCGGATATTCATTGTCAATGATGCATCAAGTCATTATGCGTTTCTGAAAACTGTAAATTTTTGTTGTATCTCATAGCTATTTTGGCTTTAAAATCCGATTGTGACGGCTTGGCACAGGGACTGTCCCTGGCTTCGGGACTGTCCCCAGTTGATTTTTAAGAAACGCGTAATGCTCCCATGATACAGTTGCTCATTGTATCTGTTTTCTTTGTGAGTTGCACTCCAGAAAAGGACAAAATTCCAGGGCATGAGCAGTTATGCTGTTGTCGGTATTGTGCAGGATAAGCGGGGGAAGAAGGGTTAGCCCCGGGCCGGCGTTTTTGACTCCTTCCACAAGGATGATTCGTGAAGGCCTGTCTTCTCTTCCATAAACCGGCAATATTTTTTTTGGCTCAAGTCTGTTGTTCTTCATGCTGCAGAGCAATTCTTCCATCCTGTCAGATAAAAATACCACTCCGATTTTTGATCTGTTTTTCAAAAGATAGTTTGAGGCTTTGAAAAAGTCATTCAGTGTGCTTTGCGAACTGAAGGATGCCCCATTGCGGCCCTCATGGGCAGATAATCTGCCGGACCCAGTGCGGTAATAGGGCGGGTTGGTTAGAATCATGTCATAAGTATCAGGCCTGAAACCAGCTTGCGCCAGGTTTGCTGCATCAGCCTGCCTGAAATCAAACCTGTCTTCAATTCCCATAATTTTCGAGTTACTTACAGCAGTCTCAAGCATATCAGGGCTTTTGTCGATTCCTGTGAAAGTCAGGTCTGCCTCAGGATTTCTTAGAAATACTCCAAATCCAATAACCCCGCAGCCGCAACCTAAATCAGCTATAATGCTGTTTTTTCTAAGAGGAATAAAGCAGGACAGAAGTAAAGAGTCCACTGAAAACCTGTATCCCTGCCTGGGCTGGATAAGACCTCTTGGAAAGTTTACTGGGTTTTTCATCATATGAGAAGTAGGTCTAAGGTCTGAAGTCTGAAGTCCTAGGTCTAAAGTCCAAGGTCTGAAGTCCAAGGTCTGAAGTCTGTCTAAAGGTCTAAACCGTTACAAAGCCTGAGCTTTATGATTTTAGCCTATCTGCCCCAAAGGTGAAAAAGAATTCCTGTGGGCAGTTTAGGGTAAAAATAAGTTGATTTTCTGGGCATGACCTGGCCGACCTCACAAACTTTTTGAAGAATTTTCATGGGCACCGGCTGTAATAAAAAACCTGCCTGGGCTTTTGTGGATTGAACATCACTTATAACCTGATTTTGATCATGGGTGTAACTAAGGTAGTTTCCTGAAGCCAGTTCATGTTCGCTTAGCTGCATGGCCTGACGCAGAAAAAGTTTATCAAGGATATAGGCACCGATATGCTCAAAAGTGTCATGCGGTTGTTTATGGGGAGTAAAATGGAAAAAGCTCTTTTTTAGGCAAAGAGTAAAAGCATCAGGTCTGTTAATATCCTTTTGGCCAGCAGAGTCTGCTGGTGTGATCAAAAAGTGGTCCTTAGCTTTATCAATTAACTGCTCCCAGTCAAAATTACTCTGCCAGGAAAGGATCCTGTGGTACGGAAATATTTCCAGTCCAGGGGAGGAGATATTGCTTAAGTAAGTAAATACATAATTCCACGGGGCATCAATGCTCTGGGGCATGCTGTTCTTATAGTTCAGGGCGGTTTCATAACGGTGGTGTCCATCAGCGATAAAGACCCTGCGGTCCTGCAGCATACCAGTTAAGACAGCATTGTATCTGTCAGGAACGGACCAGACTCTGTTAAAAATACCCGGCTCCTGAAAAAATGACGCAGCAGGCTCTAAGGACAGGCATACTGTACCGATTTCTTCCATGGTCAGTGAAGGATCATCATAAATACCGAAAATGGGACTCAGTTGTCCCTGGGTAGTCTTCATAAGGTTAAGCCGGTCATTTTTGGCCTTGGGGTAAGTCTGTTCATGGGGAAAGACTTTTTTGTCCTCAAACGGGTGCACTTTCATGCCGCCAAATATGCCCCAGCGCATTTTGTTGCCGCTCTGGGCATACTCTGTAGCCATAATGTAAAAACCGGGTTTATCATCCTGTTTTATAAGCCCCTCACTGATCCACTGGCTCAATGTTTCAGCGCCCTTATTGTAAGTTGGTGGTGAATCTATATGCACAACATTATATTTATGATCTGCAAGGGCTTTGATATCAGCCTGGGATAAAACATCATAAGGAGGGGATATGACACCCTCGGATGATATTGCAGGATGACTCCAGCTATACTGATAAAAAGGTAATGGTTTGAATTCAGGCATATTATTTGTCTCTCAGGTTCATGATGATTTTCGATAAAAGATTTTCAGGATCATTATTGTTTCAGGTATTTGAAGTGCTCGGGCCAGCATAAAATAGGCCATGCCCCAGACAGGGATGCAGGCCACAGCAGCCCAGGAAGGCATAGATAAAAATTTTATGGACAAAAGTAAAACACAACTTGCTCCAGTCATTTTCAGGATGCTTCGCGTTTCAGTAAGCCATCTTCCAATTTTTTTGTTTAGAGCAAGGATAAGCAGAATTATATTGACCCATGAAGAAATACTGGCTGCCAGGGCCAGGCCTGTATGCTGTAGTTTCTGCATAAGTACAATGCTAAGTATAATGTTCACAATCAGGCTGACGACAGCTATTTTAACAGGAGTTTTAGTGTCTTCCAAGGCATAAAAAGCTGAGATCAAAGGTCTTACGCATGAGAAGGCAGGCAAGCCTGCAGCAAAACCCACCAGGGCCAGAGATGTGGCTTGAATTGCTGTTGGTCCAAACTCGCCCCTGCCGAATATTATTTCAATTAATGGATAGCTTAGTCCTATCAGGCCTGCTGTGGATGGCAGAGCAATAAAAAGTGTCAGATTTAATGAGGTGTTTAATGTTTTTTTAAAGTTTGTAATATCACCTTGTCCTGCGAGAGAGGAGAGAGAGGGCAGGGCAGCGGTACTTATAGCTACAGCAAATACGCCCAGAGGAAATTGAACAAGTCTGTCAGCATAATAAAGATAGGAGATGGATCCTGCAGCAAGAAAGGATGCCAGAATAGTGCCAATAAGTATATTGATCTGGTATACAGCTGCACCAAAAATTGTGGGCAGCATAAGCTTGCCTATTCTTGATATTCCCGGGTGCGAGAGAGAGTAGCTGCCTTTCCAGGAAAACCCCGCTTTTTTAAGAAAAGGGTACTGGAAAAACCATTGCAAAATACCTGAAAAGAAAACTCCAGCAGATAGAAACAAGGCTACTTCTCCTCCGCTTAAATAGGCTGAAAGGGCAAAAGCGATGAGAGTCAGGTTCATAATGGCCGGGGCCGCGGCAGGAGCAAAAAAGTGATTGAGCGAATTAAGTATGCCCATGCACAGGGCCACAGCTGAAATGAACAAAATGTAGGGGAAGCAGATGCGCACAAGAGTGACTGCAGCATCAAAAGTTTCAGGATCATTTTTGAATCCCGGAGCAATAAGGGCTGTCAGGGGAGCAGCAAAAATAATTGCCAGGAGGGTGATAATACCTACTATGATCAGCAGCCATAGCTGAACTGACCTTGCCAGAATAAAAGCTTCTTCCTGTCCGTGCAGGTCCCTGGTTTTGGTAAAGACGGGTATAAAGGCCATGGTTAAAGATCCTTCAGCAAAAAGACGGCGCAACAGGTTGGGCAGTCTGAAGGCTACAAAGAAAGCGTCAGCCATAGGGCCTGCGCCGAGAGCAAAAGCAATGATCAGATCCCTTATAAAGCCGAGAACCCTGCTGAGCAGGGTTGCACCTGCCACTACAGATGCTTTTCGGGCCAGAGATCCTGAGCTGTGTTTGTCCTGTTTAGAATTCAAGATGATCCTCAGCAGCTTTTCGCCCTCTTTTTTCATCCACCATGAGACTGATTAGAAAGGACAGGCTGAAAAAGATAATGCACAGCAGGACAGCTGAGCGCAAACCTACAAAAGATTGAAGTAAACCAAGGCTCAGGATGCCAAAAATGGCAGCGAGCTTAATGGTCATTCCCCAGAATCCAAAGAATTCCGCTCCCTTGCTGCCTGGAGTAAAAATACCCACAAGAGTTCTGGCGCAGGACTGAACAGATCCAAGTCCTGCACCGGCAAGGCAGCCCACAATGAGAAAAAAATGCTGGGGTTCAATTTCAGTATTAAAAAAGTTAGACAATAACCTGGCAATATCCGGAGTATAATAAATGAGGGTGATGGCAACAATCCACAGCAATAGTGTTATATTAAAAGTTTTTCGTGCTCCTGTTCTGGATTGGACAATCCCGAACATAACAGCTCCTGCAGCAGCTGTTACCTGAGTCAGCACAAACATAAGCATCTGAAATTTTGGCTCCCACTTGATTACCTGATCTCCGTAAATAAAGGTAAAGCTGATAATGATATAGAGACCTGCCATGGCAAAAAAAAGTGAAAGCAGAAACACAGCAAGATCTTTGAAACTGGTAAGATGTGACAGGGTGCTTCTGATCCTTGTGTAGCCTGTCTTGACATAACCCAACAGGGGTTGAGGAACAGTTTTATAAACTGGACCTTCTCTTAGCCACAGAAATGTAGGAACAGCACCAAGCATAAAAAATAGTCCGGCCAGAGGACCGGTCAGGCGTAAACTTTCAAAATTACTTTCCTCGATACCACCCAGACCCAGCAGCACCAGACCAGTTGCAAACAAACCTCCGATATAACCAAGGGCCCAGCCAAAACCGGATATTTTTCCGAGAGATCCAGGGGGCCCAAGTTGAGGCAGAAAGGAAGCAATAAAACCTTCTCCGAGGGAATAGGCCAGGTTGGATATGATCAGAAGACTCATGCCCAGTATGATCATGCCAGGTTCTACGAAATAGAGGCATGCTGTGCTCAGGATTGTTACAACATAACTCACAAAAAGAAATTTCTTTTTGGATCTGGAATGATCCATGATTGCTCCGCAGACTGGAGCCATAATTACCACC
>NZ_JYNP01000050.1 GCF_000934755.1 Desulfonatronovibrio magnus
ATGGAAGTCATTGTTGTCGAGATCACTGAGAAAACAAGGGAAGCCTTGCTCATGACACTGAAACGTCAGAAAATGGTAAACGACCAGCTAATGAGCAAAAACAGGAGGGAGCATGAAAGACAAAAAGTCACCTCAGGGCAATTGTATGATTTTAGACGCGCGGACAGATGCTGCCAACTTAGACTGGATAAGGGCTGCAAGGCTGCAGGCCAAAGCAGACCAGGGTGACCAGGATGCAAAAAGCAAACTTGATGAATTGCAGAACACTGAGGTGATCAAGGTGGTGCAATGTCCTTTGTGCGGGTCGCTTAACACAGTGCCGATAGTTTGGGGAATGCCGGATTCAGAGCTGGGAAAACAGGCCGAATCAGGCAAGATTAAGCCAGGTGGATGTCTTCTGGGGGATAATGCCCCGGATAGTTACTGCAGGGACTGCAACAAAAAATTTTTCAAATAGAATCAGTATTACTGAGGTCAGTTCCGGCATTTTGCATGAAACTTCCCGATGGGATTAAAACCAGAGAAACCAACAGTTATGGATAAGGAAAAGCTGAAAAAACTGGCTCAGAATCCAGGTTTTATCTCCGGCATTTACAACTATTGTGACCGGTGGTGTGAGAAGTGTGCGTTTACTTCCCGATGCATGAACTTCGCTATGGAAAAAAAGTTTTTTCCTGATCAGGCATCCCGTGACGCCAGAAATGAAGATTTCTGGGAAGCCATGTCCAGGGTCTTTGAGGTCACTATGGAATTGCTCTATGACCTTGCCGAAGAAAAGGGCATTGACCTTGATCTGGCAATGGACTCTGTGGATATGGAAGAGGAAGAGAAGCAGAGGGACAGAGCTGATAAGAATATTTGTTCCATCCTGTCCAGGAAATACGCAAAGATGGCTGGCGAGTGGCTTGAAGCCAATGAGTCTTTAACAGCATGTCAGGATACGCAGATAAAAATTCCTGGTACTGTCAGCACTCTGCAATCTTTTGATATAAAGGAAGCATTGGAAATAGTCTGCTGGTATCAGCATCTGATTTATGTAAAGATAAACAGAGCGCTCTCGGGAATGGAGCAGGCAGGTGAAGACAGCCTGGAAGACGAAGAATATGATGCCAATGGTTCGGCCAAAGTTGCTCTGATCGGCATTGAAAAGTCCATTGCAGCCTGGGGACTTTTGCAAAGTCTTCATGGCCGGGACAATGCACAGTTACAGGAAATACTGTTCTATCTGCAAAGACTTAGAATAAAGATTGAGAATGTTTTCCCTGGTGCTCAGTCTTTCGTCCGGCCCGGCTTTGATGAATAATGAACTACAGATCAATAAGTTGAACATTTAGCGTTTGACGCGATGTGTAAACATGATCCCGGATTACAGGCAGTGGACTCAGCAATAGTGACCTGCCGGGGATTATATTTGTCGTTGAACTGCAGGGCCTATATACTCATGTACGCAGGCCTTCCTGGCCAGTGGCTCATCCGCAGAACAATCCTTTTTTACCGCTTTTACGTGTGACGAGAAATAAGAAAGATCTGCCATGGTCTTATAACCTTTCACCACATTAGAACAATTATGGGAAAAGCATTCCACACTCAGCTAAGGGTTCCAGCAGAAGAACGTTTTCTTCATCTTGCACAGGGACATATTAGAGATTTGGCGCATGCAGCAGGTTTTCCAGACAAGGACGTTCTGGCTCTAGAACTGGCTGCTGAAGAGGCCTTCCAGAATATTTGCACCCATGCCTATCCAGACGGCACCCCGGGTGACATAGTAGTGAACGGCGAAATGTTAGAGGGCGAACTGCGCCTGGAATTCATGGATGAAGGACTGCCCTTTGACCCGGCCCTACTTAATAGCCAACCCAAACAGATGAAAAGTGAGACTTTTGGTCTGGGACTTAAGCTCATTCACCACTCTGTGGACGAAGTCCGCTGGGTGAACCGCGGCAGACAGGGCAAAGCCATGTGCCTGGTTAAACAAATGCCTGTCCAGGATGCAGCTTATAACGACACCCAGACTGCTGCCCTCAGTCCCACAGATGATCACCATTCCAGATCTGAACAGGTCCAGGCGTCCAGGCACCCGGTAACTCAGAAACAATCCTTTATAATTCGGCCCCTGCAGCCCGAGGATGCCCTGCAGGTAGCCCGGCTGTTCTGGCTTACTTACGGATACTCCTATAAAAACGAGGCATTTTACAGACCAGAAGGTCTTCTGGATTTAGTCACCAAAGGCGTGCTCATGAGCTATGTAGCTGTAACCCAGGGCGGCGAGGTGGCTGGTCACGCCGGACTCTTACGGCCTGAACCAGTGCCTATGGCTGAAATGGCATTGCTGGTTGTTTCTCCTCTGTATCGAGGTCAAGGCCTGATGCAGCCGTTTTTTTCTGCCCTCACTACCCAGGCCAATGAAATGGAGCTGTTCGGCCTTTCCTTTAACTCAGTCACCAGTCACCCCGTAAGCCAGCGCAAAATAATCAAAAGCGGCGGATGCCCCTGTGGCCTGGACCTGGGCTCATGCCCTCCGCGCCAGTTTAAGGCTATGGCACTGGAAGATGGTCCCCGTCCCCGTGAATCGTTTCTGCACTGCTTTTTATATTTAAAAGAAGCCCCCCCTGCTGTAGCCTATGTCCCCAAAAGGCACCAGCGCATCATTAGACTTATTTATGAGAATCTGGGCCGTTATCCTGCTTCAGCCAAAGACTTGACAAGCTCGGATCAGGGGCTTGAACAGAGGCAGGAGGGGTTTTACACTGTATCCTTTGATCGCGGCCTGCTAAAGGGCGTGGTACGGGTCAAGGCGGCAGATGAGCGGCAATGGCCGGAGATCAGGCGGGCAACTGAAGACCTTCTAAACATTGCCGGTGCTGAAGCAGTTAATCTGGACCTTCCTCTTTCCCAGCCATCTACAGCTGATCTTTGTGAGTTGGCTGAAGCTGCTGGTTTCTTTTTTGCCGGAGTGTGGCCCCATGCTGCGGAAGACGGGGACATGCTGCGACTCATCCGTCTGCCAGCCCCAATGGACATGAACACTCTGCAGCTGCATTCAGACTTTTCAAATGAACTGGCACAGTACGTTGGCAAGGAGATGGACCGGGCAATGGGATTAAAATAAGATTAAGATCCAGATTCTTGGACATTGCATCTGCTGATCCGGCAGATCAGCCGGGCAATCACCGGTCCGATGAGCACAACAGCAAACAGGCGCAAAGTCTGCAGGGAAAGCACAAAAGCAATATCACTGCCACTGTCAGCAGCTATAATTGCCACCGAGTCCAATCCTCCAGGACTGGTAGCGAGGTAGGCGGTCAAAGGGTCCACACCGGCCCAGACGGTCAGCATCCAGGCTGCTGAGCCGCATAGGGCCATCAGGCTGACAATAGCCAGCAACAATTGGGGCAAGGCCCTTAGTGCATAGCCAATAAACTCGCAATATAAGAGACAGACAAACTATGCTTTATTCCGCTAAAACATGCGGAAACATGGGCTAACGATGAAGGATGTGTTATCTCAGTCAGAAACTGTACTAGCCCGATCATTGAACAACAAAAAGTTTATTCTGCACTTGGGATAAGCAGCATTCCAACAAAGCCGAGAAAAAAAATGACGTAATAAAAGTAGTGCCGAAAAAATAAGCCGGAAATAAGGTAACATTCTGAAATAACATAGAATTCAGCCTAAACATGCGGAAACTGGGGTTAAGAAATGTAAAAAACTACTCCCGACCACCTTCATTGCCCTAGCACCGTTGCTAAAGGCAACCCCATCACTACGGTTAAGAATCAGGCTTTGCTGGACGGTGTGCTGCCTCCGGAAAGGATGAGGGGGGTGGTTTTTGATCTGAGGGTTGGCGGGATGCAGGATAAGAAGGGGTTGGATTTTTGAAAGAGGGTGTGGAAATTTTGGGCTTAAGGAGCGGCTGAAGAAAAGATAAAACAGGCCGTCCATGACGGGTTTACTGGTCATGGGCGGCCTGCTGTTTTGGACAATCAGTTCAGTATGCTGCTAATTAATTAACAAGTTTCAGCCAGTCATTAACACTTCCAACATCATAAGACGTGGCATAGTTGTCAGTTGTATATCTGAGCCTTCCCTGTTTAGTATAAACAATAAAGCCTGTATCAGGATACATTCTTAAGAATGTATCCTCCTCTACCTGGGTTGCCTGAGGTGCAGGAGACATTAATTCTTCCAGGGAGGGCTGAGACTCAAGCCAGTTAAAAATTGTCTCTGCTTTGGAATAGCCTACCCAGTACATAAAGCTGCCCAGGTCATGAGATACTCCAAGGTTATCAGTGAAGTATAAGTTATTGTTAAATGTTTTGATGGATACATCAGCTTCCTGGTAGTATCTGTAAAAATCATCCCCTGCTTCCTGAGTTGGCTGGGGGGCAGTATAAAGGATTTCAGGAAACATGGCTTCAAGCCAGTCAAATAAAAAGTCTGCTCTTTCACGGGTAGTCGGGTTCTCAGGATGTCCATCCCGAACCAGCCAGGCTGTGCCCATTTTCTGGTCTTGCGGTGCCGTCAGGCTGGACATGCCAATGGTGATTCTGGTTGAGTGTTTATCACGCTCTACTGTTAAATTGTATCGATATAGGTAGGCCTGTTCATGGTTAAAAGCCAGAGTACTTGTCCAGTAACTGCGCGGTTCTGCAGGCAGATCAACAAATGTTTCAGCCATTTGAACAGCTTCCTGCTGATCAGAAAAAAAAGAAGGAACAAAGGCACTAAATTCTTCCTTGGTGGGCACCCGCCAGTTAGTATGCCCTGCAAGATTGAAAGCTTTTGCCTGGAACATGGCTTCCTGCCAGTCAAGCTTGCCAAGCCCGGCAAGGGGATCAGCGCTTTTGGTCCAGATAAGTCCGGTTCTTGTGTCGGTGACGGTTTGATCCTTATTGTCAACAAACAACTGAGCTTGAACGGTTCCCGCCAGCATGAAAGCTGCAAGTATCATTGTCAGTGCCGTTAAGCCAGCGCTTTTAATAAAGGTCTTTTTCATAGTCTTTCTCCCTGTGTTTAAAGTTGCTGATAGTGCATGAGATCATACCTTAATATATGATAAGGAGCTACAGTCCACCAGGCTGCTGAAACTCAGCTTCCGCTAATACTTTGGACAGTCATGATGATGAAAAATTGTAATGTAACTGTTCACCATGTTGTTGACCTTGTTGATCTTGACTCATGTGTACCTCTGAAGTTCCCCCCAAAAACTGGACAAGGTGCTAAGTGGATTTTATGAATATTCTCAACTCCAAAATGCATAAAAAAAGCCCTCCACATTCGGATAACTTTCTGATAAGATAAATAACTTAAAATGAGGCCGTACCATCCGTGCCCTTTAAATTGCACGAAACGAGCTAAGTCACTGTTATCTTTACATTGTTTTCAGCAACTCTTTTAACACTGCAGCGACACTTTGTGTTAATTATTGCCTCGGTCATCGGGGACAGGCACCCGGCACTCATTTTATCCAGATTGATTCAATATTGTATATTGACTCCAGCATGGGATTGTAGACAAAGCCCTGGACGCTTTTGTGCATGGCAACAGCAGCCTCAATCTGGTGCAGAAAAATATACGGTGCATCTGAAATGACAATATCCTGGACCCTGGAGTAAAGTTTGGTCCGACCAGCCACACTTGAACTTTCTGCAGCGTGGCGCAAAAGCTCATCTACGACCACATTTTTGTAAAAACTCCTGTTTCCCGGCAGACCCCAGTATGTTGAATCAAACCAGAAATTCATGAACATGTAAGGATCAGCAAAGTCTGGACTCCAGACCCCGAGACACAGATCAAAATCTCCCTTGTCTAATTGTTCCCGCAAGACCGGGTTGGGTACAAATTCAAGTTCCAATATTATTCCTGCCCGGGAAAAACTGGTCTGCAGTTCTTTAGCAATCTCTTTCCATTCGGAGCGGCGCTCAGAATATTTTAATGTCAGCCTCAAATCTTCAACACCAGCTTCACTGAGCAGGTCAGCAGCTTTTTGTGGGTTGTATTCATACTGATAAGCATAAGGATTATGTCCCCACATGCCTTGGGGAATGGGGCCTTTCATCTGGACAGCATTGCCGTGAATAACATTTTCAATAATTGCCTGGTAGTCCACTGCAAAATTTAAGGCGCGGCGTACCCGGGGATCACTGAGATGGGGACGTTGAGTATTGATATAGACATACTCCACCAGCTGGGACGGGTAACGGTGCACTTTAATGTCCTGGTTATCCTCTAAACGGATCAACTGCTCCATGAGCAGATTTTCAGCAATATGAATGCGGCCGCTCTCAAGGGCTGCCATTCGTTCATCAGGGTCCGGGATAAACTTAACAACCACTTGATCCAGCCATGGCGTACCATCCCAATAATCTTTAACGGCCTGCAGAACAGCATACTTCCCAGGAACCAATTCTTTCAGGGAAAAGGGGCCGCTGCCATCGGTGTTGGTTCTGAGCCAGTCCTGTCCCAGATCGTTGCGGGCATCATGTTCAAGCACTGCTGGATTTATTATTGACGCTGCATTGGTGGCCATGGTCTGCAGAAAAGGTCCAAAGGGCCGTGCCAATTTAATCTCCAGAGTTAATGGATCAATGACGCGCATCGATTCTATGACATTAAAATTTTGAGCTGGTCCCTTGCCAATGTCCAGGGCTCTCTGCAGGGAAAAACGTACCGCTTCAGCATCAAGAGCTGTACCATCAGCAAAACTGATTCCAGGACGAATGTAAAAGTTCCAGGTCAAACCGTCTCCTGAGACTGACCATGCTCTGGCTGCAAAGGGCTCCGCCCGGGTTGTGCCCTGGCCTTTAACCACTTCATATCTGACCAGCCGGTCATAAGCGGGATAAGTTTGCCTCCAGTCGGAATTGTCCATTGAAACTGCAGGGTCCAGGGTATGGATATCAGAAGCAGCTCCAATGATCAGTGTTCTTTTGTCTTGGGCCATTACGCACATGGAATAAAGCACAACTAAAACGCAACAACATAATGTAAACAAAGCTTTCATGAAAACAAAACTTTTCGTGTTGATTAAGTATCTCATAGATTTCAATCTCCTTTAACACATTTATTCAGGACGTGCTCTGTTGATTGCCGGCAAACAGACAACCCCAAAGCCGGCTTGCGCCCCTTAGGATAGCTACCCAGAATTATCCTGGCTTTAACATTTTCAATACAGAATACCCACCACAGACCCGGTCATCAGGGTGGCCAATGGGACTGTCCCCGCGAGGAACAATCAATAGGTATATGGCACGAAATGCTCCCCTCTTTTTCAACGAAGGGTTGGGCGTGGTTGGAATAGATTCAACAAAAATGACACTGTAGTTCCTTTTCCGGGTTCACTTTCAATCTTCAGCCTGCTGCCATGCTTTTCAACAAGATCCCGGCACATTACAAGGCCAAGTCCGGTTCCTTTTTCACCTTCTGTGCCAAAAGTTTTTCTGACTTTGCCAAGAGAAAAAACCTGTTCCAGATGTTCTGGCGCTATTCCCACCCCATCATCTTTGACAAATAAAGTACCCTGCTGATCATCATTAATAGAAAATGACACTGCAATGCTTCCGTGACGCTGAGTGAACTTAACAGCATTGGATGCAAGGTTGCGAATGACAGCCTTCATCATGGATTCATCAGCATAGATCTCAACAGATTCAGGCACATCTATGCTGATTTGAATATCCTTGCGTTCAGCCCAGTCTTTAACTGTACTCAAACATGAAACCGCAAGATCAAGCAGATTCAGACGCTCTGGAGCGTACTCCATAAGCCCCTGGCTTAACTGCGACCATTCAAGAAGGTCATCCAGCAGTGCATGAATATTGCTCAGGCTTTTATGCATTTCCTTTGCAGCGAACCGGATATCCTTTTCAGACAAATCGTCCACGCTGTCGGACAGCATTTCTGACAGGCTGATCACCCCTGCCAGAGGTGACCTGAGGTCGTGGGCCAGGATGGAATAGAACCTGTCTTTTTCCTGAGCAGCCTTTTCCAGCTCATGCTTAGCTTTGCTGATGTTTTCTTCAGCCAGCTTTCGCTCGGTAATATCTCTGGCCAGTTCCATCCTGACCATTCGCCCATCAGTCCATTTGATTGCCCGGTCATGGCACTCATACCACTTGTCATTGAACGTGCTTCTGAATTCCCAGCGATATATTCCGGAAGGAGTGCCATCTGCATTGAGAAGCTTCGGGTTTGTGCAGAAAGAACATGGACCATCCTGTCCCTGCTGAATACTCTGCCAGCACTTTGTACCTTCAATATTTTCTCCCCACACCCTGCACCCATAACTGTTGACAAAAAGAATTTCATAAGTCTGAAGATCTGCAATATAAATCATGGCATCCACACTATCCATGACAATAAGCAGCCGGTCATGGGCTTCGCGCAGTGCTGCTTCAATCTGTCTGCGCTCCATAAGTTCATATTCCATCTTATCCAGACTGACTTGCAGTTTCATGACCATGATGTTGAAAGAAGCTATCAGATTGCTAATCTCCACAAAATACGAACTTTCCATAATCCTCTTATGCCCGGCTCCAGAGGCTATCTTTCCTGCTGCCAGATCCAGCATTCTTATAGGCCTTATTATCCCGTGGGTTACTAGGGCACCGGACATAAGGGCAAGCAGCAGACTCAAGACCATGACCACCTGTGAAAACCTGTTGCCCGCAGTCACGCTGGACATAAAATCCTCTTCAGGAACCGCCACCACAATAAGCCAGTCAATGCCCCGCTTATCCTTCAGAGGCAAGACATGCAGAAAAATCTTTTTGCCTTCCAGGTAGAACTCTAAAATTTCTTTGTGCTCCACAGCCCTGATCTCGCCCTTTTCATCCAGCAGCTTGCCAACAGCACTCTGAATAATCGGATTGGATGACTCCAGCCCATGTATCCTCTGGTATACCTGTTCATCAGACTTTCGTTTAATCATGGGTTCATTTTCAGAAGAAGCAATTAGAAGACCGGAATGTTCCAGAATAAAAGCCTTCCCTGTTTTCCCCACCCCAATTTTCTGGAGAAAAACAGAAATATTGGACAGAAAAACATCCACAGCAACAACCCCTGACAGCTCACCTCCTTGATCATATACTGGCTGACTGGCTGCCAGAGCCATATCCTGACCGGTAAAAAGGATGTACGCATCACTCCACACAGGTCCGCCTGCTGCAACGGCCTTCATAAACCATGGCCTTGTCCGGGCATCAAAGCTGGAAATAATCTGAGGTCTTCCAAGGGGTTCGCCTTTGCTGTCCAGCAGATACTTGCGAAACTCACCAGCCTCAAAGCCCTCTGTCATAATCATGTATCTCTCATCACCAGGGAATTCTCTGCCGCTGTTGATCAGACCGCCATGAATATTGCCGAAATATACGCTGGAAACTAAGGGAAACATACTGATCTGCTCAGCAAATCTTCCAGCGAGATAATTCATATCTTCCAAATCTACCCGGCCATCCTGCATGGCTCTGACATTGATGCTGTTAATTTCATGGGGCAGATGCAGAAAATTACGAATATGTTCTTCAATATGAGAAACAATTTCCAGGCGCAGATGCAGTGCCACCTCATTGACAGAGTTGCGGCTGCTGTAAAAAGAAATGACAATGACCACACTCATTATCAGTGCGATAAAGAAAAAAGCAGCCAGCAAAGCGCTTTTGATGGAAAACCTGGCAGGAGTAATCATCTTTGGATTAATCTGTATGTTGAATATTTTGCGAAATAAGGTAACTTCTCAAAAACTCCGGCAATCGTAACCCAAGAAAAGACCTGGATTCCTGCTTTCGCCGGAATGACGAATGAGAACAGATCATAGCATTGTGATGTCATACCGGCAGAAGCCGGTATCCAGGAATACTGCCCGGAGTTTTTTAGAAGTTACGAAATAAGTTCCTTATCAGCCTGTTTGGCACTCAAAGGCAGGACAATCTCAAAAACGCTTCCCTGACCAGGAACGCTTTCTACAGAGATGCTGCCCTGCATCAGTTCCACCAGACGGCAAACTATGGCCAGGCCCAGACCAGGGCCCTGACTCTTCCTCGTAAACGATGAATCAGCCTGGGCAAAAGGTTTGAACAATTCATCAACTGTTTCTTCATCCATACCCATTCCTGTATCACTGACACAAAAATACATGTTCACCAGATTTTTGTCTTTAGACCGAACCATTCCCATCTCTAAGGTAATCCGGCCCTGATCAGAAAACTTAACAGCATTACTCACAATATTATAAAGTATCTGTCTGACTCTCGCCTCATCACCAATGAGCACATCAGGTACATCTGAACATGGAAGATAATCAAAAATAATATTTCTTTCCCGGCAGACTGCTGAAAACAGATCAACCATTTCATGCCCAAGACTGCATAAAACAAATTCTTCTTCGAGGATTTCAATTTTTCCCGACTCAAGAGCTGACATATCCAGAATATCCGACAACAATTTAGTAAGCCTGTCTCCTGATTTTATGCTTAAGTCCACATATTCCTTCTGGTTTTCAGCCAGCTCCGTCATTTCAAGGAGCTGCATCATACCCATTATGCCGTTGAGTGGAGTCCTGATTTCATGGCTCATATTGGCCATGAATTCATCCTTGGCCTCACTGGCTGCCTGGGCTGCATCTCTGGCTTCAATGATATCCTGAACAGAGCGCATCCTGTAAACAGCCGTAGCAAAAAGATCAGCCAGAGCTTCCACCACCCTCATATCTGCGTCACTATATTCTCGCTCGGCATTGGCAAGGGCAATCTGGCCAAAAAGCTCTCCATTAAAAACTGCCGGTACTGCCAGAAACCTGTTCACTGGAACATGTCCGTCAGGAAGGCCTCTTGAAGAGGGATGCTCTGCAGGCTTATTGGTGAAAAAAGGTTTATGAGTATTCAGCGCGTGACCGTGAAGCCCGTTATATCCATCAGAACCCTTGGGAAAGGAGATGCGCTCACTTTCAACCTGACACAGTTCTTTGCCCATCATAAAGGACAAAGTATGACCAACATTGTCACCGCTTTCAGGGTCAATGGAAGATACAAAACCATAAGCACTGGATGTAAGTTTCAAGGCATGCTTGTGTACTTCCTGTGACAGACTGGCAATGGTTGCTTCCGGCAAAGTAATAGCTCTGGCAATCTCAGCAAGCCCCTGGTTGACATCAGATTCGCGCCTGATATGTTCCTGCGCTTCCTTGCGTGCCGAAATATCCCTCACAAATACCAAAGCTCCGTCTAAGCCAGCGCCGGGCAGGGAAGCAGTCCTCATGGCCACACTTATGTCCCGCCCGTCCCTGGTCCGGAGGGTCAGCTCAGTGTCCTTAGAGCCTGTGGATTTCAGAGAAGCAAAACTTCGGCTGTCATTTTCGCGCGAAGCAGGAGACGGAATAAAATCATTAACACTCATACCCAGCAGTTGCTGTTTGGAATAGCCCGTCATGCGGCAGGCTGCCGGATTGGCGTCAACACACTGTCCGCTGTCATTGACTATGAAAACTCCGTATGGTGCTTTTTCAATATAATTTTTGTATTTTTCCTCAGACTCCTGAAGCTGCTGACTGAATTTTTCCCTGGAAAGCCTCCTGACTATCAAAGTTCCAAGCAATGCTGTTCCGAGAGGATATATTAACAGCACTGGCAGGGCCACGCTGGAGATGACCACTCCGGAAATACCTCCTGGCAGAGTCAGCATCATGCCCAGCATGACTATATGTATGACCAGACCAAAAAAAATCAGTTCTTTGAGAGAAATCAGATGCAGTGCATCTTTGCGCCTGCTCCTCCAGGCGAGACCGATAAGACCGGATGTCATGATGACCATCACTCCTGTCCACATCCCGGCACCACTCTGAAAGATCCTGAATAAGGAGGCCATGACCATGGTAATGGCCGTGGGTATTGCCCCAAAAAAAAGACCTGACACGCCAATAAGGATGGAACGGGTATCAAATACCACCCCGGGGATTAACGTCCAGGGAGTAAGCATTACCAGAATGCAGATCATGCTTAGAGTAAGGCCTGCTGCAGCCTGCTGGAAATAGGTTGAATCAGTTCGCCATTTTGTACCGAAAATATCGATAAGCAGTGCAGTTGCCAGAAGCAGAGCCGTATTCTGAGCCAGCGAAATCAAGGCTGGTAGTATGCTGTCCATCTATTTTATTCCTTAAGCCAGTCAGGTTCTGATTACTCACAGCAGCAGACATGAATTTCTCTGCGGCCAGCTTTCATTTTACATTCACGGAAACCCCTCCGTAGCGGCAAAAACCATACCCTGACAACAGCTGGTATTTTAGTACTCCTTTTATGTAAAATTAACAACAATTAAGTGACATGCAAAACAAAAGTTTCAGTTCATCAATAAGCGCTTAAACTACAACATGCGGCTGGGACTCCAGGGCCAGCATATAATTTGGATGGCAGCTCCAGCTGATTATTATCTACCAGGACCGGAAAGAAACAGTGACAAATTATTCTTCATTTGAACATCTACCGGGACAAGAGATTAATACAGAATACCCACCACAGACCCGGTCATCAGGGTGGCCAGTACGCCTGAAAGGATGGAGCGTGGCCCCAGAGCTGTGATTTCCCTGCTGCGTTCCGGGGCAATGCTGATCAGTCCTCCAATGAGGATGCCGAGACTGCCTATGTTGGCAAATCCGCACATGGCATAGGTCATTATAAGGGTACTGCGCTGGGATAATGTCCCTTCCGGCAGCGCAGCCATTTCTAAGTATGCCAGGAGTTCGTTTAGAACCACTTTCACGCCCATCAGCCCTCCGGCGGTGTGGGCTTCGTTCCAGGGTATACCGGCCAGCCAGACCAGAGGCATCATCACGTATCCCATGATACCCTGTAAAGTCAGGGATTCCCCGCGAAAATCAGGCAACGTCCCTAAGCCTGCGTTAAACATACTGACCAGTGCTACAAGAACAATCAGCAAAGCTACAATGTGCAGGTACATATGCAGTCCGAATCCGGTTCCTTTGACCACTGCATCCATGGATGAAACTGTCTCCACCGGGGGCACTACTTCGCCCATGGTTTGAGGTTTTGTTTCAGGAATCATGATTCCTGAAATCAGGATTGCGGCTGGAGCACTGATGAGGGATGCAGCCATAATATGCCCAAGGGCCCCAGGCACAACAGCTCCCACAATCCCGGCATAAAGGACAAGCACGGTTCCGGCAATGGTGGCCATACCGCAGGTCATCAGGGCAAAAAGCTCACTGCGGGTTAATGATGCAACATATGGCCGGATAAAAAGCGGTGATTCAACCATACCGGCAAAAACATTGGCTGCAGTGCCAACTCCCAGGGCTCCCCCAATGTTCAGGGTCTTTCTAAGCATGGCAGAAAAGGCCCTGACCAGAACAGGGATGACTTTCCAGTGATAAAGAAGGGCTGTCAAAGCTCCGGTAACAATAATCACAGGCAGGGCCCGAAAGGCAAAGATATAGGAGGCTCCTCCATATGGCTCTTCAAAAGGCAGATCACCGCCGCCAAGATAACCAAAGACAAAGGT
Organism: Desulfonatronovibrio magnus; assembly: GCF_000934755.1. Lineage (NCBI taxonomy): Bacteria > Pseudomonadati > Thermodesulfobacteriota > Desulfovibrionia > Desulfovibrionales > Desulfonatronovibrionaceae > Desulfonatronovibrio > Desulfonatronovibrio magnus. The sequence goes on from NZ_JYNP01000050.1 coordinate 13,510, forward strand.
GGTTCCGGCCCGAGTACCGCTTTCCAGAGCCTCCACTGCCTTGTTTAAAATTAGAAAAAAGTCGGTGAACACTGGAATCTTCAGCAGGATCAGGGCCAAACCCAGTTGCAGACCAATCCCGGTTGCTATTAGACGAAAACTGACTGCCCGGCGATTTTCAGACAGGGCAAGGGCAATCAGGATAAAAGCCGGCAGGCCAAGGGCGCTTTGCAGAGTAAGCAGAGTCACAGTATCACCTCTGCATGCATTTTTGACTGCCTGTGTTCAAGAACAAAGTTTCTGAGAAAGTAAAAGTTTATGGTCTTCATGTCTGCTTGACTCCTGAGAATGCAAAGAGTGCTTTAGGCACTTATTGGAAATTTCAAACCAGCATGTTGTTTCATTTTCAAAGAAAGCCAGGAGCCTTTGCCAACGGAACATACTGAAAGGCACGGAAGGTTTTACAGTGTTGCGAAGCATCGCATATTCCGTTCTTCAGTGTGGAGGCGGCTTCCAGCCGCCTGGACTTTAATAGCCTGCAGGATGCAGGCTCCACTTTAAATGCAGTTACTCACAGGTTCGGTCCCGGGGCACCCGGGTGGGACGCTTACAATTTCCTCCTGCTCAGCAGCTATGCTGCATCAAATTCGACAACAAAGGATATATATGTAAATCCAGAAATGTGTATATGCTGAATATCACTGGCTGTTTTGGATAAAATAAGCAGGCCAAGCTTAGACAACTCATGATTGTTTGCACTCATGACATTAAAAGGTCGCACTGCCTGATCCACATCTTCAACCTCTTCTCCATATATGATCTCAACAAAGATACCTTCTTCTTTTTTTCTGATGTTGAACAGACATTTCTTTTGATTCTCATCAACAAAACTTGTCAGATAAATAAAACTTTCTTCGCATGACAGGCGAAGGCGGTTATAGGTGTTGTCATCAAGTTTCAGTCTGTTTTTAAGCATCTTTACTCTGCTCATCAACTCTTTCATTCGATCTTGTGTTGGCAGTATCTGAAAAGTAATTCCAGGCTTGGGAAAAAGGTAAAGAATGGTACTGAGAAAAATAGCTGTAAAACCACCCATAGCCACACCATTCTGCAAAATAGGAGCAAGGTTTACCGGCATAATATCCGGGAAAAAGTTCCTTGTCTCAGCCACAAGACCTGCGCAAAGAGATAGTCCCAGAACCATACCCATTTGAAAAGTAAGCCCTGAGCGCATGACCAGTTCCAGACCGGAATAAAAAAGCATGGCGCATATTACTACAAGCACGCCGCCTATAACAGCATGGGGAATATCTAAGAAAAAGCCTGATACCTTGGGCATAAAAGCAAGACAGATCAAAATAGCTGCCCCCATTATCCCAACCCTTGTGGCAGCAACCCTGGTCATTTTTATCAGGGGCAAATTATCACAAAAAGTGGCCACAGGAGTTCCACCTGCGATTCCTGAAAGGCCTTTGCATAAACCATCGCAGTACAACCCTCCCTGAATTCGGGAATAGTCAACCTTTCTGAATTTTTTAATGGATAGCTGCTGAAGAAGCATGATATTTCCTGTACCTTCCATGGCACTTACAAGAGCAGCCATGAAAAAAGCACCCGCAAGAGGAAGGTATGTCCATTCAAAGTTCAGGGTCAGCCCGGGCCATTCACCTCGGGGAAAACCAAATAAGGGAGAACTGTGAAATTGTTCAAAAGTAAAAAGTCCCATAAACCATGCTGTCAGGCAACCAGCTCCAATGCCCAGGATGGGAGTCCATAACCTGATGGTGTTATTTCCGAACAACATTAATAAAACAAGAACCGCCATGGTAATCAGGCCGGCCAGGTAGTTGCGATAAGTACCGAAATGCGGCATACTTGGACCTCCCCCCTGCCAGAGGTCTATGGCTATGGGCATCAGGCTTAAGGCAACGAGAATAATCAGCACTCCACCAACTGGGGGTGTTACAATATGGCGCAGAAAACGAAGAAAATAAGAATAAAAGATCACTACTGGGGCACAAAGAAGGGTCATGGTAGCCATAAGTTCCAGGCCTCCCATTTGAACAGCCATGAGTGTGCAGGCCAGAAAGGCTGAATAAGATCCCATGAACAATACAAACCCGCAGCCGATTTTCCCAACTCTTAAAGCCTGAAACAATGTTCCCAGGGCTGCCACTATCAATGTAGCAAAAGTAACAAAGGCCACCTGATCAGAAGGGGTACTGGTGGCCTTGCCGATCATATTAGGCAGGAAGATTATCCCGTCAAAAATAAGTGAAACATGAGTAAGGCCAAGAATAAAAGACAGCCCCCATCCTGGCTTATCGTCCGCCGAATACATTGTACTGCGAGAAACCAATTTATCTTCTCCGTTCATATGTAAATTGACATAAAATTATAGTTGCTTGTAAGCTCCTCACCTGGGGGACCGGGACCGAACTTGTGAGTAACTAAAAAATCAGCCTCAACACGTTTGAGATTGCCGCGCTCGAAGACTCGCTCGCAATGACACATGAGATGTCAGGAATGTAGTTGCTGAAAACATGTCACCTACGAAGGAGCCTAAGCGACCGAAGCAATCTGTATGGCAAAAGCTTAATGCCCTGATTTTATTGTATATACGATTTTAGTTACTTAAAAGGTAGTTCCAGCTGGATGCATTGAAACCTCATGAAAAATTGCATCAAGTTCACCTGTGGGAATATATCTCGGCATGCTCTTTTCCGTGATGGTAAATTTACTCACAAATCACGATACTTGCAATGGTTTATGTGGCACGATTCATTTTAGCGTCACATAATATGTCACATCCAGGCTTGCAATCTCCCAAAATGAACAACAGGATGATGCTTAAAGGGAGCATAACGAGTTGATGAAAAAGTAAAATTACTCACAAGTTCGGACCTGGTCCGCCCGGGTGGAGAGATTACAAGCAACTAAAGTCGTTTTTCAAATAAAATCAAACGGTTACAGTTTTCACATTTTTACGATTTTTGCCTATGATACATGAACATTTGCCAGAAAATTTCTGTCAAAGATGGGAACTTTGCGCCTGGCACAGCTTCCTGCCCGGAGGCTTACAGCCCGGAGGGGGACTGTCCCTCGCTGTGTAAATTTTATCATTAAATCAAATTTCTACCAGGAACCAATGCAGCATCAGTCTTGTTTGTAGCACCTCGCGGGGACTGTCTCAATTTTCAGAAAAGTGACAGACTCGTAAAGTTACTCACAAGTTCGGTCCTGGTCCGTCCAGGTGAGGAGCTTCTAAGTAAAACCCAATTGTGACAGCTTGACACAGAGGATGTCCCTGGCTTCTGGATTGCCCCAATTTATCTCAGCACATTCCAGGTCCGCTTTTTTGCACATGACTAATGTTTATCAGCTATTGTCTGGCTGCTTCACAGCTGGACCAAATCCAGGATTAGGATTTTTAAAATGAAAAAGCAGTAATGACTCCCACCACTTGCAAAGCACTCCACTAATCATGTAAATAAAATTTTCTTGTTGAACAATACTGATCAGGATATATCGCCATATTACCCTGAGGAAACCAACGGCTCTGATATCGGCCACAAAACTACCTGCAAATAACATATGCATTGTAATCAAGACAATTACACACCTCTTAGACTGAGCCACAAGGCTGACCTTCTGTATCTTCTGAGAGATGTGGATGAAGTGTATCGGCGCAGTTCCGCGGGCGGCAGCAAAATGATCCGTTCACACCAGCACCAGGTGCGCAAACGATTATCCAGAATTATTGAAGCAGATGAACATCTTCTTCTTAAAAATCCTGAAAGCAAACCCGTAACAATTCATCTGCCTCGCGCTTTAGAGATCGGAGCAAGGGGACCTCTAACCCAAATGGCGCAAACCATCGGACGTGTTGCACCATTGTTCACATGGGAATATGGATACGACAAAATTCCTCGCAAGCTGTCTCAATGCTACGCATTTACTGAAATTGTCAGCCCCTCTGGCCCGGTTCCGTCCAGCAACATCATAATTGGACTGGTTTTGTTTGCGCCAGGCACGGTCTATCCACAGCATGCCCATCATGAAATTGAAGAAAGTTATATCTCGGTGGCTGGAGCCTGGTCGGAAAACGATGCAGCTGTTTTTGCGCCAGGCTCACTTATCCTCAACCGCTCAGGCCATCAGCACCGAATCACTGTGGGTGATCGTGAACCCTGTCTTCTTGTCTATGCATGGCTGGGAAAAGATGAACGATTACTCAAGCCTAACATGAAATTTTCACGCGAGCCCAAAAAATCATAATACCAGCCCAGGACTCAATCCCGGCCTCATTGAATAGCGCCCAGAGTTCAACATTATCCTTTTCGGTCATACAGCTGTAACATGATGTGTATAAATTAGCGGATTGTACCCGCAACCCAGTTTAAACAAGGATCTTTAAGTTGGGGCGATAACCGTTCTTTTCAGACTGGAGGCTGAAGACTGAAGAATAAGGTTTCCGGGCAAAAGAGACTGCCCACGGAATACTCGGAAAAACACTGAATAAAGAAAAGAGACACTTTCCGTGTCCTTCCATGTGTTCCGTGGGCAAAACCTCTTGGCTTTCTTTGAAAATGAAACAACATGTTTGTTTGAAATTTCCGCCAAGCCACTAACCGCCCGGAACCGAGACGACAGGAAACTGCTTGAAGCACAAGCATAAGTACAAAGGAATAGTTAACTATTTAACAGGAAACAGCATGACAGACAATTGCACATTTAAGCATATCGTACAGGAAATTCTTGATAAACAAGAACTTAATAAAAATATCAGGGTAAGACTTGATGACTGCCTTATAGAAGTCCAGACCAATTCCGGTCCACTTCTGGAAAAACTGGACCATTACTTTCAGCCATTCTCAAGTCAGGAAAAGACAGCGCCTGATTTTATTGTCAAGGCTGTTGAATGCCCTTGCGTTGATACCCGGCTCCAGCTTACATTAAAGGAGCCCGAGCCTGGCAAGGAGAAAATCAAGGAAGAGTATTGCCATGTTGGTAACGGCAGGGTGGTCAGAAAAACAATATCAGGAATGGTTTTCTATTTTAATGACAGGCTAAACCTGGCTCTTGGCCCATGCTCAGTCAATGACAATCAGGTAATAAACTTTGTCAACAACAGGTTTATCCAATGGAAACTGGATCAGGGCTGTCTGTTGTGTCACGCTGCAGCTGTATGCAAAAATGGAAGCGGACTGATTCTGGCGGGGTTTTCAGGCATGGGCAAGTCAACCCTTGCTTTACATCTTATGAATAAAGATTTGACCTTCATAAGCAATGACCGGCTCATGGTAGAAAAAAAGGGTGCAGAACTAAAAATGTACGGTGTGGCCAAATTGCCAAGAGTCAATCCCGGCACCATCCTCAACAATCCCAGTTTAACCGGCATTTTATCCATTGAGGAAATAAATCAGTTCCAGAAAATCAAATCTGAAGACATATGGGATCTGGAACAAAAATATGACGTTTTTATTGATCAGTGTTTCGGACCAGATAAGTTTAATCTGACTTCCAATGTAAAGGCGTTAGTTCTTCTTAACTGGCATCATACTGACGAACCATTCAAGTGTAAAAAAATTGACCTCCGACAAAGACAGGAACTTCTAAGTGCTGTAATGAAATCGCCCGGTCTTTTTTATCTGAGTGTAGACCCTGCTGAATATCTCGAACCTGACAGGGAAAAATATCTTGACCTGTTTTCACATTGTCATGTGTATGAACTCTCCGGCGGAGTAAATTTTTATAAAGCAGCTCAAGAGTGTTATCAAATTCTAAAAGAGTAGTGATCATGACCAGACTATCCAACCCTCTGTCAATCAGCAGAATGAAACGAGGAAACAAGTTTCTGCTTTTGGTGATCATTTTGCTCATTGTGGCTTACCTGGCCAAAGGTTTTTTCTTTTCATCACAACCAGCGAGACAAGACAAAGGCTCACTGCCTTCCTACCTGCTGATAGAAAACTGGCAGGCCCATGTGCAGGAGGTCGTCAATCCCCATACTCTGACTGTATTATCACCCCACGGAGAAAAAATAATCATCAGGTTGTATGGAGTTGAAGGTCCACCCGAAAATAATACCTCTTATCGTGAATCCGTCAGGCTTGTGGCTGAAATGATTAATCAGGACCAGGTGATAATTATTCCTTTCAGGGAAGACCAGCGAGGAAGACTGATTGCCAATGTCCACTCATCTGTTCATGGACGAAATTTCAGCGAGGAGCTGATCAGAAATGGACTTGCAGCTGTTTCAAGAGACTATTGCCGCCATGAAATATGCATGTACTGGTTCGGTCTTGAAGAAGATGCCCGAAGAACAAACAGGGGCATGTGGCGTAACAAAGGGAGTTAGCGCCATGCAACTATCTCCATTCCCTGATGCGTGATACTTCCGCACCCAGCATGCAGAAGTACTTTGCTGAAAACCAGGACAGTCCCATTGCCTATCGCTCAGCCTGGATCCTGACCGGAACACTTTCTTTCCAGTTTTTTATGACAGGGTTTCAGGAGTAAGTTAGTATGCGCCTGACATCAACTCTGAACACCTCATCATTCCCAGTTCATCACCATTCATTCATCACCCTTCGTTGAAAAGACATATTTGTGTCATAAATCTGTAACAGAGGATTTATATACACTGTTCATGTCAACGACAGATATGTTTTGTCATCCAATTAAATCGTTTTAACGGAGGATTTTATTATGAAAAAGTTTGTTTTTCTCACACTTTTGCTGTCCATGCTTTTCGCAGGCAGCGCCACAGCCCAGGTTGACCCCAAATTGCCTGAATATAAGCCTACAAGCGGCGTATCCGGAAACTTGGCCAGTATGGGTTCAGACACTTTGAACAACCTTATGACCTTATGGGCTGAAACATTCAGAGGTTTTTATCCTAATGTTAACATTGAAATTCAAGGTGCCGGATCAGGAACTGCACCGCCAGCTTTGACTGAAGCAACTGTAAACTTTGGACCCATGAGCCGTGAAATGAGAGCTTCAGAAATTGAAGCCTTTGAAAACCGCTACGGTTACCCTCCCACCATGGTTCCAGTTGGTATTGACACCATTGCTGTATTCGTAAACAGAGACAATCCCATTGAATGTCTTTCCATTCCTGAAGTTGATGCCATTTTCTCTGATACACGTCGGTGTGGTCTTGGCGAAAGCATCACCCGCTGGGGTCAGGTAGGTCTGACTGGCGCATGGGCTAACCGGGACTTTACACTTTACAGCCGTAACGCAGTTTCAGGCACATATGGATTCTTCAGGCAGCACGCTCTTTGTGACGGAGATTTCAGTCCGTCAATCAATGAGCAGCCAGGTTCTGCTTCTGTTGTTCAGGGTGTTAGCGAATCCATTAATGGCATTGGATACTCTGGAATCGGATACAGAACATCCGGGGTAAAAGTCGTTGCCCTGGCTCCTGAGCACGGCGGCACCTGCTATGAAGCAACTGGCGAAAATGCAGCTTCAGGCAATTATCCACTGGCCAGATATCTTTTTGTTTACGTCAACAAGCATCCTGAAAGAGACCTGCCACCTGTTGAGAGAGAGTTTCTGAGGATGGTTCTTTCAAAGCAGGGTCAGGACGTAGTTGTTCGAGATGGCTTTCTTCCTCTGCCTGAGTCAGTTGCCAAAAATGTTCGTGAGCAGCTTGGCCTGTAGTTTAGACTAAAATTATCAGCAGCAATCCTGACTTATGGTTTGCTGCTGATATTATTTCAGTTGCAACCACAGGGAGCATTACCCGTTTCAACCACAAACGTCACAAAAAGCACAGAAATAGTGACTCCCCTTTTCCCGATTATGATCTTCTGTGTTTTCTGTGATCTATGTGGTTAAAGTTATTTTAACAGGTAAGGCAACCCTCACGACAAGATATATTCAGGACAATTAAATGACTGAAAAAAACCATTCCAAAACCTATCTTCCTGGTGAAGAAAGAAGAAACAAACTCCGTAAGTATAGAGCTGTTAAAGATTTTATATCCAAATTTGGAGTCAGCATCGGCGGTGTAAATGTCATCATTGCCCTGGCCTTAATCTTTATATTCCTGTTCATTGAAGTCCTGCCCATGCTCAAAGGTTCATCGGTTGAACCGGAAACAAGCTTTTACTCACCAGCAAGAAATAGCCAACTGATGTTTATGGACATGGATCGGTACCATGAAATTGGAGTCAGCTATCACAGCGATGGAAGAGTCATTTTTTTCGATCTATGGGATGGAACTCACATCAAAACAGTTTCGCTCAATCTTCCACAGGATGTAACCATCACCAGTCATGCAGCTGGAGAACCCCGGACCAACATTAAAGTAATCGGACTAAGTGATGGCACTGCTATGGTTTTGGAGCATGATTTTCAAGCCAGACACTCAGAAGGAATCAGGACCATTACTCCACATGTTCTTTTTCCCTACGGTGAGGAACCTTTTGTTGTTGATGAAAACAGAGGACCACTGACATCAATCGGGGTCCAGAGAGGAAGTCGAGGGACTGCAGTGGCTGCAACCACTGAAGACAACCGGCTGCTGCTCATCAAATTTGCTACGAGAGTGTCTTTCATGACCGGTGAGACTGAAGTTGAAATCCAAAAATTTCCTTTAGGAAAATCTAAAGAAAACATTGAACATCTTCTGATATCAGCCAATCATTTCAGTCTTTATACCATTGATTCTCGAGGATACATTCACTTTTACAACATAACCCGTCCTGCAGACTATAAGCTGGTCCAGTCGCTGCCGGCAGTTCCAGACCAGAGTGTACAAATTACCACCGCTGGCTTTGTCCTTGGTACCACTTCCATAATTGTTGGCAGATCTGATGGCACTATAAGTCAGTACTTTGTTGTCAGGGATGATGACAATATAAACAGACTTAAAAGAATCAGAGACTTTGAACCTCATCCTTCTGCAGTTACCGCCTTCACTTCAGAATACTATCGCAAGGGTTTTTATACTGCCGATGCAAGTGGTAATCTGGCTGGTCACTATCCAGCCTCCCACCGTACTGTATTTATGCAGAATATATCTGACAGCCCCATTACAAACATTGCCCTGTCTCCAGTACAGCGCCTGATTTTTGCAAAAGACAAGAGTGATCAGATAAACCTGCTTCACGTGTTTAATGCTCATCCTGAAGTCTCTATGAAGGCCTTGTGGCAGAAAGTATGGTATGAAGGAAGGTCAAAACCTGATTACATCTGGCAGTCATCATCTGCAACCGATGACTTTGAACCCAAGTTCAGTCAGGTCCCCTTGACGCTGGGGACCATAAAGGCTGCCTTTTATGCCATGCTTCTGGCCATGCCCCTGGCCATCATGGGGGCAATCTATACAGCTTACTTTATGACCTCCAGAATGAGAAGACTGGTCAAACCATCCATTGAAATCATGGAGGCATTGCCCACAGTCATTCTGGGATTCCTTGCTGGTCTCTGGCTGGCCCCATTTGTGGAAAATCATCTTCCAGCCATATTTTCAATCATAATTTTCATGCCCCTGGCCATTCTGGCCTTTGCTTTTCTATGGTCTAAAATACCTGCCCGGATACGTAAAAGAATAACATCAGGCTGGGAAGCAGCATTCCTTATACCAATAATAATTTTCATGGGCTGGTTTTGTATATTCATGAGCCCTTATATTGAATTATGGTTTTTCAACGGCAGCGCCAGACAATGGCTGACGGATGTAGGCATAACCTATGACCAGCGAAATGCTTTGGTTGTCGGCCTGGCCATGGGTTTCGCAGTCATTCCTACCATCTTTTCCATTGCTGAAGATGCCATATTCAGTGTCCCCAAGCATTTGACCGAAGGATCTCTGGCGCTGGGCGCTACTCGCTGGCAAACAGTAACCAAGGTGGTTCTGCTGACTGCCAGCCCAGGTATTTTTTCCGCAGTCATGATCGGGTTTGGACGAGCTGTGGGCGAAACCATGATCGTGCTTATGGCCACTGGCAACAGTCCGGTCACAAACTTCAATATTTTCGAAGGTATGCGCACCCTTTCAGCGAACATTGCTGTGGAACTTACAGAAACAGCTGTGGGCGGGACCCACTACCGCATTCTCTTTTTATCGGCCCTTGTTCTGTTTATTCTGACGTTTATCCTGAACACTGCTGCGGAGATTGTCAGACAGAGACTTCGAAAAAAATACAGCTCCCTTTAATCAGGAAATAACTTATGTTTATCAAAGAATGGTTTAAATCAGGAAATCCCTGGATATGGCTTACCGCAGGAATGGTGTCCATAAGCATGATCATGGTTTTTGGGCTGTTGCTGCTTATAGCCAGCAGAGGCCTTGGTCACTTCTGGCCCAAGCCTGTAATTGAAGCGTACTACCAGCAAAGTGAAGATGAAAAGATTCGCATTCTTGGCAAGCTCAGAAGATCTGAAACAGTTGCAGCGCAATTGATGCGCGAAGCAGGCTTCAACATCCCTGAATATCCGGAACTTGCTGAAAGACATCTGTTCAAGGTCGGCAACAGAGACGTGCATGGACGTGACTTTCAGTGGTTTGCTCAGCCTTTGATGACTGAATGGAAATATCCCAAAAATGTACTTGTTCTTGAAAGACGAGAGTGGGGAGATTTTATCGGTTACCTGATGAACATCAAGGAAAACGGGAAGGTCATAGCAGAAGGCGAGGATGCCTGGAAAGAGCTGTACCCAAGGGCAGCACGCGCTTCAAGCCTGTTTGATCAGATTGAGCATATTGAGCGCTTTGAAATAGGAAGAATCAACAGGCTCATGGAAAGGGTCAGGCTGGGAGAACGAAGACTTGAGCTTGATACCTCCATGGATGATGAGGCCAGAGAAGAAGCCTGGAATGAGCTGCAGCTGGAAAGAGAAAGATTGTCCCATGAATATGATCAACTGAACTCCAAACGTCTGGAGCTTGCTGATCAAATGCGCAGGGATTCCCTTACAGCAGAGACCATGGAAGGCAGAATGGTTGACATTAGCATGTCCTTGATTGTCAGTGCCTTCCGCCCCAACGACATGAGCTTTTTGGAAAAGACCAGACACTATATTTCCAATTTCTGGAACTTCATTACGGGATTCCCCAGGGAAGCAAATACTGAAGGGGGGATCTTTCCAGCCATTTTCGGCACTGTAATCATGGTTATTATCATGTCCATTGTTGTGACCCCTCTGGGCGTTTTAGCTGCCATTTATCTGCGCGAATACGCCAAACAGGGAACATTTGTGAGAATAATCAGGATATCTGTAAACAATCTGGCAGGCGTTCCATCAATAGTTTTCGGTGTTTTCGGACTGGGCTTTTTTATCTACTTCCTTGGAGGAAATATTGATCAGATATTTTATCCTGAAGCTCTGCCCGCACCTACTTTTGGCACGCCAGGGCTTTTGTGGTCATCCCTGACCCTTGCCCTGCTGACCCTGCCTGTAGTAATCGTAGCCACTGAGGAAGGATTGACCAGAATACCCAGATCCATTCGTGAAGGCAGCCTGGCTCTCGGGGCTACCAAGGCCGAAACTCTTTGGAGAACAGTGATTCCCCTGGCAACTCCAGCCATGATGACCGGATTGATCCTTGCTGTTGCCAGGGCTGCCGGAGAAGTAGCTCCACTCATGCTGGTGGGTGTAGTCAAGCTTGCACCAAGCCTGCCTGTGGATAGTATCTTTCCCTTTATTCACCTTGAAAGAAAATTTATGCACCTGGGTTTTCATATCTTTGATGTCGGCTTTCAAAGTCCCAATGTAGAAGCTGCAAGGCCTCTGGTCTATGCAACTTCACTGGTCCTGGTCTTCATAATAGTGGTCCTGAACCTTACTGCCATCACCATCAGAAACTATCTGCGGGAAAAATACAAAAGCCAGGGCGATTAGTTTAACCTCAAAGTCAGGCACAGCTAAACTGATACAAAATATGGAGATATAAATGACCAAAACTTCTATGGCCTCCAATCATGCAGTGACCAACGGCATGTTTGCCCAAAATGATTCCCGCCAGGATATGAACCTTGATAAGGAAAACATTTGCATTGAAGTTGAAGACTTGAAACTTTTTTACGGTCAGGAGCAAGCGTTGAAATCTATTCAGATGAAGATTCCTGCCAAAAGAGTTACTGCCTTTATAGGCCCCAGCGGATGTGGCAAGTCCACACTTTTACGCTGCTTCAACAGACTTAACGACCTCATTGACATCTGCCGGGTTGAAGGAAAAATTCTTCTTGATGGCAATAATATTTATGACCCCATGGTTGATGTGGCAGAGCTGCGCAGAAGAGTGGGCATGGTATTCCAGAAGCCCAATCCCTTTCCCAAGTCTATATTTGAAAATATTGCTTATGGACTAAGGCTGCAAGGCGTGAGCAACAAGAAGGTGCTTGCTGAAGTGGTGGAAAAATCTTTGAAAGGTGCAGCATTATGGGATGAAGTCAAAGACAGGCTAAATCAGAATGCGCTGGGTCTGTCAGGGGGTCAGCAGCAGAGGCTGGTCATTGCCAGAGCCATTGCCATTGAGCCGGAAGTAATCCTGCTTGATGAACCCTGCTCTGCCCTGGATCCTATTTCCACAGCCAAAATTGAAGAACTGATTTTTCAGCTCAAAGAAAATTACAGCATTGTCATAGTTACCCATAACATGCAGCAGGCAGCGCGTGTATCAGATTACACAGCATATATGTATCTGGGCAAGCTTATTGAATACAGGGACACCATAACTTTGTTCACCAATCCCGGAGAAAAGGAGACTGAAGACTATATCACTGGAAGATATGGTTGATGCCCTTATGTTGCATGGCTTTACCGCCAAAGATTGCGGTTGATCCCTGAAGCCAGCTCCAGCAACTTCTGTGCAGCAGCATCATGCTCAAAATTTTCCACAAGACCGGTAAGCTCGGTAACCTCCTGCTCACCAACTATTCCCTGCAGGAAGGATGTTACCGTTTCCAGAAGATCGTCCTCAATCATCTCGCTTTTTTTAAGCATTTGCAGCATGCTGGACATGGCAGCTATACCCTGTTCATAATCCACCTCCCTGGACTGACTGGATTTTTTTTCCAGGCCGTTTAACTGGGTCCGACCCTGTTCCATGGCCTGGGACAATTCCAGGCGCATTTCCGGGGTTACCGTCCTGTTTTCCTTAAAAGCCAGATCAATGGAAACAGCAGCTTCAGCTATACGTACAGCCCCCATTGTTCCAGCCAAACCCTTGAGGGTATGCACAAGCCTGGGAGCATCCCCGGATTGACTTTTATCCAGCTCTTCATCAATGCAGGCAAACTCTCCGGCCAGCATTTCCCTGAAACGATGCAGCATCTTGTGATAGAAACGGGAGTCCCCATCTGATGCTTTAAGCCCCTGCTCCAGGTCGAAACCTTCCAGGGACCCTGGCAAAAGAGATGATCTATGCTCAGGCACAACCTTTTGGACCTTGACAGCCTCGCCAGCCTGGAGCCATTTTGCCATTGTACGATAAAGCTGGGTGCTGTCTATGGGTTTGGGCAGATGAGCCCTCATTCCGGCTTGCTCAGATTTTTTTCTGTCCTCCTCCATTACAGCCGCGGACAAGGCAATAACCGGCAAATCCGGGAAGAACTCAAGTATTTTTCTTGTAGCTTCATAGCCATCCATGACCGGCATCTGCAGATCCATCAAGACCAGATCAAAGCTGCCGGCCTTAACCATTTCCAAAGCCTCAGCACCGTTGTTGGCCAGGCTCAGGGCAGCCCCTGTCTTTTCCAACATCTGCAAGGCCACTTCCTGGTTCAAGGAATTATCTTCAGCAATGAGAACAGAGTACCCCTCAAAAGAAGGTATTGTTAACTCATGAGAATGACTGGTATGTGATGGAGCTTGACCAGCAGCTTCTGCAATGGCATTAAAAATAGATGATGCAGTCACCGGCTTACTCAAATAACAATTGAAACACTCCGCATTCTGATCCGGCATCTCATCACGCTGGTAAGCACTGACAATTATAAAAGGGGGTTTACCGCCTTTCAGCACTCCCTGAGCATGCAGCCTTTCAATCTCCCGGGCAGCCTGAATCCCGTCCAGCTCGCCAGGCATCTTCCAGTCCATAAAAACAAAGTCATAAGGATCGCCTGCTTTATCTGCGGACAGCACAGCATCTAATGCTGATCTTCCATCATGAGCCTCATTTACCTGAAACATGCAGCTTTCCAGAATATTTCGAAGAACGCTCCTTGCTGCTTCATGGTCGTCCACCACCAATACCCTGTTCCCGTCAAATCCCGCGCACTCATCAATTTTTTCAGTATCCGGGGTCAGGGGCAGTTCAATCTCAAAATAAAACCTGCTTCCCTGGCCCGGTACGGACTCAACCTTAAGTTCCCCTCCCATACGCTGCACAAGATTGCGGCTGATGACCAAGCCCAGGCCCGTGCCCCCATACTTGCGGGTAGTGGAAGTATCAGCCTGGGAAAATGCCTGGAAAAGCTTCTTAACCTGTTCCTCATCCATACCGATACCGGTGTCCTTGACCTCAAAGAGCAGCCGAACTGTTTCAGATTCTAACTCCTGCCCCCTGTCCCCTGCCCCCTGTCCCAGATCCTGACTTCTGCCCTCTGACATCTGATCTCTGACCTCTGACCTCTGCCTCCTGTCCCCTGACTCCTGACTCCTGTCTCCTGTCTCCTGCCCCCTGTCTTCTGTCTCCTGAACAGCCAGTTCCACATGTCCTTTTTCCGTAAACTTGACAGCATTGCCCAGAATGTTGGTAAAGACCTGGCCCAGACGCAATGAATCTCCCTTAAGTACCCTGGGGACATCCGGAGGAATATTGAATACAAGCTCCAGCCCTTTGTCCTCTGCAGTGGAACCGAACAAGGTCTTCATCTGGTCCAGGAGCTCATCCAGCCTGAAAGTGTGTATGTCCAGCTCCAGCTTACCAGCCTCAATCTTGGAGTAATCTAAAATATCGTTGATAATGCCCAGCAGCATCCGCGAAGAATTGCTGATTTTAATAAGAGAATCTCGCTGCCGGTCATTTAGGGAGGTCTGCAGAAGCAACTGGCTTAGACCAATGACAGCATTCATGGGAGTACGGATTTCGTGGCTCATATTGGCCAGAAACTCGCTCTTGGCCAGGCTGGCTGATTCAGCCTTGATCTGGGCCTCCTTGAGATCAGTTATATCCCGGCCCACTCCCTGGATTTCGATCACGTTTCCGTCATCATCCTGGACTGAGCTGTCCTCCCAGGCCAGCCATCTCCAGCCGTCAACGGTTTTGGCGCGCTGCTCCAGATAGGTCCTGTAGGGTGATTGGTAAAGGTCTTTCATGGCTTCCATGGTGGGCTCAATGTCATCATCATGTACCAGAGGGGTAAAAGATTTTCCCAGCAGATCTTCTCTAACCTTGCCGAATTTATTACAGTATGCATCATTGACGTAGGTAAAATTACCCTGGCTGTCTACACGGACAATAAGATCCTGCTGGGATTCCACAAGTCCCCGGTAAAGGCGTTCCTGTTCATGAAGACGCTCTTCAGCCAGCTTGTGCTCCGTCACATCCTCATTGATGCCAACCACCCGCACCGGATTGCCCTTTTCGTCATGGATAGCCTGAGCCATAGCCCTTATATGCCGGATATCGCCGTCTTTTCTCCGGATCATGAACTCAGATCGATAAGCACCCTGGCCGGCAATGCCTGCATTAAAATCCTGCTCTGCCTTTTCCCGGTATTCAGGCAAAAGGGCATTGGTCCAGTCTTCCAGAGAATTATTAAATTCTTCACTGGGAATCCTGTAAATACGAAACATACCCTCATCCCATTCCAAAAATCCGTCAGCCATTCTAAGGTCCCATATACCGAGATCCGCCGCTTCAGTAGCGAGACGCAACCGTTCGGACAACTGCTGCTGGACCTGCATGGCTTCTTTTTCAGCAGTTATATCCAGTCCCGTTCCCCTGAAACCTGTAAGCTCACCGTCTGAATTCTTTATGGGCATACCACTTACCCGCTGCCAGACTATTCTGCCGTCAGGCCGAACAGACATGTGCTCCAGGCCCTGCCATGACTCACCTTTTTCAGCCCATCCAGCCAGCATTTTTTCAACTCTGGATGCCTCTTCAGAGGGCATAAACTCAAAAGGTGAACTGCCAAGTATTTCATCCACACTGCGGCCAAGGACTTCCTCCACTCTGGATGTCAAAAAGCTGTAAGTGCCGCTGGGGTCAATCTCCCAGATGTATTCCCCTGCAGCGTCGGCAACATCCCGGAAGAGCTGCTCACTCTCCTCCAGGGATCGGATAACTTGCTTTTTATCTGAAATATTTCTGAAAACACACAAAAGATAGGGCCTGGATTCCATCTGCAGCAGGATGACCGTGACGTTAACATCAATTAGACTGCCGTCTTTGCAGCGGTGCAGGGTTTCAAAGTCATCACGTCCGTGCTTTGAGATATTTTCAATATGCCGGGCAATATCATCAGGAGTTTCCAGGGCCTCATAATCTGCGATCTTTATTCGCGAAAACTCCTCAGCAGTATAACCCAGCTGCTCATGAGCCACATGATTATAATATTCAGGAAGCTGTGTTTCAGCGTCGATAAGCAGTGTTGCATCCGGATACAAATCAAACAATGTCCTGAATTTTGACTCGCTATCTTTGAGCTTCTGCTCTCTGATCAAAAGACTCTCCCGGGTTCGCAGCAGATCCCTGATCCAGATAAAAGATCCACTCACCAGAACTGTGGCCCCAACCAGCAAGGAAATCTCTTTATAAAGTTCCAGCAGCCCATCACCATGATGAACAACCAGAAAATTGTCTGCAACGTCTGCTGCCGAATAAACAAAAATCAACCCGATCCCCAAAGTCAGCATCGTCCATATTCTATCCTGCCCAGCCTTGGTCCACTTTTTTGCAAAGCATGCTACAGCAAGCAAAGCAGAACCAGTCAGCAAGGTTAAAAGACCTTCAATAATCATGACCGCATGAACAGGGAACTCGGGTTTTATTTCTCTAAAAAAAAGTACAGAGACAATTGTAAGTATGCCTGCGGCGAGCAAAGCCCCTGCCAGAGCCTGGATGTAGATATATCTATTCATAGTTTTCCGGGGGTGGTAATTTGTTGAGCCTCTGGTTAATCTTTCGGCGGCATTGTTTTTTTATCTCCGCCATACATATTTCAAACTGCCTTTCAAGTTCGGGCATATGTTGCTTCATATGCTTGAGGTTCCCGCTATGACCGGCTTTTTCCAGCATTCCAGCAATCTCAGCCATGGCCAGACAGCTGACATTACCTGAATTGCCCTTGATGGAATGAGCCTCCCGGGTTGCTCCTTCTTTTTGACCCTGTTCAATAAATTTTTTGAGCGCTTCTATGTTTTTGGGTATGGATTCCAGGTAAATGCTCATGATCTCACTGGCCATCTCACTGTCATGTCCAATTCTTGTAATGAAATCTTTACGGCATCAGCACGCAAGCCCATTTTTTTTGAGACTGCCCAGGGCCACCTGCTTGTTTACTATGTTGTCTTCGGCTACCAGATTGCGTGCTTTTGTGCCATATCATGCCATTTTTTTCAGCGCAACAACAAGCTGCTAATGGTCATTAGATGACCAATTGACAGGCCTTATCAAACAAAGTTAAATTTTAGTACCTGTTCACTAAGCTGCACAGACTGTCAGCCTTGAATAGAAAACGTTTTTTTCCATCGTCGGGTGTTGTCAGTTCCCCGGTTTCCGATGAAGATTTTATACAAAAAGGATAATTTAATTATTGTGAGGCCAAAACATGAGACTGCAGCTCTCAATTCAAATATGGAAAAAATGACTGGTACCTGGCCAAGTGTCCGGAACTGGACTTTGTATCCCAAGGCAGGACCAGGCAGGAAGCTCAGGACAACTTAAGGGAGGTTGTTGAAGTTCAGTTTGAAGAAATGAACCGAATGGGCACCCTTGAAGATTACCTTGCTGAATGCGGCTATAAACTTATTGAGAATATCGCCATACCTCAAACTGAAATGGTTGGTTTTAAAAAACTGGATATGCAGGTATCTTGATGGCCAGGCTTTCACATGTTCACTGGAAAAATTCGATAAAACATTTGAAACTGTTCAGCAAGATCAATAAGAAAACCTGGACTCCGGGGTGACGGTTAAATCAGATAGTTGCCCTTTTCCGTCATTTCTGGCGAAGCTTGAAACGGGATCCGGAATCCAGGATTAATGAACAGGCATATGCCGTATGCAGTAAATAATGACTTTTATTTACTTATATCTCAATAACATTAATCACACCCGATCATCAAACTGGCATGAATGCTTAAGGCTGGTTCCCTTGACAATAAACATGGTTGTTTCAGCTATGTTTGTGGCCATGTCAGCAATTCTCTCAAACCGGCGGGCAATATTTATGGTCTGCACGCATGGCTCAATGGTGTCACTTTTCTGAGACATATACTGGATAATTTCTTTAAGTACTGCTGAGTTCAGTTCATCCACCTCAAAATCCATCCTGCATACATCTACAGCCCTTTCCACATCAGGTGATGAAAACGCAATAATGGCCTCCTGAAGCATATCATAGCTTTTCTGGCCCATAAGCAGAATCTTATCATAAAATTCCATGGGTGGATTAAGGCTGAGATAAATAGTTGCATCAGATATGTTGGCTGATTCATCACCAATTCTTTCCAGATCCTGACAAACGCGCATGCAGCCAAGAATAAAACGCAGGTCTTTGGCCACAGGCTGCTCTAAGGCCAGAAGCCTTAAGCACAAATCATAAACTTGAACTTCCAGTTCATTGATTTTTTTATCATTATCCACAACCTGCTGGGCCATATCAGAATCCATCCGGGAAAAAGCATTGACGGTTTTGCTAAGGGCCTGTTCTGTCTGAACCACCATTTGCATAATCTTCATGTTCAGCCGATCTAATTCTTCAAGTAAGTGAGCCATACTGTCTCCTGATTATTACCTTGAGAGTTAAGAGTTATCAGTTAATGGTTAACATTTGGTAACTGTTAACCACATTTGCTATAAGGCTATTAAAATATCCTGGATTCCGGCTTTCTCCGGAATGACGGAAAGGGGCAAGGATCTGATTTAACCGTCACCCCGGTCCCGGATCGAGTCCGGGATGACGGATCCGGGGTCCAGGTCTTCATATTCTATTTTGCTGAACAGTTACAACAGTTTAATATTTTTTTTATACGTCAGCATCGGCCCTGCGCAGGGAAAACCAGATTATGCATCCGGAATTGGTTCCCTTAACCGGGCTTTCCACCCATATCTCCCCGCCCAGATTCATTAATATATTCCTGCAGATGGCCAGTCCCAGTCCAGTACCTTTAACCTGGTTCTTGAATTTTTTAACCCGGTAAAACCGCTCAAAAACCCTCTTCTGCTCATCCCTGGGAATGCCTGGCCCATTATCCTGAACCCCGATGTGGACCATCTTGTCATGCAAACGGCACAAAACCCTGATTTCTCCCTCATCAGGAACAAACTTAATGCTGTTTTCAAAAAGGTTCTGAAAAACATGCCCCAGATATTCGCTCTCTCCTTTAACTGTCAGGCAGATGTCCTCAAGCTCCATACTGAAGTTGACCTTTTTATCCTGAATGTAATGACTGCAGTTATACCAGGCCTTTTCAACCACCGGGTGCAAAGGGGTATCGCTGACAACAATCTTCTCAGGCTCAGACTCAATCTTGGACAGCTGCAGAATATCATCAAGAAGTCTGATCATGTTGTTGGTATTCTTAATGATAACTTCCAGAAAATCCCTGCCCTTTGTTGCCATAAGCTCTTTATTATCAATAAGGGTCTCTGTATAGCCCTTGATGGAAGTCAGGGGAGTGCGAAGCTCGTGGGAGGCATTGGCCACAAAGTCCTTGCGAATACTTTCCAGCCTTTTAATATTGGTAATATCATGAAACACCAGAACTGCGCCGATACGTCTGCGGTCCTCCGGAGAAACAATATTTACGTCATAACATCTGTCCTTGAACATAACCTCCAGGCTCTTATTGCGAATAATATCGCTTGAAATGACTTCTTCAGAATACTCCTGAAGTCTGCTGTCATGAAATACCTCAAGGGGCCTTTTGCCGAAAAAATGACTGAAGTGATTGAAATTATCCTTGAAAGCCTGGTTAAAACTCATTATCCGTCCAGTATTGTCCAAGGCCACGAGACTGTCTTTAACTCCATTGAGTATGGTTTCCAGCTCAGTCTTCTGTGATGATACAATCTCAATATTATTTTCTATGCTCTGCGCCATTTCATTGATTGCTTCCATTAGAGGATCAAACTCACGTCCCGGAGATGAGGTTATTCTCTTTTCATAGTGGCCTTTCCCAATAGACTGGGCCAGACTGATCATGGGCTGCAGCTTAAGGGTCAGTCGTCTGACCAGGATAAATACAAGAAGTCCTGTAAAAAGCAGTGACAAAAGCATCATCTGCCAGAGGCCGGTACTCACTCTTTCAAAAAATGAATCCATGGTGGCAGAAGGTGTGGCCAGCCGGAGTACTACAGTTCCAAAGGGATCAAGCTCAATCTTTCGAGCATAGTATATCAGATAGCGATCAACAGTGGAGCTGAGCCTGACGCTATAGCCTGAACCCTCACGCATTGATGCCCTGAACTCCTGCCTTGAAGCATGATTTTCTACACTGCCCATATCATCAAAATCAACCATGGAGTCCACAAGAACCACACCCTGGCTGTCAATAACTGTTATCCTGTCCTGACCAGACTGGGTGACTTCCCTTATGACCCGGTCAAGCTGGCTGAGGTCGTGGTATTCCCTTCCCGATAATGCCCACACAAGAATAGACATTCTGTCCCTGGCACTTATTATGGTCTCTTTTTTTATTTCCTTTTCAACAGTATTCATGAAATAATAGGATGGAATGGCCAGCGCTATGATCAAGGCCACCCAAAAGGAAATAATAAGCTTGATTTTAAGGGAATACCTGTTTTTCATTTACCACACCAATTATCACGACTCAGGATCAAACTTGTATCCCAACCCTCTGGAGGTGTGGATAATATCCGAATACTTTCCAAGCTTGACCCTTAGTCTTCGGATGTGAGTGTCCACTGTTCTGTTGTAACCTTCAAATTCATATCCCCATACATTGTTCAACAGACGCTCCCTGGATAAAACCTTCCCCTGATTCTGAATAAACTCGGCCAGCAGCTTCAGTTCAGTAGCGGTCAGGTTGATACTCTGTCCGTCAAGCTTGAATTGCATGGCTGCAAAGTCAAACTCAAGCCCCTCATGCTTCCAGATTTGTTTACTGGATTTCTCTTCTTCTACCTCATCCCGCCTGATTATGGCCTTGACCCTTAAAAGCAGTTCCCTGATACTGAACGGCTTAACAACATAATCATCAGCCCCCAGTTCAAAACCGACAATCCTGTCAACTTCCTCACCTTTGGCTGTGACCATGATCACCCTGATATGCTTCAGCTTGGCACTGCTCTTGAGCCGACGACAAATCTCAAGACCATCCATATGGGGAAGCATCAGATCCAGCAGAATGACCTGAGGCATTTCTTCCTGAGCTATCCTCAGGCCGTCGTATCCATTGTCTGTGACAAAGACTTTATACCCTGCTGCCTCAAGATTCAAAAGCAACAGATTTTGAATGTCCTCTTCATCCTCTATGACCAGCACTTTGTTTGTTTGCATATACACTTCCTGATTAAGTCAATGGCATGCTTTGCCGTAATTACTGCCACTACAGCGATATTTTTATTACTTATTGCCTCGGCCACTGATAAAAGTCACTTCTGGCGAGCTTAAGCAGTAAAAACCGCCAAGTAAAGTTGCTCAAGGGCAAAGTTCCGGACAACCCAGGTGGAGCTCTTATAAAAATGTTTATATGAGCTATAAACGCGCTTAACAGCTGCAATTTATCAAATATATCAAAAATGTTACAAATCAGTCACATCTTTATCAAATTGTAGTGACAGGCAAATAAAAGTTGTAGTTACTTGTAAGCTCCTCACCCGGGCGGCCCGGGACCGAACTTGTGAGTAACTGTCTTTAAAGTGGAGCCTGCATCCTGCAGGCTATGTAATTCCAGGCGGCTGGAAGCCGCCTCCACCTTGAAGAACAGTCCCATATTTGGAAATTGGGACAGTCCCCCTCCGGGCTGTAAGCCTCCGGGCAGGAAGCTGTGCCAGGCGCAAAGCTCTTATCTTTGACGGAACTTTTCTGGCAAATGTGCATCAATCATAAGCAAAAATCGTAAAAATATGAAAACTGTAAACGTCTGATTTTGTTGATAATTTTGTTTTAGTTACTTAGAAGCTCCTCACCTGGGCGGACCGGGACCTAACCTGTGAGTAACTTATCCCCCTCGTTCCCAGGCTCCAGCCTGGGATCGTTTAGTTCTTGCGGCTCCAGCCGCTTCTTCAAAGTGTGGCTGAAGCCACAAAAAAAGGTGTAATAACCTTAACGCGAGATTGCTTGGCCTTGCTCGCAACAAGGATTGCCGCGCTCGCCCCAGTTGAATGGCTGCGCCTACACTGCGTATGTTCAACGGGGCAAAAAGACTCGCTCGCAATGACACCTGAGATGTCAGGGAAGTGGTTGCTGAAAACCTGTCACCTACAAGGGAGCCTGAGCGACCGAAGCAATCAGCATGGTAAAGCCATAACGCCCTGAATTTATTGTTAATTTTGTTTTAGTTACTTGTAAATCTGTTGACAATTTTTCTAAATCGGATAATTTACAACCTATGTCACTTAATGAATCAGTATTACCAGGCAGGGACTCTTTACAAAGCCCTTCTTTACAGCCACATCGGTTCAACCGCATGGAAATGGCAGGTTCTCTTGGCGACTTGGGAACTTTACTTCCCCTGGCTATAGGAATGATTCTCATCAACGGCCTTAGTCCTGCTGCAATTTTCTTCTCAGTTGCTTTTTTTTATTTTTTTTCAGGACTATATTTCCGTCTGACCTGTCCTGTAGAGCCCATGAAAGTCATAGCTGCCTATGCCATAGCTACAGGAGTGACTGCAACTGAAATTCAGGCCTCATGCCTGCTGACCTTTGTAATGCTTTTATTTTTTGGCGCCACTGGTCTTATCTCATTAATCAGTAAATATGTTCCCAAGGCAGTCATCAGAGGGGTTCAGCTTTCCACCGGGCTTTTACTGGTCAGCCAGGGGGTTAAGCTCATGGTGGGCACCAGTGCGTTTCAAGAACTCAGTCAGGCAGCTGAACCATATCTAACCATTCAGAATATTGGACCACTACCTCTGGGATTAGCCATTGGCATCATTCTCGGTATATTGACTCTTTTTTTGCTGGATAACAAGCGTTTACCTGCTGCCCTGGTTGTTCTTGGAACTGGAATTTTGATAGGACTGCTGCTCGGGACCAGACAGGGATTTGCAGAACTTATTCCCGGATTTCATCTACCCGCATTCTTTCCTTATGGCCTTCCATCCGGGCCTGACTATTCTTTTGCCCTGCTCATGCTGGTCATGCCTCAGGTGCCCATGACACTCGGCAATGCCGTTATAGCTACCAATGATTTATATACGCAGTATTTTCCAAAACAAAGCAATAGAGTTTCTCCTCGCAGCCTGACATTAAGCATGGCATTTGCCAACCTTGCAAGCTTTTTATTCGGAGGCATGGCCATGTGTCACGGTGCCGGCGGCCTTGCTTCAAGATATCGCTTTGGAGCTCGGACAGGTGGTTCAAATCTGATTATAGGAAGCATATTCCTGATTCTTGCTCTTTCTCTTGGATCTGGCATGCTTGCGGTGATAAACTTAATCCCCCTGTCAGTTCTTGGAGTGTTGCTTATTTTTGCCGGCACTCAGCTTGCCCTGACTATCTTAGACATCAAGACCCGCAAAGAAATGTTTGTTTCCATACTCGTAGTCAGTATTACTCTTGCTTCCAACCTGGCTGTGGGGTTTGTTGCCGGTATTGTTATTGCCTATATCCTTACCTGGGAAAAGCTGAAAATATAACTGCCTTGAGAAATAATTGCCATAAATCCAAGATGTTGCATGATAACTTTTGACTGCCCAGTAACAGACAATATTGAACTTATAGGTTAGAACCTAAATCTTAAAACTTAAAACATAAAACTGCACGCATTATTTTCTGCAGGCGCATCTCAATTGAGGAGAAAAAAGTATGCATCCGCTGCTGCTGGAACAAGAAAACAAAAAAATGCTCATGCTGGGAAATGAAGCCATAGCCCGTGGTGCCCTGGAAGCAGGAGTCGCTTTTGCTGCGGCCTATCCAGGCACTCCGTCTTCTGAAATCGCCCTTCAATTTTTCCGGATATCCCTTGAGACTGACCTGTATTTTGAGTACAGCGTCAATGAAAAGGTTTCTCTCGAAATGGCTGCTGGAGCTGCCATGTGCGGACTTAAAACCATGGTTTCCATGAAACATGTGGGCCTCAACGTGGCCTCGGACGCCCTCATGACTCTTGCTTATACCGGAATCACTGGATCACTGGTACTTGTTGTAGCAGATGATCCTTTCATGTTCTCCAGCCAGAATGAGCAGGACAGCCGCTTTTATGCTGGCTTGAGTGGGTTGCCCATGCTGGAGCCTTCCACTGTTGCCGAAGCCAAGGAAATGACCAGGTATGCCTTTGGACTGTCTGAAGATCTCAAGCTGCCGGTAATTTTGCGCACCACAACGAGAATTAATCACAGCAGCGGTGTGGTCACTCTGGGCCCACTCACCAAGCGCGTAACCAGGGGAGATTTCAAAAAGGATCCCTTCAACCTGGTATGTATTCCTTCTGTATCGCGCAACCTGCATCCCCGGCTGCTTGAAAAAATGGACAAGGCTGCCTCCATTGCTGACCAGAGTAGCTGGAACCGAAGCCAGGGCGAAGGAAAATGGGGAATCATCTGTAACGGTGTCAGCTACGGTTATGTAAAAGATGCAGTTGATGAGCTAAATATTGCAGACAGCGTCCGCATTCTGCGCATTGGATTTTCCCATCCATTTCCTGAATCACTTGTCCAGAGTTTTTTAAACGGGTGCGAAAAAGTTCTGGTAGCGGAAGAAGGAGAGCCATGGTTGCAACAGGCTGTCCATGCCGCTGCCCAGCGTGCAGGGCTGACAATACCCATCCAGGGCAAAGAGGAAGGCCTTTTCTCCAGATTGTACGAATTCAACCCCACCATCGTCAAAAAGGCCATTTCCGTATTTTTCGGAATTGATTTCGTACCCAGTACTCCTGTTCAAACTCCTGACATGCCAGAGGTTCCGGCAAGACCACCCAACTTGTGCCCGGGATGCCCTCACCGTGCAACCTATGCAGCAGTAAGGGAGGTCTTTGGAGATGAAGCCATATACCCTACGGACATCGGCTGCTACACATTGGGGCTTCTGCCCCCGCTGAAAATGGGTGATTTTCTCATTGCCATGGGTGCCGGTGTTGGCACAGCCGGCGGTTTTTCCCAGGCCACGGGCAAAAAAGTTGTTGCCTTTATCGGCGATTCTACCTTTTTTCACAGCGGTCTGTCCCCCCTTGCCAATGCCGTCTACAATAATCATGACTTTATGCTGGTGGTCCTTGATAACGGTACCACAGGCATGACCGGTCACCAGCCCCACCCGGGCGTGGATTTAACCCACATGCATCTGCACAAAAAGACTGTTTCCATTGAGGCTGCAGTGAAAGGCCTTGGGGTGGAAAAGACCATTGCAGTAAATCCGTTCCATTTCCGTAAAACAGTTGATGCCATTCAGGAACTTGCTGATTACCGGGGCGTATCAGTTCTGGTGGCCAAGGCAGCCTGTCCTCTTTATGACAAAACCCTGCCCGGATTCAAAAAGAAGCGGCCATTTTTCGTCAAAACTGAAAAGTGCAGCAAGCATCGTCTATGTACTGAAAAGATCGCCTGCCCGGCATTTCTGCTTGATGGCCAGGAGATTCGCATTGATGCCGACCGCTGCACAGGTTGCGCCCTATGCGCTCAGATCTGCCCGGAAAACGCAATTTTGCCCATACCGAGAAAGGAGTAAGCCTGATGAAAACCATTCGTGTCATGATTGTAGCCGTTGGTGGACAGGGTAACATACTGGCAGCCAGGGTGTTGGGAGAAACAGCTGTTGCTGCCGGTATTGACGTGCGTATGTCGGAATTTCACGGCATGGCCCAACGCGGCGGAGTAGTTGAATCCATGGTACTTCTCGGAGACGGAACCGGCTATTGCATTGCAGACGGAGAAGCTGATGTGCTTCTGGGGTTCGAACCATCAGAGACCATCCGGGCTGCTGCAAAATGCAGCTCCAGCAGTATAGTCATAACCAATACAGTACCGCTGCCGCCTTTTACTGTTGCCATGGGACAGGCTCAGTATCCGCAAATGCCTGAATCCTTAAAAAAGCTGGCCAGCCGGGTCCAAAATCTTATAATGCTCGACGCCCTGAAGATTGCCACCGAGGCAGGCTCCCCCCTTGCAGTGAACATGGCCATGCTGGGGGCACTTGCCGGAACAGGAATTCTGCCTATGGAACCTGATCTGTTCTGTCGTATTATTGAAGAAAAGACAAAAAAACGGTTTGTAGAAATAAATCTCAAAGCTTTTCAGGCAGGAATGATGCAAGCTGATAACACAAGATCATAGGGGCTTAGCGCGAAATAATAATTATCAGTTATGGACCACAGCCTGACGGACCCATTGCGGGTCTGGAGTCATGTCTTTAATCAGACCATTGTCTGCTGCCAGGCCAAACCATATCCAGTTCAAGTCATAGTATCTGTCAGGATCGTTGAGGATGGGACTAATTCTTTCCATGGAAAGCTCTGAGTTGAGTATGGACTCAGCCAGTACCGGATGATGCAGTCTCATCCCTGGCAGAAAGCTGCCGTAAAAGCTAAGTGAAACTAGATCATTTAGAGGCTCTCCTGTAAAAATATCATATCTGGAGAAAACCTGCCCATGTTCAGCAATGATATCATGGATAGTGCTTATCCTGGCCGAATCAGAGCAGGCTCTAAGATGAGGGCTGAGAATACAGTCCAAAGCAACTCTCCAGTATATGCGCATGGCATCAAAGGAAAAGTCACTGTCAAGACCATCTAAATCTATTATTGGACTGACGTGCCCATTTTTATCAATAAAATTAAAGTCAGGAAAAAGATTTGAGGGAGACATCCTGAGCAGGGCAGATAATATTTCATACCCTGTACTCCTGACTTCCAACCAGTTGCCCGAAGGATCAAGTTCATGAAACAGGGGATATGAATAAGGCATGAAATAGGATATATTCATGATACGCTGGTCATTGGCCCAGTTGCCGGCTGACAGAAACCAGCTGTCTCCAACTTTTATTCCTGTACCTGTGCGAATAGCTGTAATTATTTGTGCTGCTCTTGAAAGAAGCTCGGGCCTGTCGAATGCTCTGGCAGCTATTATCAGGGCCAGCGCAATATCCTGGTCCGCATCTGTAGCTGTATTCTCATCAACAATCCACCCTGGACGGCTTTCATCACCTGGATGCCAGCGCCAGGAATACATGCCGTCATCTCTGAGCAGATTATTTTCTGTCCAGTTGAATATACGGTCGAAAGCATTCTCATCCTCTAACAGTGCAGCCCTCAATAATGCATATGACTGCCCTTCACTGGTAACTTCTCCCCATCACGGAAGCGATCCCACACATAACCATCTTCATGAATAAAGGTATCTTTGTAGGTGGTCCAGGATTCCTGCAGAAATGATGAACGGACTTCAGGCTTATTGCCTGAACCGCAGCCCTGGATTATAAGTAACAGCACCAACCCCAGGACAGACACAATTATTTTATTGAACATCACTATAATCTGCTCCAGCGTTCAATTGTTGTAGATTTTTACAAAAAACTCTTTCGGCTGCTGAATATGGCATTCGGGACCAGGTATCTGTCCAAAAGGTAATCATTAAAAAACATACCGAACAAACATAATACCCCTGGCCAACCAGTAATCGTCAGTATCAGCGTAGCCAAAACCTGAAAGACCAAGGCTTAAATCATCTGTCACAAAAAAGGAAATTCTAAGCAGACCATGTATACCAGCTTCTGTGGATCTGTCTTTGTCTTCATCTTTAGTCCAGAGAAGCTGCGGATTAATTTCCGCCTCCACTTCAAATCTTTCATACTGGTGAATGGCATGAAGCATGATCCCGGCTGTCACGTGCGAACGCGGAGAAAAATAGGCCTCATTGTCTTTTCTTACCCTTTCAAGATAAATATTTGGCCTGATTACCGCCCAGCGAGCATCTCTGCTTCCTGGAAAAGGAAGCTGGTAATGGGCATAGCCCCAAACCCTGGAGTTATTATCGCTGTAATCGGCAAACCCTGCTTCTGCCCGCAGGCGATGTTCAGGACGAGTAACCAGATCAGCAAATGCGCTGAACTGGTTTAAAATCAGATCCGGATGCATTTGAGAAAGGTCGGTAATTCTGTTAAAAAGCCTGGGGTTTGTCAGATCATGTTCAGCCCATATACTTTGCCTGCTTCCTTCAATGCCAAGCTCTGATCCGCCTTCAAATACATATTTGCCGCCAATATGCCCCCCTGCGACATAATCTTTATCCAGACCCAGCCGACTGCCCTCAGGCGCATTACCATGGTCGCGCATGTTAAATGACTCCAGCATGGCTGAAGCCCAAACTATAAGCTCAGGAGTAAGAAAGTAATCATTTATACCCAGCATAAAACTGCTGCGTCGCAGCCGGGTTCTGGGGCGCTGCCCGTCACTGCTCTGGCTGATCATGCCAGTCATAACCCGGGCCGTAAAATCAAGACCGTCAAACACAACAACTCTTCCAAATGCCCCCCCATGCATAACTGACAGATCATTTTTGTCAGTAAAGTAACCGCCCAGCAATCCGGCATAGGGACGCTTCCTGCGAGTAAGATCGTCACGGGCCCTGTAAAGCTCTGCCATGAAAAAATCATCCGCGCTCAATGTAGAACTTGTCTGCGCTGGTAACTGGCCATGATTATCTGCCTGTGCAAAATCTAAATCGCTTATTGCCCTGGCAGGCTGCTTCTGATATTCAGGCGCATCTGACGTCACTGAAAGCTTACTTTCATGTATCTCATTAACTCTGGCAGAAGCCATAATGATGCGCTCCTGGATAAGTGCACACCTTATAAGTATTGCCTGTGGAAAAAAAGGTTGCACCTTTTCCGCCAGGCCCTGCAGGGTGGATTCTTTCTTTTCAAAACCCATCCTTAGACTGTAGTAAGGGTCTATGAACTCTAAACGAAGCTCATCCACCAGATCATCTGGAAGCTTCTGCTCAAGGTCTTGATAGTAACTCACAGCCTTTTCCCTGTCACTTAACGATGCAATCTGCATACTATAGCTCAACATATCAGGATGAAAATGGTCAACAGCTGTCTTTGCATCTACTGGAAAAAGCAAAAAAAACGCCATGAGACCAACAACATTCCGCCATCTTCTAAAAATATTAAAATATAACAATTTGTAATCCTTTATTAGGCGCTTAGTGGAAATTTCAAACAAACATGTTGGTTGTTAAAAATCCTTGCTTTCATGTTTGTGGGGACAGGCACCCCGGCACTTATTTTTTATTGAGCAAGAAACAAATTAGAAAAATAAATGCCGGGAGAGCCAGTCCCCGTGCTCAATCC